>JBBRWA010000097.1:0-17903 GCA_038246345.1 Chitinophagales bacterium
GCGGACACGCCAGTAATATACGGTTGAAGCGGTCAAATTGGTGACCGAGATCGAGGTGTCGCTAACGGTTTGTGTAGAAATAATTGAGCCAGCTACAAAAGAAGGATTGGTCGCTATTTGTATCAAGGAGTTTGTGGCAAAATTCGTGGTCCACTGCAAGGATGCAATGGTAGCCAGTCCGGTAGCGCCATTGGCAGGGCTGTCCAAATTAGCGCTGACAGGTATGCCGGGCAATACTGTCAAGGTGACAACGCCATTTCGGGTAACAGCGCCTGCAACCACTTGGATATCAAGAGTGTAAACTCCTGCCATCGCAGTCGTAATATTGCTGATGGTCACTGCTGCAGAACCCGCTGGGATTACAGGATTGGGGCTGATACCTACCATAGCACCTACAGGAGCACCAGTGATGCTAATGTTGGCAGGCGTATTAAAGCCCAGAACTTCTGCCAAATCCACACTGAAAGTAGCCGCATCGCCCGCACAAACAGTGACACTTGAAACATTGGTATTCAGGAAAAAGGTTGGCACCACGGGTGGTTCAATCCTGAAATTGGTATTGGAAATATCAAAGAAGATGTTCCCCATACCTTCCACCTTTACCCGGCAGGTAGTACTGACGTTATTTGGTACCGAAATAGTCGCCATGCCGTCATTTGGCTCATTGTCGGCCAAAACGACCGGATAGGTAAAGCCTCCATCGGTAGAAAGTGAAATCCGCACATTGGAACAAGAAACTGGTGCCGCAGTAGTATTGGCAACATCCCAGGTGACGGTTTGTGGGGTGCCGACATTCCACAACACGTTTGTATTAGGGACGGTGACCAGAAACGGACCGGAGGCGGCAGCTACCGTTACATTCATGTCGTCTTCTGCAGTACATCCTGCAAACCAATCATTATCGCGCACAACGACCCGGAATTTCATGTTTCGAGCAACACCAGGGAGTTCTTCCCAGGTAGGATTGACGTTGTTGACAATATCAACCAAACGTGGGAAAACCCGTGTTGGCGAAGTCGTGCCCTTCAAAGAGCGAAACAGTGGCCCAACCGCATTGGTCGCTTGTGGAGGAGAGGAGGCTGCGCCGTTGTCCATCTGTTCCCAGGTGTACGTCAGCGTATCGCCGTTCACATCGCTGCCCACTGCTGTCAACGCGAAAGGGGTGGATTTTGGAATGGTATAGTTCAGGCCAGCTTCAACAACTGGATTGTTGTTTGAAGTCGTAATCTTTACCGGACAGTTATTGCCAGATCCAGTATAGATAAAAGCACCCATTTCCGTGATATTGTATCCATGGAAAAAGTCTTCGCTGTGGGCAGCCACATTATTGGTGGCACCGCAGATACCTGCGTAAGCCATGATGGTCGTTCCACTTCCTGGTTCAACTGCGGAAGCTTGATTGTTGGTGCCACTACAATTATTAAACGTGTGGCTGCCAGCGAACTGGTGGCCTAATTCATGTGCCACATAGTCAATATCAAAAGGGTCGCCAACGGGTGTGCCACTTCCAGTAACACCGCCTGCTTTTGAGTTGCCACAAACGACACCCAGGTTAGCGACGCCACCACCACCAGTGCTAAATACGTGACCAATGTCATAATTCGCTGATCCAATGACGTTGTTGCAGGTCGTGATGTTTTGGCCCAGCATTGTACCACCGTTGCCATTGGTATAAGGGTCTGTTCCTGCAGTTAGGTAAATAATCAGGTCATTATTAGCAATAATTTGCATGGTGACTGCAAAATCATTCTCATACACCCCATTCACACGGTTCATTGTTGTAACCATGGCTGCAAGCACCAGGGGTTTTGTACCGCCATGAAAAGTAGCATATTCCCCCGTACAAGCCAGAGCCAAACGGTAACGACGCAACTTGGTATCTCCCTGAAAATCAGGGCTTGCTGAAGTTGCTGGCGCATGTCCAAGTTCTAATTCTTTTGCCCCATCTGGCGAAGGTGTTTCGCAAGCCCAAGCCGCATCCGACTTTTTGGGTAAGTAGTCTTTCTTGAAGTAAACAACATAGTAATCGCTGTTGCCTTGGATCATTGGGTCAATGAAATAAGAGCCGGATTTACTGGATGTCACCATGGCGTGGAGGCCCATGGGCGTAAGATCAAGTTTGATTTTAATGGAGCGATCGTCTATACCACGGCCAGTATAGCAGCGGATATTCGGATACTTCGCCTGAATTTCAGGGGCCAATACCGGGGTTTCAGCAATTTGAAAGCGAACCATTTTACCGTCCGGAGAAGGCAGTTCAATCACAGGAAGATTGTCAGCTGCTGAAATGGATGAAAACAGCTCCGGTGCGCTCGCCAAGACAGGCTGCAGCACATTGAGGTTGAGACGCATAGCACGGAATTTTTCCGGGTTAATGCGGCGCTCGCCGACGAGCGGTGCTGCGCTTGCTGGCACGTCAAGCCACATAGATTGGGCATTGAGCAAACCAGTGCCTACAAGTATGCAGAGCAGGGTAAGGAAATTTCTAATCATTAGTAAAAGCAAGGATTTGGATTTGTTAAGAACGAGGAAACACGTGGCGAATGTAACAATACTCATTTTGGCCAGAAAAAATATTGACAGTTTAGCAAGTAGCGGGCTAATTTAAGGAGTGTGTGAAAGATAACTTGGTCGTTTGAGGCAGGTTGATTTTTACACACCCCTCAAATACCAATGAGCTTTTTCAGCAGAATGTCATCTACCGCCCCGCCTGCAAAATCATCAAAAGCACGCTCTGTGACCTTAATAATATGATCACTGATAAACGGGGCGCCTTCTTGCGCTCCCTGCTCAGCATCTTTTATGCAGCATTCCCATTCCAAAACAGCCCATCCCTTGAAATTATATTGGGCAAGTTTAGAAAAAATGGAAGCGAAATCAACCTGGCCATCGCCCAAGGAACGGAATCTGCCCGGCCGATCTATCCAATCCTGATACCCGCCGTACACACCACTTTTTCCGCTCGGGTTAAACTCAGCATCTTTTACGTGAAACATTTTGATCCGCTCGTGGTAAAAATCTATATATTGCAGATAGTCAAGTTGTTGTAGCACAAAATGGGAAGGGTCATAAAGGATATTGCAGCGCTTGTGATTGCCTACAGCGCCTAAAAACCGCTCAAACGTGACGCCATCGTGCAGGTCTTCACCCGGATGAATTTCATAACACAAATCAACCCCAGCGTCCTCAAAAGCATCCAAAATTGGAAGCCAGCGGTTCGCCAACTCCCGGAACCCCGCTTCCACCAATCCTTTTGGCCGCTGTGGCCAAGGGTACACCGTATGCCAAATCAGCGCGCCCGAAAATGTTACGTGGGCATCCAAGCCCAGGTTTTGGCTGGCCTTTGCCGCGTTTTTCAACGTTTGTATCGCCCACTCCGTACGGGCTTTTGGGTTGCCGCGCAATTCCGCTGGTGCAAATGCGTCAAACATCAGGTCATAAGCTGGGTGTACCGCCACCAATTGACCTTGTAAATGCGTAGAAAGTTCCGTAATTTGTACCCCGCAAGCCTCTACGCGCCCCCGCAGGTCGTCACAGTAAGCTTTGCTTTCAGCAGCTTTTTCCAGGTCAATCAGCCGATTGTCCCAGGTCGGGATTTGAACCCCTACATAACCGAGGGAAGCTGCCCAGCGGCAGATGCTTTCAAGGGAATTGAAGGGAGCATTGTCGCCCATAAACTGGGCCAGGAAAATGGCGGGACCTTGTATCGTTGTCATATTATATATTGTCTGTTTCAATGGCAAACTTCCATTAAAAACTTCAGACGACACAATGAAAAGCAAGCAAATTGAACAAAAACAGAAATTGTTTGCCACAAAATTCACGATTGATTCACAACCATTCGGAAGCCGTTTTGCTTTTTAACAAATTTTGTAAAAACCCTAACACGTTTTAAAGGAATGGTATTAGTTAAAGCCCGCATCTTTCCGTCATATTTGATTCAATAGCATCTAAAACGAAATAATTATGAAAACCAGCTTCCAAGTGCTCGCGCCCCTTTTCCTGATTGCTTTTCTCCTTACAAGTTGTCAGACGGCAAAGAAATATGTCGAAAGCGGCAACTACGATGATGCCATCGACCTTTGTTTACGCAAGTTGCGCGGCAAGGACAATAAAAAAAATGAGTACGTACAGGGTCTGGAACTGGCATTCAAAAAAGCACAATCGCGCGACCTGGCAACCATCAGTGCTCTGAAGGCTGAAAGCCGCCCCGAATTATGGGAGCGCATCCACGACATTCACCTCGATATTCGGGCCCGCCAAAACAAAGTAAATCCCCTCCTTCCTTTGGTTTCGAAAAAAGGATACAAGGCGCGTTTTGAGTTTGTCGACATCGGTCGCCTTGAAATTGAAAGCCGTGGTAAAGCTGCCGAATACCTTTACGACCAAGCTGTTACCAGCCTTGGCCAAGGTGAACGTGGCGACAAATTGGCTGCCCGGAAAGCATACCAATATCTTCGTGACCTTGAAACCCGCTATTACCGCGATTATCGCGACAAAAACGATATGATGGCAAAAGCCCGCGACCTGGGTACTTCTTTTGTCTTGTTTGAGGTGAAAAACGAATCTGGTAAAATACTCCCGCGCGATTTTTCTGAGCGCCTGCTGGCGATGAGCAAGCAAGAACTGGATACCGAATGGAAAGAATTTTTCTTTGATGCGAAGCCTGGTGAGCAGTTCGATTACAAAGCGGTGTTCAAAATCCGCGACATCAGTATCAGCCCAGAAAGGGTGAGTGAAAGAGCCTATACCGAAGAAAAAACGATAGAAGATGGTTGGGACTATGTTCTGGATCAACGCGGTAATGTGATGAAAGACACCTTGGGAAATGACATCAAAAAAACGCGATACACTACTATACGTGCGCATGTGCTAGAAGTCCACCAAACCAAGGCAGCAAGATTAGCTGGCTATGTGGAGATTTTCGACCTAAACCGCAATACTTCGGTGGACAGCCGCGATTTAGGCACAGAAATTCAATTTGAGCATTTTGCAGCCACATTCAAAGGCGATGACAGGGCTTTGAGCCAGGATTCCAGAAACTGCATTGGCAGCAGCCCAGTTCCTTTTCCCCGCGATGAAGCCATGCTGGTACAAGCCGCAGAACGGCTAAAGCCTGGGCTGAGAAACGAACTGCGGGGTAGTAAAGCGATTCTTTAGTTGTTAGTTGGTCGTTGTTCGTTTACACACACTCGACGGTTGACTGGCCACTCAGTTTCAAAAAGGGGATGTTTTCAATTTCAAGAAAACATTCCCTTTTCACATTACGGCAACGATGTTAGGCCAAAGTCTCGGAAACAAACAACGATCAACTATTTTGAAACTGAGCGGCCATACAACATCGAGTGAATGAAACGAAAAACGAACAACAAACAACTATTTTGAAACCGAGTGGCCAGTCAATCATCGAGTGAATGCGAACGAACAACCATCAACAAACAACGAACAACAAAATTCCCAGGCAGCGTTTTCAAAAGTTAAACTATCTTTCGCACTGAAACCTTAACCAAAATGACATAATAGGTTTGAAATGTGCCGCGTTCTGGTCACACTTTAAATTTGTAGCGTTAAAATTTCGGGTGAAGGGTAGCAGGGAATTTGGAAAAACTTACCTTCGCCACCCAAGCCATATATTGATCGGGCATTTGCCTAATTTCTGTGCAGTTTTTCAACCAAACCACAACGGTTCGTCTGTCTTATGAAAAAAACTACTCTACACTTTACGCTGTGCTTTGTGATGCTAGCGACGCTTTCTGTGCAAGCTCAAGACATTCACTTTTCTCAGTTCTATCAAAGTCCCCTGAACCTTAACCCTGCGTTGACAGGTGTTATGAATTGTAACCACCGGATGGTTGTAAACTACCGCAACCAGTGGGCTTCAATCCTCAAAAACAATGCTTACAATACCTATTCTGCCAGCTATGACCAGAAAGTTGCTGTTGGCCGCTACGATTATTTCGGTGTAGGCGGTACGCTTTGGGGCGACAAAGCGGGTGCGTCTGAATTTGCAACCATCCAGGCACGGCTTTCGGGCTCTTATGCCAAGAAAATGGGTGGTTACCGCAAAAAAGCCCACTACCTCGTATTGGGTGCCGATGTAGGCGTGAGTAATCGCAGCATCAAAAGCTACAACTTGCAGTGGCCAAGCCAGAACAACGGCAATGGTCAATTCGATGGCAATTTGCCAGGTGGGGTGATCCTCGATCCAAGCTTCCTGTTCATGGACATTTCTGCGGGCGCTCTTTGGTTCAGCGTATTGAACGAAGATGCCAACTTCTATTTTGGCGGTGCGTTCAGCCACTTGAACCGTGCCAACCAGTCGTTTGAAAACGCGAACATTCCGCTGTACAGCAAATTTACTTTCCACGCAGGTGGTGAGTTCATGACGGCACAAAAGTTCGGTCTTGCTCCAGGTGTTGTTACCTTCTTCCAAGGGCCATCCTGGCAGGTGAATGTCGGTAACTCGTTCAAATTCCTGTTGGGCAACAGCCGCCGCTACAACCAATCATTCCAGTTTGGTTTGTGGGCACGTTTCGCCAATCGCCTTAACGACAAGAAATTGATGGATGCGCTTATTGTCAGCACCCGTTTCGATTACGAGCAATTCAACATTGGATTCAGCTACGACATCAACACTTCGAGCTTGTTCCCCGCTACGAATGGCAATGGTTCGTTTGAGTTTTCACTGGTGTACAAAATCTGCGGCCCAGAGCGTCGCGGTGTGTACTGCCCGAATTTTTAAGCGTCGTTTTCGTTTTCGTGCAAGACCTTCCAGGCTTTTAAAACCTGGAAAGTCTAACGTACGATCGGCATCGCCTCAAGCAATCCTCCTTCGCCAAGGCTTCGGCGGATAAAAAAGATTCCCGAATGCTTGGATGCACCGGGAATCTTTTTCATTTTTGTCTCCCTCAAAAAGGCGTTTTCCATGCCTTTTTTCATCAAACACCTTGATGTTTAATCCCTTATCCCAAAAACCTGATACGCGTTAATTCGTTTTAAAAACCGAAATGTTATGTTTGGAAGTACGAAAGAGTCTGATGACTCCAAAAAAAATGGCGGAACCGCAACGCCGGGCACACTGAATGTACTCGTAAAAGGTACAGTCGTTGAAGGATCACTTCGTTGTGAAAATGACCTTCGAGTGGATGGTATCATAAAAGGCAAACTCAGCTGCGATTCAAAAGTCATCATTGGCCCAACAGGCGTTGTCGATGGCGAAATTCACTGCCAGAATGCCGTGATTGAAGGCCGCTTCAAAGGCAAAATGAACGTTACGGAATTGCTGAATATCCGCGAAACTGCTGAAGTAGAGGGTGAAATAACCACCAATAAATTACTGGTGCAAAGTGGTGCCCGTTTCAATGTTTCCTGTAAAATGGAGGTTGGAAACGCCAACGGCGCCGTGAAACATTTTGACGGAAAACCCACGAACGATGCCGCTGCAGCAGCCCAAAAAGTCGCCGGAGGAAAACCGGAAGTCCGCAATTAGGGCTACGGCCAAATACAGCGGCATGGCGATCCAATTGTTGGGCGCTTGTTTGGCAGGTGCATTTATTGGAAGATGGCTCGATGCGAAAATGGCATTGGAGCGACCCTTATTCGCCGTATTTCTGACCATTTTTTTCATGTTCGCGGCATTCTACCTGATTTATAAACAATTATTAAGAGACTGAATGGGATGCCGACAATCCGGCATCCCATATTTTTTTATGCAAACCAAATCGTTTTTTCTCAACTTGGCCATTGTCACGCTTGGCACCGCAGCGCTCTTGGCCGGGCTTCATTTCTACGCGCCACAAGCGCAGCAGCATGGGCAGTTTGCGATGGCAACCATTGGCTTTTTTTTAGTGGTTTGTATTGGCTTGTATTTTGCCGGTGCGAGTGCTGCCGGCGCGAAAAACAAACATGCCTTTACCAACTTGGTTTCGGTGTCCGTATTTGGGAAAATGGTGCTGGCGATTGGCTGGTTGTTGTTGTATCAAAAGGTTTCCAATCCCACAAACGAGTGGTTTGTAGCGATTTTCCTGCTTTGCTACGTTGTTTATACCGCTTTTGAGGTGTGGTTTATGACTAAGCTGGCAAGAAGGCATTAGTGTGCTCGTTGGCATGTACTGCAAAGCCAGCAATCATAGGAGAGCAGGTCGGGCGCATATTGTACTTCGTCAATGGTTGCCTGAGCGCCAAGGTTGCGCAAAAAAATCTTTGGGATCATCCAGCGCAAACCTGCGATGTTCGATATCTTCCAGGGTGACATAAGCGTGATCAGGAAAAACTTGTTGGACGAGGGTAGATTTTCCGCTTTGCCGGGGCTCGGTTATGGCAACTGCCGGCATTTTTTCTGCTGCGGCCTTTACATGCTGGTTCAATAATCTTGGAATCATTTTTTTGCAAATTAGAAGTTCAAGTTCTAATCTGCCTATATAGTCTTTATTCGTAAATGGGTGCCATAAAAAAGCACAAACGGCTTGTGCTTGCGTTCATTCCACAAAATACAGCTCAATTTCCTACGCCATCCAAATCAGCAAAAAATTCATCAACACATACACCGAAATAATCCAACGATAAGCCCACTTATCAAAGCGCACAGACTGCTTCTCCCGATCCGTTTTCCAAAGCCGCAGCGAGATCACCGAAAGGATGATACACAGCAACAGGAAAATATAGGTGACAATATGCAGCTTGTCCACCAAGGTAAAGGTGGTGGATTGGGGCAGGATTGAATCGACGATGTACTTGTTGCCCAGCCGCGAACAAACCACCCACCGATAAAACACACATGCAGGGCGGCAGGGCGGCGTGGTGAGGGAGGCAAGAAGACCACGCGAGGGGAAAAACCACGCGAGGCGTCAAATGGATTCTCTATTGAAACTTCCCATCATGCTTTCCAGCATTTATTTCGGCCACAAATGCATCAAAATTCATGGCACCATCCAAATATTTGGCCAGGCCAAAACCTTTAAGTAATATTAAGTGGGCATCAGTAGTAATATTCCGCTTATAGCGTTCACTATCAGAAAGTGACAATACCCAGAAGTCATTTCCAGATTGTAATGAAACAAAGTCATTGCTAGCATTTATTACAGCGCTAGGGATTGCCAACTCCTTTGTTTCAGCGCCTTGAAGCACGTAATAACGGGATACTTTTTCAGGATTGGCTTTATCTGCTATTACCAGAACACTGCATTTTTTTCTTGATAACAAAAAAGCCCTGGAAGCATTCAAGCTTTTAATAGGGTCGTTATAAGTCCGTTTTTCAATAGTGGAAGTTGCGGAAATCGCTTTTTTTGATGTGTGACAGGCAACTAAGAAAGTGCTCGCAAGTAGGACGATGGTAAGTAATTGTTTCATATTGAATGATTTGGGCGGAAAGATGACAAAAAAACAGCTATTGCATTTGAAACTTGAATCTGCGTCCGTAGCCTTGTGTAAGCCATCAAGAATTTTGCACTACATTGAAATTAACACAGGAAGGGAAAATACAAAAAAAGGTAGGAGGGTCTTTACACTCCGGGCTGAAATAAATCAAAGGTTAACGGGATTATCAAGCAGTGAATGCTTGGTTTAAAATGAAGAGTTAATGCAATTTACGAACATTTTTTGACAGGATGCAAATATTCAACGATTTTCTTTGCTCTACGCCATCCAAATCAACAAAACATTGATCAACACATACACCGAAATAATCCAACGATAAGCCCGCTTATCAAAGCGCACAGATTGTTTCTCCCGATCCGTCTTCCAGAGCCGCAGCGAGATCACCGAAAGGATGATACACAGCAACAGGAAAATATAGGTGACAATATGCAGCTTGTCCACCAAGGTAAAGGTGGTGGATTGGGGCAGGATTGAATCGACGATATACTTGTTGCCCACAGCCGCGAACAAACCACCCACGGAGAGCCCGAACCTTGGGTCAACATCAATAGGGTCGATCAAGAACACCAGCGATGAGATGAAAAAGGCGACGTACATGCCCGTAAACAAGGAGAAAAACAAACCCCAACTTTGTCGTTTCACCTGAATGATGATTTCGGAATGCGGGTATTCGCTGCTGCTGCCCGTGAGGGATGGATCGCCGTAGGTGGTAGCGTATTTTTTACCCCCCGTCTTAAGTTCGAAGCGTTCAATCGTCCAATTCCCGAGTACAAATTCGGGGTCTAGGCGCGTGTTAGCAGTATCCGCCACGTACACCAATGATTCGATGTCGCTGTTGCTGTCTTCCAACTCGATGCGCATGGTTTGCGTGTCGAAGGGAAATTTGCGGATGTCCCAGTCCTTTTTGATGACGGCTTTTACTTTTTTGCCCGCCCAAAAGATGCCGTTTTTGGGCTCTACAAACTCCAGGCTGGATTCGAGCTCCTTGGCGTTGGTGATTTCCAAGGTTTCGAGCGGCTTCAGTTCCTCGTTTTTGTAATTGAACCATACCCAAAATTGGGTACTAAAGCTTTTGTCGCTGAGGTTTATATCGTAAATATCGCTGATAAACGCGCCGATTTTTACGGTGTCGGCTTGTGCGTGTAGGGGAGTGCAGAAGGCGCTGAGCAGCCAAATGGCGCTAGTCAATAAAGTGGTGAATCGCATGTACAGGGTTTTTGCTACTTGAATGAGGGGCTAATGTATGATATCTCCATTACTCGATGACGATCTTGTATTTCCCCAGAAGGCCCGCTACATTTCCGCTCGAAAATTTAGCCTTGGTAATACTGTTCGCTTCCGGGTCGATGGAAAAATTGTACGCCGTCCGAAAATCGGCGCCATCCAGCTGGGTGTTTTCAAAAACGGCATTTCTTAAGTCGCAATCTTTGAAGGAGGCCTGCATTAGTTCGGCCTTTACAAACTCAACCTCCTCTAACTTGCAGTTGTCGAACAATATTTGCTTTAGTTTCAGGTTGAAAAAAGAGGAAAAGTTGAGCACACAATTTTCAAATCCAAAGGAAAGCGAGAATGTATTGCAGTCGCCAAACTGTAGGCCCAACATCTTGCAGTTTTTAAATGTAACCTCCCGAAAGGCTGTTTCCCGCACGGTAGCCATGCTCAGGTCGCAATGTTCAAATGTACAATCCGTGAAAACTTGGCGGGACAAATCAGTATTGGCGAAGTTGCAATTGGAAAAGGTGCAGGATTCGTATTCGCCTGATGGGAGCGGTACCAAGGTAAAGTCTTCGTTTTTGAAGCTTAAATTGTTGGAATATGCTTGATTCATACTGGCACATTTGATCGTCTACGACTTTGCCGGAACACCAACCAACCACCAAAAAGTGCTGCCAGGCCAATGACCACCCACCACCAACCCCGCGATTTCCGTTGAATATCCAGCGCACACATATCCCCGCTCGCCATCACCCCCGCCCAATAAAACGGGTGCGACATTTCAAAATTCTGGTCATTTTTGAGGAAGTCCAGTTTTGCCAGGCGCAAGGCTTCGTCTTTTGTTTTGCCGGCTTGCAGGTACTGGAGGAAGGTCTGTACCAATGGCCCGGCGGTGTTTTCATGGAGCAGCCACATGCTCATCAGGGTTGCGGGTACACCTGCCCGCGCAAATGCCCGCGCGAGGCTGAATACGCCTTCCCCTTTTTGCAGCTTGCCAAAGCCTGAATGGCAGGCGCTGAGCACTGCCAGATCGGCCTGCAACTGCATGATTTGCAGTTCGCTGGCATACAACACATTGTCGTTTTCCAAAGAATCGGGCCGTGGATCACCAAAAAGCAGGCGCGATAATTCAGGGTTTTCGGCATCCGCCAGTCCGTGCATGGCCAGCAGGAGCAGGCGGCATTGCGGGGCGACATCCTTAAACGTTGCTTCATTGGCTTGGTCGCTGCACCAGGTTTTGCCACCCAGCAATTTTTGGGCGCTGTTCACCATGGATTCGGTGCTGGTCAGTTTGTAAACGCCTGTGCTGGAATAACTTGGCGCAAATCCACCAAATACAAAACGCGTTGCTTCCTTGCGCTCCCGGTGTTTTTGGCTGATGTTTTGTTGCATTTTCAGCAGCGTGGCGGAGTAGGCATAGCTGGTGTTGTAGTGGGCAAGGAGCCAGGGCAGGTCGCGCCAATTGCCCGTAGGGGCTGGTTGGCGGAGCAGTATCTCGAAGGGCACAAAAACCAGTGCATCGTCGGGCACAATTATCAGGCTGCCCGACTGTGGCATCATACGCTGGAGCTCGGGTGCCAGCAGCAGCTCGTACCAGGCGCTGGCGTTGTTGCGGAACATCAAGGCACCATTTTTGTCCTCTTCATCGCCTTTGGCCAGGTATTCAGCGAATTGGGCTACTGATTCCCGAAACCCGACGGGCAATACTGCTTTACGCCAATAGAAACTGCCCTTTTCATCAAAAGAGAAAATATAGATATCGGTGGCAGTCAGGTAAAAATCGATCAATGCCTGGCCTTGGCGCAACAAAGAGGGAACTTCGGTTGATTCCAGAAAATGTATTTCATCGGAGAGCGCGGCATAGTCCGGGTAGTTTTGCCGGAGCTCCGCACTAAATTTTTCATCCTCTTGTTTGAGGTCGAATAGCTCCTTTTTCAGTTGAGCCAGGCGCTGGGCATCGCCATCTGCCCCTGCTTCTTCTTCGGAAGCAATTTCGTGTTCGTACCAGGCAAGTTTCACTTTTAAGCTGGACTCTTGCTGACGAACAGCCTCGGGAAGCTGGTATTTCGCTTGAGCCAGGGCAAGGCTTTGCAGCAGCAACATGCCACGTGCCTGTTCGGTAAGTCGGAAAGCGCGGTCGGCAAAACTGCGGTTGCCGTTGCTGCGCTCGTAAAGCATCCAGGCAATCGAAACGGCTTGATCGAAGCGGCTCCTGCTTTCGCTCAGTGCCAGCAGCGAGGATGATTCGTAAGCATGGGTGGCGCGAAGCTTGGCTTCTACTATTGGGATGAGTTCGTAACAAACAAGTGCTTTTTCAAGCTGACCAAGGCCGACGAATGCTTTGGCTTTGCCTTCGAGTGCTTCAAGAATGGTATTTTCGTTGATAAATTTTTTGGGGTCAGGAGCTTGTGTCGGATCAGGTGTTTCAAATCCAGGTACCACACACTGCAATCCCTGATGGAAGTATGAAAGTGCTTCCTGGTATTTTCCTTGTCGAAGCTTCAACGTTCCTAAATAATCGAATATTTTCCCGATTTCTCTTCGCTGCCTGGTGCCATAATACTCGACTCCTTCTTTGATGGCTTTTAAATAGCTGTCCTCAGCCTGAGTCATTTTGCCTAGGGCAAGTAGAAGGTCGGCGCGGGAGGAAAAATAGTCCATCCTATATTGTTGCTCGTCCAAGCTTCCTTTCTCCTCTACCATTTTAAGGATTAAGCTTGGTATTCTGTCAAGTGCTTTTAACGCTTCTGTTGGGCGGTTCAGTTCTAACAATGCATCTGCCTCGTTCTGTGTGAGTGATATTTTTACTTTGCTGCTAATATTCGGTAACGCAAATCCTTGCCTGACGATTTCTAGCGCTTCTGTGTACTTCCCTGTTTCATTGAGTGCGATTGCCAAGTCGCCATGGTCTACTACCAGCGCACCTGGATATAAGCGGTTATAGGCCAAACTGTGCTCAAGTAGTCTTATGGCACGCTCATAATCGCCATGTCTCGTATAAATATTGGCAAGGTTGTGATACAGGTAAACCGCAATTCTGTCGCAGTTTTCATCCAATTTTTTTTGAAAAATCTCTTCCGCTGCCTCATAATATTTTTTTGCTCCGTTGAGGTCGGCTGCTTTTTTATTTAAAATGTGGCCAGCGGCGAGCTGGCTCATGGCCAGTTGCTCCCATTCTTTGTTTGTACTGGGCGACCTCCATTTTTCCTGCAAACTCTTTTCTACCAGTTCAACGGCCTGGAAAGGCTGCTTTAGATCGCTTCCAATGACGTATGCCAGCGTTGAATAGCTTTTTAACCAAGGCACCAGTAAGTTTTTCTCTTTAAATACCTTTAACGCAAGGTCGTGGTAAATGGTGGCGCTGTCCGTTTTGTGCTGTTTTAGCGCCGCTTTTGCCATTACAACATAGTTCTCTGCTTGTAGCGAGTCCGTTTGCCCGTTTGCAGCGTGTGCAAAGAGCAATACTATCAATAGGAAGAAAAAATTTTTCATAATAAGGCGAGGCATTCAGGGGTAGGGGTCATTCGTCTTGTTTGGAATACCAAAACCAGAGAATACCGATTAGTACAAGGATCAATATCGCCCAAACTATCCAGGGAGAGCCATCTGGCGTAGGAACGGGATCAGGAGCCCGGTATTTTCCATCCGTTAGATAAGTGTTCGTTGGTAATGGTTCATTTAGACTGCATTCGCCCGCGCCAGCCGAGAAATCGACACAGGTCTCCAGTGCTCTGGGGCTATTTTGATAGAGTTTTTGCACACCATCCAGATCCGTGTCCATGGAAAAAAACAATTCATTACAAGCAGGGCTGTAGGTTGCAGGCACGCCTGAAATTTGATAGCCTGGTAAATTGACTTTCCAAGGCGAGCCGGCACTACCGCCTGTCCATACCTGGGCAATGCCGTCCAAACCTGTACCTGTAATTGCCGATGGACGTTCGGTGTATTTGCCGCCACTCAGGTCGTTGAAGCGCAGTGAAATATTGGTTTCAGGCGATTCTCCTTCATTGCAAACAACCATTCTGAAAAAAACGCGGTATTGACCATTGCCAAGATCCCTGACATCTGTCACGGTCAAGCTGTTCGGGTCGTGGCTGCGCAGAATCTGTAGTTCCTGATATTGAATATCCCGGATAAAGAGGTTGCTGTTTGGGTTAAGTCTTAAGTCTGAAGGAATATTGTCGCCAATCAGTTGCTTGGCCAGGGAGGTCAGCTTGTTGTAGTTTGGATCTGCGTCGGTAATGGGTTTTGTACCGAGTAATATGGCCGTAAAAGAAGTGGGGTTGGTTGGGATTTTGCCGCCGGGAAGGGCGCTGGAGGCATTGGTTTTAAGCACAGGGAATACCCGCAATTCCGTCAGGCCTTGCGTAAAAGCGGCAATAGGATTCTGGACATTGTAGTTCAAAAGGCTTTTATACCGATTGTTCAGGGGTTCCAAAATGGTGCCAGTTGTTATGGGAGCGTTTGTACCAATTCCAGCTTGCAGGTTTATCCAATTTTGTGGCCCATAAGCAGTGGTGTGGTAGGCTGCTGCTTCGCTGGTATCGTATTTAAGAATACTAGTTGGCGCAATGGAGGAGAAATCAGCGCTGTTTTTCAGGCCATTGTAAAAGAAAAGCACGTTGCTTGCATCTTCCCCGCTTCGGTAGGAAAGCACAAAATTTATCGGATATTTTACCCTTGGGGCATGGTTGTAGTCAATGTCGATACGTTTTTGCGGGCTGTTGGCCAGCCTTCGAGTGGGTTCAGGTATCACGCCACTTGTAGTAGCCTGGTTAATATTCAGCCTGGCCCGTGCGGCTTCAGGTGGGTCATCGTTGTTGTATTTTTCAGTTAAATATACAACCGGGTTGAACGTACCGTTCCTACCATAGTCGTAACTCCTGATATTCAGGGAGTTGGCATCCATGGCTGCAACATCATCATCAAATTTGAGGTAGTTCCCATCGCCAAAAATCCAAAAGCCTTTGTACCAGCCGCAGTTTTGGTTCAGGCGTCCATCGCAACTTGCGTTGGGAATGGTTGGTGTAGGCGCATCGAGTGATCTAAAGTTTAGTGGGGCTGCCGTTGTAACGTTGATGGGGCCTCCGTTTTTGTCTGTGGTACCCAACAGTACATCGCCTTGCATGGTTTGTAGTCGCTGACCACCGTTTTGCGCAAAAGCAGTAAGGGACAACAGGGAAAAAATTGACAAGAAGATGTTTTGGGAAAGTGTTCGTTTGAATTTCATAATGGGAAGGGTTAGAAGTGCAAAAAGAATATTCGCTTGAGAAATGCCGAATTAAACACGTTTAAACGATATTTTATGCGAAGGAAACAGGATTTTTTTTAAAAACCACGCTTTTCTGTTAACATTTTTCCTCCAGACTGCATTAACCCCCAAATACCGCTCTACTTTTGCACGCCGGTCTTTATTATCCCAGCCTTCGGCAAAACGAAATATGAGCGACAAACAAGACGAACTCAAAGAATTCCAGCAAAATCCAAACCGTACTGCGGCCAGGCTGTACAGCGATTGTCGGCCAAAATTTGTAGGGTGGGGCAGGGAAAACGCAAGGCTTGACGGCCACGATTTGGCAGATATTTTCCAAAACGCGGTACTCATTGCGGTGCTTAATATTGAATCCGGGCGCTTGTCGGAACTCGCGGGTACGCTGTGTACCTACGTGTTTGGCATCTGCAAAAACCTGATGCAGGCTTTTAATCGAAAACGCAGCCGTACAACATTGCCAGGGGAGGATTTCATGCCCGTGATAAAGGACATAGACAGCGGCATAGAAACAACAATGATAGCTACCCAGGAAAAGGAGCAATTGTGGTCAAAAGTGGACGCTTTGGGAGAACCCGCCCGCAGCCTCCTTGTGCTGACCTACCAGGAAGGCCTCACAAGCCAGGAAATCGCAACCGTAATGGGCTATGCCAGCCCCGACGTAGTCCGCCAACTCCGCAAACGCGCCCTCGACAAACTAAGATAATATCACTCATCACTCATATCTCATCACTCTTTTTAATCCAACTGAAACACATTTAAAACCGCCTAATTTTCATGCAACATGAATCACCGAACAGAACAACTCATAGAATCATACTTCGCCAACGCCCTCACGGCTGTTGAGCAAGTGGAGCTGAAAGCAATTTTAGCTGAGAACCCAAAAGCGGCTGCCGAATTTGCCTGGCAGCAAGGCCTCGCGCAGCAAGTTTCCAAACTTTCCCTCGCCAAAGGCATCAAAAACGAGCACTGGCGCGACGCGGCGAAGCCGCCTTTTCGAACCGTAAGCATGTATAAAAAAGCCTTAGCCGCTGCTGCTGCCATTGCCTTGCTTATTGTGGCCTATGTATTTATCCCGGACCCAGACGCTGGAAGCCCGCAAGAAATACTGGCGCAGTCTATCGAGCATTTCCCCAACAAAATGAAGTTCAAAAACCTGGGAGAAAGCACTGAAACAGTGTCGCCTGATGTGCTGGATGCTTTTGCTGCATACGACCAGAAAAACTACCTGAAAGCTTCCCAGAAGCTCACCGATGTGGTGAACGCCAACCCAACTCGAATGGACTACCGGTTTTACCTGGGCATGTCTTTCCTGGGGCAGAAGAAATACGCTGATTGCATCAATGCGCTCGCGGCAGTTTCAAAGGATAAAACAAGCACCTACAGCACTCCTGCCCTTTATTTTCTGGGCGTTGCTTATGCTGGAATCAATGATATAACTCAGTCGCGGCAATACCTGCAAAGATACATCGATGCTGACGACGGCGTGACGTATAAGAAGCAGGCCATGCGCTTGTTGAAGTCTTTTAAATGATATAGATTCTTAATGTTGCCATAGCCTGCTCCGGAGTGTTCCGGGGCAGGCTATTGTATTGGTGCGCGCCTCATTTCACGTCCTAAACCTCGTAGGTCTAAAACCTCAGTACCCTCCCAAAAAAAGCAGCGCTTTTTTTGGGGGGGGTGTGAGGGTTTTTTCCTAAGAGGTTTTTATAAAGCTTCAATTAATATTGACCCCGCTTCAAGCACAAAAAATTGTCCCAGGTCAGACGCCATCGCACTTTTGTACCAGCAATGAAAACTAACAAGCACCCCAAACAGCACCTCAGCCAAATTTTACACAAATGCCCCCAATTATCATATTGTCAAATTATCACATTATCAAATTAAATTAACGATGAAAAAAATTCTTTTTGTTCCTGCACTGCTCACTGCTTTGTTTTTTACCGCTTGTGAACCCGCGCTGCGTGGCAAAGGCGACCTCACGACCGAGACCCGCGACTTAAGCAATTTCCACGCCCTTGATATTAGTACACAAGGGAGGGTA
>JBBRWA010000098.1:0-17841 GCA_038246345.1 Chitinophagales bacterium
GCCTATCCATCAGGACATTCCGGATTTGGTGGCGCTGGGGCTAAAATCCTGTCTGCTTTTTTTGAATTTACACCAAAACACCCTGGCACCTACACCTTCACGGACTATTGTCATGATGGCAGGACTGAATTTATTGGAACCGCCCGCTCATTTAGCTCTTTTAAAGATTTAGGTGTAGAAAATGCCATTTCACGGATACCGCTGGGTGTTCACTTCCGTATGGACTGTGATGAAGGCCTGCGTCTTGGCGAAGTGGCAGCACAAAAGGTGTTGGAGCTGCCTTGGAAAAAATAAATAATTTGATAATTTGATAATTTTTCATAAAAGAACGGCCATTTCGCTTTGTGAAATGGCCGTTTTTCATTTTGAGACCTTTGTGCGTCTGTCAAAAAATCTTGGCGCGTTCCAGCAGCAGGTCGGTTTCTTCAATGATGATTTTGCGCCCCCTGACGATGATAGCCCGATCATCTTTCAAGGCTTTTAATTGGCGAATCAGGTTTTCTGTTGCGGTGCCGATGTAAGAAGCCAGGTCTTCACGGGTGAAATTTAGCACCATAACATAATGCGGGTGTTCATTGAACTTTTCATTGAGCACCAATAGCGCCAGCGCTACCCTTTCCGCGACAGGCTTTTGTGCAAATGCGCTGATTTTATTTGCAAAAACGCGGAACTCATGGCTCAGGTAATACAGGAATGCGGCATTTAACGCCGTAGATTCTTGCAAATAGTACTCAAAATGCTGCCTGGGGATACAATCTACGGTGCAATCATCAATGGTTTCCACAAATACGGAGCTCGGTTCGTCGCAAACGATGGAACGGTGGCCAAACACTTCATCTTTTCCAAGAAAAAAAATGATGTGCTCGTTGCCCTCATTGTTGATGATAAATACCTTGGCCCTGCCTTGCCTGATAATATACAGACCCTTCGGGTAACTTCCCTCACTGTAAATCAAGGTTTTTTTTTTGAAAGTCTGGGGGCGCGCATAGGACTGTAGTTCCGCCCAAAGGGCACTGGGAATGCGTTCCCAAAATGGCGTGGGCTTAAAGAAATATTTGCGAAGTTCGGCTTGCTTTTGTTCGTCCGTCATGGCTGTTTTTGCAGGAAATGCCAGTAAAAGTAACGGATTCTGTAGAGAAGTAATGTAATAACATTCAAAAGGCAAATTTGTAAACTGCTACCTTTACGCTTTTCTGCCAATACATGGCCGTGCTTCAAGGAAGTAAAAAGCGGCAAAGTTTCAAGTAAAAATAGTTGCTCTACATGTTCGAATTTATTGAATCTAATAAAAAAATCACCTGGCTGATCATCGTTGCCACGTTTACACTGTTGATGTTAATACTGGTGCGACTTGTTTTCAGTAAAATCAACAAGCGGGCGGTAGAAAGAGCCAGTAAGAATATTTATACCTACCGATCTATCCAGCGCACCCTGAATATATTTTTTGGTATTCTGGGATTAAGCCTGGCAAGCTATACCCTCTTTGATGGCGACAAATACGAAGTCATCAGCAAAAATATTGAACGGATCATTTGGATAGGGTTTGTGGCTGTGGCAACATTAATCACCGTCGCCTTGACGCGTAGTTACTTCCGGCACAAGATTACACAGTCCTTTGAATCGGACAAGCAAGACCCGACTACTTACAAATACCTCAATTCCCTTTGTACCATTTTTATTTATATCATTGGTATCAGTTTAGCAGCTTATTCATTCCCAGATTTGCGTTTTTTGGCACAATCTGCCATGACAGGTGCTGGTGTGATCGCACTGGTGATCGGGGTGGCTTCTCAGGAGGCCATTTCAAATCTTGTAAGCGGTGCCTTTATTGTAGCGTTTAAGCCTTTTCAAATCGGCCATACTGTCCAAATTGGATCTACCGTAAAAGGTGTGGTGGAAGACCTAACTTTGCGTCATACCGTGATTCGGGATTTTCAGAACCGCAGAATTATCATTCCAAACGCCATCGTCAACAAAGAATATGTCACCAATTTTAATATGGTTGAAACCAAGGTTTGCGAATGGCTTGAGGTTGGGATTGGTTATGGTTCTGACGTTGATCTGGCGATTGCCATTATCCGCGAGTCGGCTGAAAGTCACCCCCTTATTTTTGATAACCGCACACCAGAGGAGGTGGCGGAAGGAAAACCCATAGTGGATGTTCGAGTTGTTGCCTGGGCTGAAAGCTCCGTCAACTTGCGTGCCTATATGTGGGCCGATAACAGCGACGATGGTGTGCAATTGCGGCATCAGTTGTTAAAAGCAGTAAAGGCAAAATTTGAAGCCCAGGGGATTGAAATTCCATTTCCGCACCGGGTAATTGTTCAGAAATCGGTGGACGGTGGCCGATAGACGGTTTGGTTGTTCGTTGTTCGTTTGCACAGCCTTTGCGCGCACGTTTTGGATTGTGTTTCAGCACACAAGCCAAGATACTCTGAATAAATTTTGGATTTAAGTGCTGAAACTCAATGTCAAGCACTTTAACAGAAGTCGTGCAAACGAACAACCATCAGCAAAAACTGCCAATCGCAAGCCAAATTACACCAAAACCTGATATCTGTCAGGTTATTCCAAAGTGCATTCCCTGACCTTTGTATCAACAGTTTTAACTAGAGCTGCAAACATTATGAACGCTCTCAATATTAAACACATCCTCGTCCCCACGGACTTTTCTCCAGCCTCACTCAACGCCCTGGACTCAGCGGTAGCAATGGCCAAACGGCAACACGCTAAATTAACGATATTGCTTGTTGTCAGTGAAAATCTGTTGACTTGCGGCCATTTTGATATGTTGCCTATAACCACGCCTGTGATTTCCATCATAAAGGATGAATCCTTTGAAATTCTGGAAAAAGTTAAAGGCCAGCTACAAGGAGAACATGGAATTGTAATCAATACCGAAACAGCCCATGGTTTTGTAGCGTCAGGCATTTGCAAATCAGCTGAGAAACTAAAAGTACAGCTTCCTGCGCCGGATTATCCGCCACAACAAAGCCATGCTTCTCGTTTTAGGTATTCCTGACAGCGGGAAAACGGATGCCATTAACTGGGTAGAAAGTAAGATCGAAGAGATCAAAACCGAATTGAGGGACGGATTGTCTGTTCACGTTTAAAACCCTCCAAACCGAGCGATATGTATTTTAGAACACTAAGCAAAGCAGTAAACCACTACACCGAACGAGGCTACACGTATTCATTTGATTTTTCAAAACAACTTAATGAAAGTAAAACGTGGAAAATCGTGGAGACACATCGATTTGAAGGGTTCTCAGATCCTTCTGACAATTCAATATTATACCTGTTAGAAAACAACAACGGCGTGGATAAGGGCATGGTAATAGATTGCTATGGTGCCGGGCGCGATGAACGGATAAGTCAATATTTGCAGGATGTATCGAGAAATTTTCCGAATTTGATGCTGCTTCCGGAAACTCAGACACCTTGCATGGAATAAGCGGAAAAATCTTTGCTAAGAATCATATTGATAACGACATGCCTTGCCCTAACAAGACTTTCTCAAGCTAATGTACCAAATTTAATGATTAAAAAATCTCACCCAAAGAAGCTCAACGAGCTTCAAGCCACGGCAATTTGCGGCAATGACATAAGCTCATCTTGCTTGTATGTCTCCGCTTTAACCATACTTTATGCTGGGCAGTATGCCTGGATATCACTGCTTATCGTAGCCTTGGTACTGTATCTTTTCAGAAAAATTTATGGAGAAGTTGTCGGCGCTTTGCCGCTCAATGGCGGTGCCTACAACGCTTTACTGAACACCACATCCAAACAGTTAGCGACCCTGGCAGCTTGCCTCACCATACTTTCCTATATGGCTACAGCGGTCATTTCGGCGAGCGAGGCGATGCACTATTTACACAACATGGTAAACGGTCTGCCCGTCGGAATCGCCACCATCGTTTTGCTGGCTGTCTTCATGAGCCTGGCACTTTTTGGTATCGGAGAGTCAGCAATAGTGGCTGTGGTAATTTTTTTATCGCATCTAGCCACCCTATCACTTTTGGTATTGGTGTGCGTTTGGTTCTTACTCGGGCACGGAAGTGCTATTTTTATGGAGAACTGGCAACAACCAATTGCTTCCGGTGGCATTACTACAGCCTTGTTTCTCGGGTTTTCTGCGGCAATGCTCGGTATTTCCGGATTTGAAAGCTCCGCCAATTTTGTGGAAGAGCAGCAACCTGGTGTATTTATTAAGACATTGCGCAACATGTGGGCGGTCGTGAGTTTCTTCAACCCTGTGATCGCATTACTGGTGCTGTGCATTATTCCTTTGAGTGTCGTAGGCGAACACCGGGAGTCGCTTTTAGCCTTCATCGGTAATGAAGCTGGCGGTAGTTGGCTCGGCTGGGTTATCTCTGTAGATGCTGTGTTGGTGCTGAGCGGTGCAGTGCTCACCTCCTTTGTCGGTGTCGGTGGCTTGATTGAGCGCATCACACTTGACCGCGTCTTGCCGAATTTTTTCCTGGCAAAAAACCGCCACAACGTCAATTATCGAATTGTGATAGGGTTTTTCATCATTTGCGTATCCGTGCTGTTTGCAACACGGGGCGACTTAGGGGCTTTGGCTGGTGTTTATACCTTTTCATTTTTGGCCGTAATGGCTTTGTTTGGCTTGGGCAATTTGTTATTGAAAATAAAACGCTCAAAGCTTCCACGCCCCTTGTACGCTCATCCATTGGCCGTAGTGGCCGCCATTGCATTTGTTGCTACAGCCTTTTGGGGGAATGCCAAGCTCAATCCAGATGCCTTGTTCGTATTCTTCCAATACTTGGTACCCGCTTTTGGCATCACGATATTACTGCTCAACCGAGGGCGAATCTTTTTGACGCTGATTTACACCATTGATTATTTGTACCGCCCAATACGGCGGTTTGTCGTTGTCAGCAGCCAATATTTGCATGAAACGCTCAAAAAGATGAAAGAACAACAATTCGTCTTTTTCACCAAAGGAGACAATGTAGCCGTATTAAACCGAGTACTTCAGTATGTGCAAAACAATGAAAAAACCGGAATATTAAAAATAGTGACCGTATTAGCCAACGATCAAATGGTCAACGAAGCCCTCCGCAACGACCTTGAGGTGTTAGACAGGGCATACCCTGACCTACACATTGAATACTTGGAAATTGTGGGGCAATTCGGCCCGGAGCTCATTGCAGAACTTTCCCAAAAATGGAATATCCCCAAAAACTTCATGTTCATTGGATCCCCTGGAGATCGCTTCCCGTATCAGGTATCGGAATTGGGCGGTGTACGATTGATTATCTAAAAACTGGCTGGAGGTGGTCAGAAAACGCGAAGACATACTGCTTACTCCGCAATACACACCTTACATTCGATTGATGAATTTTGGAAGTTCCTCCCTCGATTTTCAAATTATTTTCTGGAGCGACAACATGTTCCGGATTGAGACGACCAAAAGCAAAATGAGGTTTGCCATTGTGCGCGCCTTCCACGAACACGGCATAACCATACCTTTTACACAGATGGTCTTGCACCAGGCATCCCCGAAGGGAATCCAGTGATTTATGCTTTGAGAGACCGTAATTGCCTGAAACCTGCTGTGATTTTGGCCGTCATTAAGTAATAATGCAACAAAAAACGCCAATAGCTGACTTTTGTCAGGTTTTGCCTTTTAAATAAACCTGATCTTTGTGATACGCAATCATTCAGCCTACTGCTGTATATAAATCAACAGAGGTACCCTAATTAATATGGGCTAGAATGATCTAAATAATACACTATTATGAACGAATACTCTATCAATAAAATAATCACGCCTACAGTTTTGCCACTTCAAGATGACACCGTTACGGCATGGTCTGAACATTTGTCGCACAATTTCAGGGCAAAACTGCTGTTGTACAATGCTGTTGGCACAGAAGGTGCAAATGGCGACCCAAACAGCCCAAAACAAGAAACAAAAGTTAGCGACCTAATTAAATCAGCCACCGCTACGCTCCGCGATTTGGGAGACAGTATGAGTACCGCACACAGGGTTAGTTATGTTGTTGAAGTGAGCAATCACTGGCGCAATCTCATCCGTCAGGTGCACGACGAAGCTGCAGATTTGTTGGTAACCAGTATGCCAGCCCAAGGCGAGCCTACGCCTGGCCGCATGACTTCGTTGATGTACAACAGCCCTTGTCCAGTATTTTTTGTACGGAAAGGCATGCCTGTACAAGCGCCGAAAAAAATCCTGCTGCCATTGCGTGCCTCCGATGGCTTTGAGGAGCATGTTTCTGCGGTAATTTCCTGGGCTCAATGTTTTAAGGCCAGTATATTTATGTCCACATTTATACCGGACGGGACGCCGACAAAAGATAAACTTCGACTCTTGCAAAGGGCTGAACAAATTGGACAAAAAATACGTGATGCTGAAATTGAACTACAAGTCGAAACTACCCATGGCTACCACTTTGGTACTACCATGATTAAACGGGCTAAAAAGATCGATGCCGATTTGATTGCCGTATGTGTCAGGCCGACCAATTATTTGACGCGCTTGTTCACCAAAATGGTAGGTCCATTTTTCTTAGAAAATTCGCCAATACCCGTACTTTCGTTGCCGCTAATGCAACCTGAGACTGAAGTAGCCGGTGTCGCCTCCAGTCAGACCTCAAATTCTGGCACTAAAAAACAAACTGTCAGTTTGGCCGCAGAAAAAGCAGTTTGATCGCATTCTAAAATCATTTTATGGACATTGTAAAAATACGCCCCCTTCAAGAAGAGGACTACGAAGGGCTTAAAGCGTGCATGATACACGGACGTCTCCAAAACCATCGTTCTTTTAGGCTTGATTCAATGGCAAATGCGGAATTACAAGACCCTTGACGAGCTATTTGAACAAATGGAATACTTTGCGGACGCCGTTTCCGGCTACCGAAGCGATTTCGCCCTGTTGCCTGGGCCGACAGCTCCGTCAACCTGCGTGCCTATATGTGGGCCGATAACAGCGACGATGGTGTTTTGCTACGGCATCAGTTGTTAAAAGCAGTAAAGGCAAAATTTGAAGCCCAGGGCATTGAAATTCCATTTCCGCACCGGGTGATTATTCAGAAAACCATGTATCCGCCAACCGTCAATTAAAAACGCAAGATTCAGATGCTCAAACCACAAGAATTTGTAGAACTCCGCTCAGAGGAGGTGCAGGAAATACTTGGAACACCGCCGGGCTGGCTGGTGCGCCGGGGTACTTTCATCGTCTTTGTTGGTTTTGGGCTGATGCTCGCTGCCGCTTGGTTTGTGCGCTATCCGGATGTCGTTACCGCCAATGTTGAAATCACGACCAAGACGCCGCCTGTTGAGGTGGTAGCCCGCTCGGATGGCAGGGTTGCTCGGTTGCTGGTGGAAGATACCGTATTGGTGAAACCCAATCAGCACCTGGCAGTTTTGCAAAACACGGCTAATTATTTTGACGTGGTATTGCTCGACTCCTGTGTCAGCAGTTGGCGCAATTTTAAAGTGGAGGATTTCAGGGGGTTGCGCTTGCCGGACAGTTTGAACTTGGGCAACTTACAAGTTGACTATTCAAGTTTTGTGCGCTTGCTGAATGATTTTCAATTTGGACGAGAAAGTGGCAGCGCCTCTTATCGCTCCAATGTGGGGTCTATTCAATTGCAGATCAGTCAGTTGGAGCAAAGCATTGGTTTTGAACAAAAAGCCTCGGTAAGGGTAAAAGATCAACTGAAAACGGCAGAAGAATTGTACGACAAACAAAAGCAACTGTACGAGCAGGGGATCACCTCTCGGGTCGATTTTGAAAAAGAACGCACAAAATTGTCCGATCTGGAGCGTCAACGCGATCAATATGAAAGCAATGTGCTGGAAAAACGCCGCGAAATCATTTCACTCAAAAGCAACATCGATAAAGCTTCTTTTGGCCAACAGGAAAGCAGTGCCTCGGCCTCTACCCTACTGGTCAACAGCCTTAACCTGCTCGGTACGGCCATCAACCTTTGGAAGCAACAATACTTGTTGACTGCACCCATTGAAGGAAAAATATCACTGAACGGCTTAAGGCTCCAGCAATTCGTCCGTATGGGGGATCAAGTGATGACTGTAGTTCCTGGAGGATCCGATATAATCGTCGGGAATGCCAAATTGCCGGTGGCTGGCAGTGGCAAGGTGACAGAAAAACAACGCGTTATTATTAAACTGGATAATTATCCTTATCGGGAGTTTGGCACCATTAAGGGCGAAGTTTACAGCAAGTCTTTGGTTCCAAAGGATAGAGAATACAGCATCGTCATAGCTTTGCCGATTACCAAAAACAATACCCTGCGTACCAGTACCGGCAGTGAGATTGCCTTTGCGCAACAATTACAAGGCAAGGCTGACATTGTAACCGAAGACAAGGGCTTTTTACAGCGTATTGGCGAACAAATGATGGGGGTTATTCGATAACTTCTTCGGCTTCGTCGATCATATCCTGGGGCAAATTCTTGGTTGTCCGTGCGCCCAACTCCCTGATTTTCTGCGCTTTACCGACCAAGGTGTCGCCAGGTCTGCTGGCATTCACCAATTTATGCATGGCATCGTCATAAGCTACCCTGGCCGTATCAAGTCTGGCACCAATGGTGCGCAAATCCTCTACGAACGCAACAAATTTGTCGTACAAAAAACCGCTTTGCCGGGCAATTTCCAACACAGAACGCGACTGTTTTTCTTGTTTCCAAAGGTGCGCCACGGTGCGCATGGTAGCCAATAAACTGCTGGTGCTAACCAAAACAATGTTCCGCTCCAGCGCATCGGTAAACAATTGCGGATCGGCTTGAGCGGCAGTGCTTAACGCACTGTCTAGTGGTACAAACAGGAGCATATAATCCGGGGTATTGATCTGATAAAGGGTTTGGTAATTGGTTTTGCTCAGGTTCTCCACATGACTGCGCAGGCTGGCTACATGTGCGCGGAGGTGCACATCACGCTGACTTGGATCGTCGGTGTTGAAATAGCGTTCGAAAGCGGAAAGCGACACTTTAGAATCTACAATAAGTTGTTTGTTATCAGGCAGTTGAATGATAAAATCTGGTCGTTTAGCGTTGCCATCATCGTCGCGAAAAGTTGTTTGGGAAAGGAAATGTATGCCTTTTTGCAGCCCTGATTTTTCGAGTAAGGTTTCAAGCTGCATTTCTCCCCAATCGCCCTGCACCTTGCTTTGCCCTTTGAGTGCATTGGCGAGGTTATGGGCATCTACGCTGAGTTGCTGGTTGAGTGTATGTAATTGCTTGATTTCTTCTTTCAGGGTGGCTTTTTCCCTGGTTTCATCCATGAATTTGCGGTCTACATTTTCCTCAAACTCTTTGATTTTATCCCTTAGGGGCATTAAAACCGAGTGCATATTCCGCGCATTTTGCTCTGTAAAACGCTGTGATTTTTCTTCCAACAGGCGGTTGGCAATATTCTCAAATTCTGTCTTAAAACGCGTTTGCAATTGTTCCACCTCAGCTTTTTGGTTTTGGAGGGATTGATCCAGGTGGAATATCTGTTGCTCCCGCGCAGCAAGTTGCGCCAGTGCACTGCGCAGGTCATCTTCCTTGCCTGACAGCTCGCTGCGCATTTGTCCCACTTGCTCCACGGTGGCACTGTACAACTCCTTTGAAACAAATAAATCCTTGTTCAGGAACTGACTATCCCCATTTCCTTGTTGTTTGATGAAGTATAATATCAACAATACCGCGAAGAAGCCGCCGACCATTAAGAGTATTTCTGTGTCCATATGCCGATAATTTAAAGGCAAATGTAATAGATAGCTACCTTTTTGTTTATTTTTGTCCGCAATTTAAAAACAAATGTTTTAAATACCGTACTCAGGCTCTTACTCCTTTTTGCCCTTACCCTACCCTTTCAGGTATCTGCACAACGCAACCGCACTGAGCAGCAAACGCAATATTCCCTGCGCCTCACCCGCACGGAATCGCCCATTACCGTGGATGGAAACCTTGATGAAGCAGCCTGGAGCAAGGCCGCCGAAGCCTCCAATTTCTGCATGAAATGGCCGCGCGACGGCGGTCCTGCCCCGCAGGAAACCACTGTCCGTTGTTTGTATGATGACCCTACGCAAGCACTTCTTTGTCAAAAGATTACGAAGAAGCAGTGGATTGGAAGGCAACGGCAAATGCTGGAATGGATGCTACAATCGGCATAGGCTCGGGTATGAACGTTTTCTTGTCCGGTTTCCGTCACGAATATCAAAAGCTCGGAAACGAACAACTAACAACGAACAACAAAACGAGCGACCATCAACGAAAATAACGTCCTAACGCAGCCCCCAAATCCCCCGGTTTCACCCTTTTCGCCAAAATCCTTTTATCCTTGTCAAGCAGGTAAATTACGGGCAAATTGTAAGCGTTGTATTGTTTTTCCAATTGTTCCATGGCTTTATGGTCGTCCACATCATACCAGGTCCACCCTTGTTGTCCAACGAACTTTTTCCAATATTCCCCCTGATTGTCTGTATTGATAGCAACGGCGGCTAGACCCTTTACCTGATAATCCAGGTAAACTTGATAGATTTTGGGCATAAATTCCATGCAATGCGCACAAAGTGGGCTGTAGAAAACCAACATCGTCAGTGGAGCTTCAATTTCGTACAATTCAATTTGTTTTCCCGTTTCGTCTGGCATTGAAAAGTTAAGCGCCAGGCTGCCCGTTAGGTTGGGTCGGTGTGCACCGGCTTTGTAGGCCAATCGTTCCAGGGTTGCCATGTCGAGCCAGGGAGTTTGATCCTTTTTCTGGTACTTATCGACCATGTGGACGAAGATTCGATCGGCGCCGGGCGCATCATTCTGTTCATAAAATTGGGTGATCCGAAGCACAATAAACTGAAAAAAAGTACCGCCACGCGGGGTTTTAGCCAATATTTCATCAATGGCAAGGATCAGAGAATCTGGTTTTGCCACTACGTGTCGCGCAAAAAAATTATCGAAATATACCTGCCAAAAAGTATTGCCAAGCAAAGCATCATTGTTAAAATCAGTATTATCCCAATAGTGAAGCCGCATCCAGCCCATGTATTCAGGGTTTGGCTTCCCTGTTTTCAGTGTTGGGTTCAATGGCATGGGAGGCTCTGGCGGCCTAACCGCTTGCAGCATTTTAGCATACAAGTGCTGCGGGTTGTTTTTGATAAATCCAAGCGCCAAAGAATCCGTTCTGGCCAGCAATGCCTGAAGTTCTTCATCAAATGGTTTTAAAGCTTCGACATCATTTTTTGTCGCTTGAGCCACCATATCCCGCATCGCTTTTTTAGCCTCAAAACTGCTTTCGATGAGGCTGCGCTGCTGTTCAAAGCGAAAAAGGGCTTCGTTTTGTTCAGAGTCTGGCGACCGAACTTCGTCCAGATGCGCTAAATCCGCCTGTATTACAAAGGAATCTGTTGGCGCTGAAATGACGAAGTCAAATAATTTGCCGTTGTTTGTACCGCAAAAATAAATCCCGGGATGGAGTCCATTTTTTTGAATGCGAAAGCTTCCAACACTGGTATCCACTTTAACTGAATCGAGGCGATAGGCTTTGCCGCCCTGATAATATCCAAATACCACATCAGGAGATTTTAAATGTTTGACTTGAAAAAGGATGTTTGCTTCTTGTGCATTCCCAGCCTGCGCAAAGGCTAGAATCGCAATGACCCTGAATAGTTTATGCATACGGCTTCAAAATTTAAAGGCAAAACAACATAGAATAAATGGTCTGGCAAATCGCGGACGAATACGGGAGAAAAATAAACGAGAAAAGCAAGGCAAGTATGATTTGTATTTCAGAGATGTATCTTTGCCGAACTTGACCAAATTGACCAGAACAATCAATCCTATCTTATGAGTTGGTATAAACGATTACGGGAAGGTATTTCCACCGCGACAAAGTCGAAGAAAGATGTGCCTGAAGGCGTATGGTTTCAATGCAAAAAATGCAAGGAAACCAGTACGATGAAGCTGCTTCGCGACAATTATTACAAATGCCCAAAGTGCGATTATCACACACCGATTGGGTCCGAGGAGTATTTTGACCTGCTTTTTGACGGTCAAGAGTACATAACCCTGCACGATGATATGATTTCTGTCGACGTGCTACAATTCACGGACTTAAAGCCTTATGACAAACGGTTGGAAGAGTCTCGAAAAAAGACCGGGCTGAATGATGCCCTTTCCATAGGTGCAGGGGAAGTATTGGGGCACCGACTCGTTATTGCTGCCATGGATTTTCGATTTATTGGCGGTTCCATGGGTGTTGTCGTTGGTGAAAAAATCTCCTTGGCCATCGATCATGCGCTTGAATCAAAAGCTGCCTTGATGATTATTTCGAAAACAGGCGGTGCGCGCATGATGGAGAGTGCTTTTTCCCTCATGCAAATGGCCAAAACCAGCGCTAAACTGACGTTGATGGCCCGAGCAAAGCTTCCCTATTTCTCCTTGATGACGGATCCTACAACTGGCGGCGTTACAGCCTCTTTTGCCATGCTGGGCGACATAAACCTGGCAGAACCCGGCGCATTGATCGGCTTTGCAGGCCCTCGGGTTATCCGGGAAACAATCAAGCGCGACCTGCCTGAAGGCTTTCAAACGTCAGAGTTTTTACTGGAGCATGGTTTTGTAGACTTAGTAGTAAATAGAAAAGACCTCCGAGAAACAGTGGGCGACTTGCTCGCTTTTTTTGATATTAAAGAAAGTGTATGATTGCTTTTAATCCGTTCGTCAGGCTTAACCTACGCACCCAGGCATTCATCTTATATTCGTGACTCAAATGAATCAGACAATCACAACTTTACCCAGCGGTAATCAAAACAGTATGTCAATAAAACCCTCCACTCGCCGCAGCATCCTGATCTTTTTGCTTTTAGCCGCCTCCATTGGAGGTTATTTCGCCATAGAACCAATAAAAAGCTTTTTGGTGCCCGCTGTAGCGAAAGACATTAGAGATCCTTTTGTTTGTATCCCTTCAGGCGCTTCTTTTGAAGACGTTATCCAGATATTAAGGCGCGGTGGATTTATCCACGACGAAGTCAATTTCCGCTGGCTTGCCGACCAAATGAATTACAAAAAAGACAAAATGCGCACGGGCCGTTTTGAAGTGCAGCCCGGTTGGACCAATCGCCAGTTGATTCAACACCTGCGCAATGGGGAACAAGCTCCCGTCAAATTCGTGCTTAATAACGAACGCTTGGCAGAAGATGTCGCCGGAAAAGCAGCCCGCTTCATTGAAGCCGATTCCATGTCGATCTTGCAATTGTTTAGGAATAAAAATTACCTGCGCCAATATAACTTGACGGAAGAAACGCTGTTAACAGCTTTTATTCCAAATACTTATGAAATGTATTGGAATACCGATGCACAAGGTTTCATTGCGCGGATGGTAAAGGAACACGATTTGTTTTGGAGCAAAAACAACCGCCTGGACAAAGCTAAAGGGCTGGGTATGACGCCTGAGGAAGTGTACATCCTCGCAACCATTGTAGAGCGCGAAACCAATGCCGTGAGCGAGAAACCAACCATTGCTGGTGTTTACCTCAACCGTTTGAAAATCAACATGAAGTTGCAGGCAGACCCAACCTGTGTTTTCGCCACACGCGATTTCACGACCCGTCGCGTCACGGAATTTCATACAACTTTTGATTCTCCCTACAACACCTACATGTACAAGGGCTTGCCGCCAGGCCCTATCAGCATGGCCTCTATTCCCAGCATTGATGCCGTACTGAACCCAGAGAAGCACAATTATTTGTATTTCTGCGCCAAACCGGATGATTCAGGTACCCATGCCTTTGCAGCGACCTTCGAAGCCCATAAAGTAAATGCGGTTCGTTTTCAGGCTTACGTAAAGACTCGGGATAAATAAAAACACGACATGATCTATCGTTTACTAGGCCGCTCTGGCCTCCGCGTTTCAGAACTCTGCCTTGGCACCATGTCATTTGGTACCGAATGGGGCTGGGGTGCCGACAAAGCTGAAAGTCAAAAAATATTTGATGCTTACACCGCTGCTGGAGGCAATTTTGTAGATACCGCCAACCGCTACACTGAGGGCACCAGTGAGCGCTGGCTCGGTGAGTTCATTAAAAGCGAACGCCATCATTTTGTCCTGGCCACAAAATTCACGCTGCGTGACCAACTGGGCGATCCAAACTTCGCCGGCAACCACCGGAAAAACATGATTCGGTCCGTAGACGAAAGCCTGCGCCGACTGGATACAGATTTCATTGACCTGTTATGGGTTCACGCCTGGGATGGAACCATCCCCGCGGATGAATTGCTCCGTGGACTGGAAGATCTGGTGCGCAGCGGCAAAGCACATCACATCGGTATTTCCGATACGCCCGCCTGGATCGTAAGTCAAAGCAATGCCATCGCCGAATTGCGAGGCTGGAGCTCTTTTGCGGCGCTTCAAATTGAATACTCGCTGCTTGCCCGCACACCAGAGCGCGATTTATTGCCCATGGCCCAACATTTCGGAATGGCCGTGACACCTTGGGGCGCCATTGCTGGTGGGGCACTTACGGGAAAATACCTGAAAGGTGAAACAGGAAGATTGCCAGAACACAGTAATCGCCGCAGTGCACACGCCAATAAAATAGCCGAAAAAGTAGTCAAAGTCGCAGAAAAGCTAAAAGTTCCACCTGTTCAAGTGGCTATAAATTGGACGCGGCAGCGAAATCCCAACTTGAATGTTATTCCACTGATCGGCGCATCGAAAGCGACCCAAATAGCGTCTTCAATGGGCTGTTTAGACTTTGTAATTCCTGAAAAATACATTCAGGAGTTGGATGAAGCCAGCAAAATTGAACTGGGATTCCCACATGATTTTTTGAATTCCGCGAATGTTCAGGAATTGATGTTTGGAGGAACTACTGTAAAATAAGTTTATTGGTTGATGACAATTCGAGCCGCTGTGCTGCCATCTTCCCAAATAGCAAGCAGGGTGTATATCCCTTCTGGGTATTGACTCAGGTCAAAATGCTGCGGTACCCCCTGGATCAAAATCCTTTCTCCCAGCTGGTTGATTAACTGAAGTTCAACTTTTTCAGGGCTTGAGACATCAAAATACAAAATCCCAGAGCTTGGATTGGGGTATATGTTCAGCTTTTGGGAACTTGTTGAAGGATCTTGAGTGGCCACAATTTCAGGAAGCCAGGTATTAAAATCAATGCCCCATATCCGCTGCGGTACAAATAAAATTCCGCCATATTCTGTGCGTTCATTCGCAAAATATCCACTCCGGTTTGTGCTGAATCCTATACTTTCTACCTGGCCAACGGTAAAGGCGCTGCCCAATTCAATGCGTCGTTTGTTTCCACTGAAAAATTGATCTGTTCCGGGCTGCCAATCCCAGAGCAACCAGGAGAACACCGCTGGCAACCCTCGCAGGTCATAGCCAACCAGTGCAATGGTTTTTCCATCGGGCGTAATACTAGCGCCCGTTATAAGGCCCTGGGAATCAAAAGTTTCGATTTTTTGAATACTATTGTTACCCAGATCTATGGCGTAATGCGTCGTTTGATATTCCTTCCGGTTTTTGGTGAATAAATGCAGCTTGCCTTGTGCAAAAACCATGGCTTCGCAGTCAAATACGGTGCTGTCTTCGGGTACGTTCGTGAAATCAATTTGGTCGGGGTATGCAAATGGCACAAAACTGTATTCACTGGCATTTACGGTTTGATTGCTGCTATTGCCAATCGCGCTGAATGGCACTTTATAAATGCCCAGGTTCTGACGGTTGTTGCTGTTGTTTCCAAAATCGCCCAAATACAGGTTTGTACCATCAGCGCATACATCTTCCCAGTCTCTATTTTGGGCATCCTTGAGATTAATTTTCTTTATTGAAGCCCCATTGGAGGGATTTACACTGAAAAATTCTGGATCGAAACCACTGTCGTTGTGTGCCCACCATTCCCCATTCGAAAAGTTCAAGCCGCTTATTTCCCTTAAACCAATGCCTAAATTCGAAATGTAAGCGGCACTGTAACCAGTCATCGGATACAGACAAGAGCCATCATTTTGAACAGCCCCTGCATTGAAATTTGTCGCTTGCGGGTCTGTACAACCAATTTGAGCTTGGATTAGATGGACTAGTAAAAGAAGGCTTGTGATCAGGCTTGTCTTTAAAAATAGCATTGGATTCTTTTTTTGAAAACTACGTTTTTTCTTTTCACACCACGCCACAACGGCCACAACGCAACTAAAAAAGCGCGGCCTCCCAAAGAAAGAGAGACCGCGCTTAATTGTGTAAAAAAAGTGCTTTATTTATTTAATCACGATCAACTTTCGCGTGCCAATTTCTTGGTTCGAACGGAAACGCAACGTGTACATACCGCTTGGCAGATCAACACAATTGATCGTAACCTGTTTGGCTTGGTCACTAATTTGCGTTTTCAGTACACGTCCGGTAGCATCAATAACGGCTATTTCCAGACGGCTATTCAATGGTGTCGCAAAAATCACTTGCGTCAAATCGCTCGTTGGATTAGGTTGCAGGCTCACACCGCTCAACCAACTCGGCTCCTTAACGGAAACCGAATTGCCGACTGTAATTCCTTCCAACGTATAGGTACATCCTTGAGCATCTGTGATAACAACATCGTAACTGCCTTGAGCAAGCCCTTCAACGTCTTCCGTTGTTGCAACGACTACCCCGCCCAACAGCCAAGAGAATGTATAAGGAGCTACCCCACCAGAGAAGGTGATATTAACTGCGCCTACACCAAGGTTGTTATGGTCGTTGGTAATGGCAACGTTATCAAAAGTAACAGGAGCCGTTACGGTCACATTGAAGGAACAGTTGCCCACATTTCCACTGGCATCCGTAAAGGTGAATGTTTGGATGGTGGTGCCTGCCGGGAATTCTGCACCACTTGGCAGGCCGCTTGTTTGCGCCCATTGGCCACTTAGAATCAAGCAGTTGTCCTGTGCCGTTGCTGGTTGATAGTTCACTATATTATCACTTGGACAAACGGCTAAGTTACCTGGGCAAATCACAACAGGCACTTCTGTATCAACAATAGTTACGGTTACCGTAGTTGCATTAGTCAATCCAGACAAGTCTGTTACGGTTAGGGTTACCTCTTGGGCGCCCAATTGCGCACAGCTAAATGTATTCGGGGTAATTACGGAACTGGCAATGCCACAATTGTCGCTGAATTGAGCACCAATGGCAGCAGTTGTAATGGTTACATTGCCTGAATTATTCAAAGCAATGGTCGCATTTTGAGCAGAAACCATCGGAATCTCCTGATCGTTGGAGGCTACTATAACCGAAGTGCCCGTTGTGCAACCATGAGCGTCTGTTGCGCGCACAGTGTATGTTCCTGCGTTGACATTGCTCAAGTTGCTGCCTGTTGCGCCATTGCTCCAAAGGAAAGTATACGGAGCTGTGCCGCCAGCAATAGTAGCTGCTGCTGCTCCTGTTCCATCATTCGGGCAAGTTGTATGGCTCACTTGAACATCCCAAGGTGTAAATGGCATTGGCTCATTTACAGTCGCCACACTGACCGTCTGGCATTGGTTGACATCGAAAATGGTGGCGGTATAGGTGCCGCCCGCCAGGTTTGAAATGGTCGATGTACTGGCACCATTGCTCCAGGAATAAGTGTAAGGTGCTGTTCCACCAACTAATACCAATGCAACAGTACCAGAATTGGCACCTGGGCAATTGACATCCGTTACGATATTGGACGAGGCAATGGCACAAGAGAAAGCATTCACCACAACTGTCCGTACTAGCGAACAAGCGTTTTGATCGGTAACTTCAACGGTGTAAGTACCTGGAGCAAGGTTGGTAATGCCTTGGGTGGTAGCGTTTGTACTCCACAGATATGTATAGGAACCACTGCCGCCC
>JBBRWA010000099.1:0-17816 GCA_038246345.1 Chitinophagales bacterium
TATAAAAAGATTCCCAGAAGCTCTGCTGGCTTTCGAGCAAGCCATCAAACTCAAGCCAGATGCGGGTAATTTCCGCTGTAACAGAGGCCTCGCCAAACACGGCATGGGCGACCTCGCAGGCGCCTGCGCGGACTGGCAGGCGGCCGCGATGGGGGGATATGGGGCTGCGCAGGGGCTTATTCAGCAATTTTGTGCTAAATGAGGGTTCGGGTTTCAGGTTTCAAGGTTTCAGGTTTACGCGGTTGGCTCGTAACTAAGAATACTATTTTCAATTTTAACAGAGATTTTTGTCAATATTGAAATTACGTGATCTAAAACAAACAAATCGCATAACCCTGAAACCTGAAACCCTGAAACCTGAAACCCTAAAGTATCAGTATCTCGTCCGCAAATATCCAACTCTTATTCCCATTACAAGAATGCCACTCTGGGCATGTTTTTTGATTCACCGCCGTAACCCGTACATAGCGGACGGCCTGCCCGTGTAGGTTTGCTTTTATGGTGTAGGTGCTCTTTTTTCCATCAGGCGCGATTGGAATTACTTTCCATTCTATTTTTTGAAAATCCTTGCCGTCCTGGGATATTTCAATTACCACCAGTTTTGGAAAAAACACCCAAGATTGCTGATCTTGGAGGAAGGAAACCTGGATGCCATCTGCATTTTGATCCTCCACCTCAACGGTTGCGATCATGTCATTCCCTTCGAAACCCAGCCAATTGTAGCGGTAATCGGTATCACCGATGAGTTTGTTGATGAGTTCCTTGGGGTCCCCCTTGGCGTAAGTGGGCGACGCGGGCTGTTCGAGGACGATGGAAGTTGCCCTTGAGTCCAGCGCATTGATGGCATTGTTGAGGTATGATTTGTAGTCCTGTACGTATTGCTGTGGGGTGTCTCCGTTTTCATTCAAGCGGTAAAAACCAACAAGTTCGCAGTCGTTTTTGAATTGGTTGAGCAGGTTGCCTAAAACGTCATTCTTTCGTTTCAATATGGTTACTGCCCGGGATAAGGCATCCTGGGGATTGTACGGAACGGCTTTTATGCTTTCCAGGTAGGCAAACAGTTCTGGCAGCATCGCTGCTTTTAGGTGCATTTGTTGTGCGTCATCGCCTTTGGGAAAGTCGGTCAGGGCTTTGTGCCGTTGGTAAAAGCCATCACGCACAAAGGACTCGTTTTGGGGGATATCATAGATCCACAATTGGTTGCCATGGGTTTCGAGCCGCGTTGTTTGATCGTGGATATATTGCCAAATGGCTGGGCGGGCGGGGCCGTAATAGCCATTGCCAAAATCGGTCAGAATGGAGTCCATGTTTGCCTTTGGGTTCCACATAAGTTTGGCCAGCAGGTAGGCCCGCATCTCGGAGAATTCGGAGCGATCGCGTCCGCTGCCCTGTTCGAACATCATTTTTACCCCGTTTTTTTGAAAAAACTGCAGATTGGGCTGGAGTGTATGCCAGTTGGGAAATGGGCTGATGTAGCTTCGGAACTGCACGACATAATCCCAAATCATCAGGTTGTCGGTCAATTGCGACCATTCCAGCACGTCGCGGGCGAAATCCGGGCAGCCGGCTTCGATGCTTTGTCCCCGGTTGCATTCGATGCTGCACAAGCATACGCTCACGTTGCGCTCTACCTTGATGTTTTTAGGGGCTTGGCGGGTATATTGGTAGGCTAGGGTGGAAATGGTGCGGTACGGGAATGCCTTGGCCACGCGGTTTACAAAAGCGATGAGGGTGCCAGCGGGGCTTCCGTAATGTGCGTCGGCGTCGGCACAACGCGGGCATTTGCAGTAGTCGTAGTTGTCGTTTTGGCTGATCGACCAGTATTTTGCCTCCGTATTTTTTGCCATCATTTCCCGGAGCTGGGAAACAACAATTTGTAAGACGGTGTCATTGGAAAGGCAAAGTTGACCAGGGGAACGCTGGGTGCCGTTGAAGGCAAAATATTCCGGATGCTCTCCAAAGTATTCGTCTTTTGGACAGAGTTTTTCAAAGGTGTGCACAAACATACCCCACTCTTTGTTTTTCTGCTGGTTGGTTTTGAGCTTGTGCCAGCGCGCCCAGCTTTCATCAAAGGCAGGTTCGTACCAAAGTTCGCGGTAAGGGAAGGCAGGGGCTTCTATTTTCGCGGTATAAACAGGCAGTTGTATATTTTTTATAGAAGGGATAAGCGAATCCCGTGGGCTGTATTTTCGGCAGCCAAGCAATTCCAGGAAGCTGTAAACGCCATATTCTGTTCCCATTTCGCCGCCGCCAGCAATGGCAAAGGCTTTTTTGTTTCCCTGCAAAAAATACGCGTCAAAAGGCAGGTTTGTGGGTATCTCAAGCCCATATTTAACAGCTGCCAGGCAATTCCCTACAAAAATGGGTTGCACTTTTTTTGGCACTTTGGGTTGAGATGTGATGGCGATTTCTTGCCCCGTAATTTTTCCAAGGTAATGTTGCAATACCTGGGCAGCCCTGGTTTCAGGTGCTGTGGGTGATTCGGGTAAAAAAATGGCCGTGCGTTGTGCCGAAAGGCTTGCTGCGAACAAATAGAGCAACAAAAAATAGAGGAAACGTTTCATCCGGCAAAATTAAGATTTGAAATGTAAGCAGCGGTAGAACACATAATATGTTTTTTAACACATAGACACATAGGGGCCTAGAAAACATAGGTTTTGGGTACGTAATGCTATGTCCCTGTGTGTCTATTTGTTGAAAAAACCTTTGTGTTAAAAACACTAAATGTTCGCCGCGAATGGACTAGTGAGACAGCTTATTTCCCAAACGTCAACGCGTCGCCAACGCTTACTGTTGCCCCACCTTCACCCATCCACACCAAATTTTGCCCGAAGCAAATTTTGCGCTCAAAGTTTCGATAGGTCGCCAAGGTTTTCATGGGTTCAGCAGTGCGTATGGCTGTTTCTTGATCGGTGGTGGGAATGATACAACGATCGCAAGGTTTTACGCCCCGAAAAGTTGTTGTGCCAATTTGAAAGTCGGTCCAGCCATCTTCTTCAAATGCTTGCCCCCCGGTAAAAACAAAATTGGGCCGAAAACGATTCATGGGCAATGGCTCCTGAAGCCGGGCATTCAAATCATCCAAGGAAGCCTGGCCTACAATCAAGAAGGGAAAACCATCGGCAAAACTGACGTGCTGCCCTTTTGGCGCATAGCGCGCATCGGCCCAGCGCTGGGTGGATTCAGGCATCCGCACCAAGCGTAGCGTTTGACCTAATACGCGAGAAAACCAGTCGTTTATTTCTTTTGGAAGCACGGCTGCGGTGCATGTATCGTCCCAGATATCCACAGTTTCCTGCTTCATATCTTTCAAAGGCAATGCTAGCGGAATGAGCAGCACATCAGAAGGTTTGTTTTTGTGAAATACCTGAAGATGCGCTGCATCAATCGCCGTTCGAAGCAAGGCCATTTCAGCAATTTCCCGCTGTGATACAAAGCGCCCCGCCTCATCTACCAGCATCCAGCGCCGATCATGTTGCAGTCCGCGGATTTCAACCGCAGAAGTTTGGAGGGAAATGCCACCCAGTGATTTGATGGGGTAAATCCAGATTTCAGACAGTGTATACATTTCTCACGGTTGACGGCTGACGGTGGACGGTTGACGGCTGACGGTAGACGGTTGCACAAGCTTTGTACTTACTTTTGGCATTTGTTTTTCAGCACTTAAGCCAATATTATTTCAATTTTTCGATTCTAGTGCTGAAATACAATCCTTAGCTAAGGAGAAGATGGTGTTCAAACAGTCTGCCGTTTTCGTAAATGTGCTGAAAAACAAATGCCAAAAGTAAGTACAAAGCTTGTGCAACCGTCCACCGTCTACCATCCACCGTCTACCGTACAATCCGTTTAAGCTTTACCCCTTCTACCGGTTCCAGCACCAGCGGCGCCTGTTCTATGTCAACAGAATCTGAATCAAGGCCGAACCAGTTTTTGGGTGAAGACACCCAGCCTTTAACGGTGAGGTAAATGGATAAGACAAGCTGTTCTTTCCAGGGAAGCTCGTTTTCGTTTGATAAAAACTCCTGAATGATGACAAATCGGAAGTCGCCAGTGGGGTACTTGCTGTGCTGGGTATGGTAGCGGGAAAATATGGATAGTTCTTCGTTCTCCACCATGTCTTCCACCACTTGTTTCATGAATAGGTTCATGCGTTGTTGTACCCGGAAGCCAAGGCGAAGGTTGATTTTGTACACATCGTCGTTGGCGTAAGTATTCACTTCGTATTCCATGGTAAAGGGCTCTTCAGTGGTTTCAATATGCACAAACCAGTACACATCAGCACGTTTGGGCTGCGTTTGCAGGATGGAGTACAGTACTTTTTCCTCAACTTTATAGGGGCTTTTGGCGGCAGTGAGGAATACCAGGTTGGTGGCATATTTCGGGATGTTGGAGTCATTGCTCAACACGATGAGTTGGTCGAGATAGTCCTTGATGATGACTTCGTCTGTGTAGCTTTGGCGAATTTGTTTTGCCTGCACCCATAAAAACATCATGCTGAACAATAAAGAAGCCACAATAACGGTGACGTAGCCGCCTTCCATAAACTTGAGGGTATTGGCAACAAAAAAGCCGCCTTCCCATGTCAGGTAAAAAATCAAAAACAGCCAAATGATCCATGCTTTCACCCGATGTATCACAAAATAATTGGCCAACAAAATGGTGGAGCAAAGCATTGTGCAAACAACGGAGAGGCCGTAAGCTGCTTCCATTTTGGAGCTTTCCTGGAAATACAGCACAACAGATACACAACCCAGCCAAAGAAATGTATTGACCCCGGGAATATAAATCTGACCTTTCAATTGTGTTGGGAATTTCACCGTCATTTTAGGCAAAAATCCGAGCCTGATGGCCTCTGAGGCTAAGGTAAATGATCCCGAAATCATGCTTTGGCTGGCAATAATGGTCGCAAAAGTGGCAATGATGATCCCAGGCCATAAAAACCAATGGGGCATGATGCCATAGAACGGGTTTTCATCCAATATTTTCCCCTCGTGGTGCAGCAACCAGGCAGCTTGCCCAAAGTAGTTGAGCAACAAACTGGTTTTGACAAAAATCCAGCTCACACGAATGTTCTCCCGGCCGCAATGGCCCAGGTCGGCGTACAGGGCTTCTGCGCCAGTGGTGCACAGGAATACCGCTCCCATAACATAGAGGAAATTGGGGCTGTGGTGCAGCAGTTCAAAGCCATAATATGGATTGATGGCTTTGAATATTTCTGGGTAATGGATGATTTGTCCAATACCCAGAACCGCCAGCATACTGAACCAAACCAGCATCATCGGGCCAAAACTGCGACCTACTGTAGCTGTGCCATACCGCTGGATGTAGAACAAAGCCGAAATAATGGCAATCACAATGCCGATGGTCGGCAAGCCGGGGTATTTAATCGCCAACCCTTCAATGGCCGATGAAACGGAGATCGGCGGGGTAATCATGCCTTCCGCCAACATGGCAGCACCGCCCAGCAAGGCCGGGAACATCAGCCAACGCCGCCGCCTTTTTACCAGAGAATACAAGGAAAATATACCCCCCTCCCCATTATTGTCGGCGCGCAACACCAGAAAAACATACTTCAGCGTGGTTTGGATGGTCAATGTCCAAAAAACCAGGGACAAACCGCCCAAAACGGTCATTGCATTAATGGTTTTTCCTTCCCCGACGATGGCTTTCATTACGTACAGCGGCGAGGTGCCGATGTCGCCGAAAATGATGCCGAGGGTAATCAATAAGCCTGCTTTTGACAGGCGGTGGTGTGTGTTGTGGGAGCCCATTAATTATAGGATTGTGCGGAGTTTGGGCAAAGGTCATGCTTTGTTGGATAAATGAAAGGAAATATATTTCCCTAAGTACCGTAGTTTTGCCGATCATATTATCCGACGCAAGTGCCAAACTGGCCACTCTTCCGGGTATATTTAACTCAATTCATTGATAATGTACACATTCGCACACATTTTTCTTCAAGCATCCCCAGGTGGCAGCTGGCTTGGAATGCTTTTTCCTCTGGCTATTATTGCCGTTTTTTACTTTTTTCTCATTCGCCCTCAGGTGAAAAAACAAAAAGAAGTTCAGAAATTCCAGGAAAACCTGCGTGAAGGCATGGAGGTTGTTACAAATGCGGGCATCATCGGCCGCATCACCAAAATTGATGGCGCTATCGTGCGCATAATGGTGGATGAAAAGACCTTTATGCGGATAGTGAAGTCGTCGATCCAGGGAGAGTATAATGGTTGATTTCGTTGTTGGTTGATTGTTGTTGGTTGATTGTTGTTCGTTCGCGTTGTTTTTGGGCTGACGAACAGGTAGCGCGATTGGCAGCTCCGCCAGAAAGCAAATGTCATTGAATTAGCGATTTTGACCACGGTCCTGCCGAGTATGTCTCAACTGAAAAAATGTCCAATGTCCAATGTCCAACAAGGAACGCCCAATATCCAAGTGGTGGAACGCTTGCCATATCATTAAGCAAACCATATACATCGTTTTCTTAGGTTTATCGAGTAAACGAGGTGTACGTTTAATACTTGGATATTGGACATTCCTTGTTGGACATTGGACGTTAATTTTTTAGTGAATGGCGCCAAGCACCAACGAAAGACTAAACGCTCCGAAACTAACAACGAGCAACTATCAACTAAAAAACAACGAAATATGAAAACACTCGCTCCGCTCCTCCTCCTCCTCCTGCTCGGCAGCTGCATGCCAAGCACCAGCTTGCGCGTTTTGCAATCAGCCCAACTAACCGTGCCGGAACACATCAATACCATTGCCCTCATCGACCGCAGCAAACCTTCCAATGGTTGGTTGAATGCGCTGGAAGGCTTGTTTACCGGAGAAGCCATTGGTCAGGATCGCAGAAGCCGCCAGGAAGCCGTCAATGGCTTGACCAATGCACTGACCCGCACGCCCCGCTTTACAGTAAAAAATACGGGTATTGAAATGGCGGGCAGCAAAGCCGGGGGAAACATGGCTCGCCCTTTAGATTGGGCAGAAATCGAAAAAATCTGTAGGGACTATGGAACGGATGCTGTTGTGGCGATTGAGTCTTTTGATTCCGACAACTCCGCCAGTGCCACCCGCCAGACGACCAAGCGAAAAGATAAAAGCGGCAAGGAGTACATTGATATCTCCTACAATTCGAGACAACGCACGGGTGTCCACATTGGCTGGCGTACCTACGACCCCAAGCGCAAGATCATTTTCGATGAATACGTGACAGACGACTACCTGGAGCGGACTGGCCGTGGCGATACGGAACGCGCGGCGCTCAGCAACTTGCCTTCTCAGGTTTCAGTGACCCGCGATGTAGCATTTAACGTCGGCATCGAGTACGGCGCACGCATTGCACCGCTGTATGTGTACGTGAGCCGTAGTTACTACAACAAAGCCAAAGGCTTTAAAGCCGAAATGAAACAAGCAGCCCGCTATTTTGAGGCCAAGAACATGGAACAGGCGACCAATGAGTGGAAAAAGATAATCGCCAAAGCCGGGATGACCCATAAAAAAGCTGCCGGACGCGCAGCCTACAATATGGCAGTTGCCGCGGAGGTGAACGGAAACCTCGAAATTGCGCTCGACTGGGCTCAAAAAGCCTGGACGGCATACGGCAACAAACAAGCAAGATATTACATCAATACCATCAAAGATCGACAGAACGATTCGCGGAAAGTGGCATCTCAGATGCCGGGAAAGAAAGTGTAAACAATGGAAAATCAATCATTTACCACACAGCAGGGCAGCCTCTTGGAAGATGAGGTGAAGCAGCGCTTTGTGCCGTTTTTGAAAGATTTTTACAAGAACAGATACCAGTCGCAACCAGGCTCTATCACGGTGGAGATGGACAATGTAAGCGCTGAAGGCTGGGTAGCGGATGGCAAATTGTCGTTCCAAAAAGAGGATGGCTCCCCTTTTGTTTGCACCTACGAAGCCACTTCATTTGACAAAGCGGAAGAGGTGAAGTACAAGCTCAATACCCACTATTTTATTTGGGACTGTGTGGCTTTTGGTGCCGTCTGCGCGGCGGTCATGTACATGCTTTTTTACCAAACACGGCGGCTATGGCTGATCGAACTGCGTGGCTCCGGCAATATGGGTTTCGTGATCGGGATGTTTATTATTGGGTTTTTTGGCTGGTATTTCATGATGCAAAACTGGCGGAAGTACCGCTACATTTTCGCCATCCAGCAGTTCCGCCAATACTTCGCCGACGAGCAATGGGTTGCCATTGCCGATGACGTGTTCCCGGCTCCCAACGACCCGTACTACATCGAGCTGCGCAACCAATGCGTGTACAACGGCGTCGGGTTGGCCATCGTGCCCTTTGATGGCAACGTCCGCAAGATAAGCGACCCTTCCCGACTGGGTATTTTTGGCAAAGACCGTAAAATGGCCGATTGGGTGACCCGCGCTGATTGGTACAAAAAAGTGAGCCAGAACATGGGCTCCATGGCCGCACGCCGCCCCAAAGCTCCAGACCAACTGACTGTGCTTTGGAACAAGGTCTACCGGCCATTTCACTACATGGTGGTCGACCCGTTTAACAAGTACGTTTGGAGTGCCCTCAACAAGCCATTGGGTGGAACACGATCTACGTACACCCGTTTTATGAGTTCACAGTCGGTGCAAAAATGGGTAACGTTTATGGCCATTGTATGCATCGCGCCTTTTCTCTACCAAGTGGCCAGCTACAAAACTGAAGATGTGGCCGATTTGAAAAAGCTACAGCGCTGGAAGGGCGGGGAAAACCCGGAAGACCAGCGCGGCTACCTCATTGATGGTGCCGCCATTCCGTACGACGGCCAACCCAAGGCCATTCCGAAGCAATATCCCATCAAAAAAGAAGCAGAAGCACCTACAATTAATGTTTCGGGCGACGAAGACGATGGGCCCTCCATCACCATTTCCCGCGATGCGCCAGCAGCAGCAAAACCTGTCGTCAAAAAAGCCGCGCCGAAAAAAGCGCCGCAGCCGGTGGCCAAAATACCCGACGGCTGCCAATCTTTGAAAAAAGCGGGCTGGATCATCCAGGAAAGCTCCTTCAGTAGCCAGGAACTGGCCATCAATCGCGTGGCTGCTTTGAAAAACCAGGGGATAGACTGTCATTACGCCGCGCAGTCCTGCATCCCCAATAGCAAGGCATCGGGGTATTTGGTTTGGTTGGGGCCGGTGCAGACTTCTGATGCTGCGGCCAGGAAGGCGGCGGATGGGTTTAGGAAGGCGCTTCAGGCGGCTAAGTTGTCGAAGGGGAAGTTGTTTGTGCGGTATTTGCGGTGATTTTCGTACATTTCGTCCAGAAACAATCCAAATCCTCCCGCCACCGCTGCCATGCGTAAAGTCATATATACCTTCCTGCTGCTGTCCTGCGTCACCCAATTTGCCTGCAAACGATCTCCCTATTCCCGCCCGGTGCAATACGTTGCTTACGTGGGCTTCAATTACCTCGATGCTGCGAAAAGTGCCAGCAACAACCACACGGATTCCTTGTACATCGTGGCCTTACAAACTTACCTGAATCGGCTAAATGCCCAAACGACCCCTTACCCATTTGAATTCCAATTAAAAACCTACCAGTGCGATTACAAACCCGACACCATTCCACAGATTTACAAAAGCATCGCCGCTGATACCAACATCGTGCTCGTGATTGACAATACCTGGGGAAAATACATCCGCAATGCCGCACCCATCATCCGCGATCAGCTGCCCGTCATTTCCATCAGCGCCGACCAAAACCGACTTGATTTTGGTAAAAACGCCATTTTTCTGCAACCCAACGACCCGCAGCCGAATTATTTTGTCCAATTCCTGACCTTCAAGTCCAGTTGACCTTTTGTTTCCTTTTACCAAATGAACTTGGTTCACATCGAACATGTCAGGGTTTTCGTCAAGTTGAATTTGAATGTATTGAAGAAAGGCACCATCCAGTTCATTTACATGCAGCGTAACTCCTGGCTCCACCCGGTTCAATAACAGCGCAAAGGCACCGTCTCCCGCGCCAATTTCGCCGACTTTGTCACCGGGCGCGAGGTCGTAGCTTATCAACTCCTGAAACAATTCGGTATGCGGGTTAATCTTGAAAGGAAACTCCGATGTCAAGGCACCCAAAAATATCAAATTAAGCAGGGCGGCGTTTTTTTCCATTATCGCCAAGTCCTCCCGTGTAAAATCCTGTGCAAGCGCAGACCCGCGCATATACCGCAAGGCCATTTTCCGGATAACGTTGAAGGAGTCTTTGTCAATCATGCTGCACTTTAGGGCATTGAGCATCAATGTTTCACTTTCTCCTTTCCTCGAACCCAGCATGTCCCATTTTTTTAAAAGCCCGTGCAGCTCTTTGACGGCATCCACGTTTTTCAACAACAGGTAGTCACGGTATTCAGAAATCTTATTGATCCATGCTTGTTTGGGTTGTGTGGAAGATTGAGCCTTGGCGTTGCCAGGAAGGTAGGAAAGGGCTAGGAATAGCAGAATGGTTTTGAAGCCAGGCATGGTTTAATCTACTTTTTCTGCTTCAGATTTGGGAAAATAGAAATATCGCCAAACAGATATTGGTCAAAATCCTCCAGAAACATCGAAATGCAGGGCACATCAAGTTTGTCCGCAATTACCTTAAATGTGTTTTTATCAGAGGTTAGTGCTATATCCAATTTCTTGACGGATTTAGCGGAGGCTACAATTTTCAAGTCGTCAGAAACCCATTGGCGTACATTGGAATACCCCTGCTTTGAATATACTTTTTCGAGATGGGCAATAAACTGGTGCTTTTGTCCATCTGGCAAGCAATCATCTAAGGAGCGGTTGAGCAAAAGTGCGATATCCTTGGTGAAATCAACAAATGAAACGTCGCCTGCACCAAATAGCAAAACCATTTCCTTTGCAACATTATCGGAAGTCAATTTGCGGAGTTCGCTCACTGTTACAGCTGAAATATAATACTGTCGCCGGTTTAACTTTTCTTCTGCTTCATAGGTGCTGAGGATATCAAATACCCTATGTGCTAAGGTTATGCGTTCTTGAACCAAGATATTTTTTGCAAACCTAGATGCATCAGAAAGCACATCTATGATAAAGGATGTGTCTAAAAAAATGTGTTTCCAGGCGGTTATTGGTTTGATGATCATCTTGCAATCACTTCAAAGGATTTGATACGGAGGATACGCTATCCTCTGGAAAGGCATTTGGGATGTTTTCTCTAAAAGATTTGGCTAATGTTGCGAAATCTAGGCCATCCAGCACTTCAAAATCTAGCAATTCCGCCATAGAGATTTTGTCTGTTTCAAAAATTATTTTTTTTCTGACAGAAAGCCTCAACCGATTTTTTTTGTACTCAGAGACTAATACGCGCTCTTGTTTTGGGCTAATTTCTATTGGATAATCTTCTTGATTGATCTTAATATTAGCCTTGCCATCGATGGTGTTGCCTCCAATCGAGGTAATTATGCCATAAATATCACCAAGCTCGTAATAATGAGTTGGCATAGATGGCATTTCGATTTTTTCAACGCGCACCTCATAAGATTTTTCCTTGTCATAAGCTTTCAAGAATAATTTCTCACCTAGAACACCTTGGAGCTTGTGGGCATATTTTCGTTGGCCTGTATTCAAGCCTTTATAGTCATTCTGGCTTATTTTGCTATGAATTACCTTGAGGCTTTCCTGAAGTGTGGCGCTCTCCGTTGTAAATTCGAGTGCATAACAGTTTCCGCGCACCTCACTCAACACCAGTGACTGGTTTTTACCTAAGCCTACAGCCTCCGACAGCGAAAGCAATATTTCACCAACTTGTTGCACCGACAAGCCGTTGAAACGCGTCAGGCTGTGCTGCTCGTCGTCAAAACGAAGTGTGAAATAATAGCGTTCCATGGTACTAATTGTGGTTTTGTCTGTATTAAACCTACTGCAAAGTAAAGCCTTTTTTCATTAGGCTCCAATAACCTTAACATTTAAAACTTTCTGTGTTTTTTATAATATTGCCCCTTCCACTATCCCAATCTCCTCCTCCCCCAAACCATACAACCCATACACCAGCCCATCCACAGCCGCCTCCAAAGCACTCGTGTCCGCTTGAGGGTCGGCTTGCTTGGCGGCGAGGATCAGGGTGACGTTGGCGATGATGATTGCTTTTTGCTCTTTGGAGGCAATTGGAATTGGTATTTGCGAAATGTACACTGGCTTATACTCGAAATATCCATTCTGCTTAGTTGATGCAATATTTTGCATAAATAGGTTAACAGAACTTGAATTCAATACCCCAAGCACAAATAGGTCGTCGACTGCAACAATAGTCGTTTTGTCATTTGAATATACCCCCAAGTAATCGATCAAAGTTTCTGGCTTTTTTATGATGGCGGGTATTACCAATTTCGGCTTCTCAAACTCCTCAAAATAATCCACCGCATCCTGAATCTCATACCACAAATACGTCCCTTCCTTCCTCCCAGCCCAATCCCCTTTATGCCCTTTTGGCTTTGGCATCAATCGCTCCTTGTACTGTTCCAAATACCCTAAAATCGCCGGATAATCTTTAATTTTTATCCCTCTCCGCGTGAATATCAAATACTTATCACTCACCGGCATCTGATACCGCTTTATATCCCTCCCCGCCAAAAACGGCTTTATCACCTCCCCACTCCGCGCATCCTCCGCAATTAAACGCTCCCGCGTAGCGGCATCGATCACAAACGCCTCGTTCAAGCCAGTCTTAATGCCATAGTAAATCTTCCCCTGCACATATTCCCCCAGCGGCGTGCCCGCTGCCCGCAACTTATCCAGCAGTTGTTGCACCGCCTGGTTGCTCAGCGTCCAGCCCGTATCGCTCAAGCCATCCAAACCCACCTGGAACGCATGTTTGCGAATATACGCGCTCAAAGTGGTATCGTAATCAAGCGTGTCGATGTTGGCAGCCGGAAAAGTAGCCTGAGCTTTTGCATGGCTAAGTTCCAACACACAAGGGTAGGTCGTCGCCTCCTCAAAAACCGGCAAGTCACCAAAATCGCTGATGCCTTCGATGCGGTGCCGTTTTACAAACTGCCGCAGCTTGTCGCCATAACCCGCCCGCATCCATTTGTTGGGCAGTATGTAGCTAAACTGGCCGCCCTGCCGCAGTATACTCATGCCGCGCTCCACAAAATACACGTAGAGGTCGGCGGTGCCAGCAGCGGTTTCAAAGTGGTCTTGAAAATAGGCTTTGAAAGGTGTCAATTCCTCTTGTCGTATGTACGGTGGATTCCCCAGCACAACATCAAACCCGATAAATTTCCCCACATCATCCAGCACCTCTGGAAACTCAAAACGCCATTCAAAAGCATTGATGAAAATCTTGTTGCTTTTTATGGCATCTATTTCAGCGCTCAATTTGTTGATTTCCTGCTCGATCTTGGCTTTTTCTTGCTCGCGTTTGACCTCCAATGAATCTTGCGGCGGCTTTTTCCCGCCATAAGGTACTTCTGGTTCAAACAGGAAATTACCCGTGAATCGGTGGTACAATTCGCTGGATAGCTTTTGCAAGCGCGATACTTTGGGATCGTTGCGCCCGATCTCGGTGCGGAAGTCGCCCTTGATTTCTGTAATCAGTCGGTCCAGCTCGCGTTTTTCTTCTTTGTCGGTTGCATGGTGGTATTTGCGCACAGCCAGGCGGTACATGTCCACGCTCCACTTGCTTTTTTTCAGGGCTTGTTTCAAATCTTCATCCAGCGCAAAACGGCTCACCAGCGAGTTGCCCGATTTGATGTTGATGTCGATATTGGGCAGGGTCTCCAGGTTCTTGTACTGGCTTCCAGCCGTAAAATAGGCGTGCTTGAGCAGCTCTATCCAAAGCCGCAAACGGCAAATCATCACTGATTTTGGGTTGATGTCCACGCCGAACAGGCAGTGCTCAATCAGGGTTTGTTTTTCGTGAAACAGGGCTTCCTGCACACGCTGGGAATCCGTGTTGCCAGGCTGGTAAACAATGGGCTGGTCGGTTCTGGGGTCGCTGATGATCAGTTCGTCGTTGCCCACAGTAGCCTGGAGCGGCAGGAGCTTTCCGCTGGGGTCGCAGAGTATGCCGAGTTCGCTTTTGATGGCGATCAGTTCGTTGAGCGCGCTCACCAGGAAGTGCCCGCTGCCCACTGCCGGGTCGCAGATGTGCAGGCTGTTGATGAGGGTATTGGCTTCCGGGAGCGGTGTTTTGTAGCGCAACAGGGCGTTGTACAGGTCGGTTTCTACGTTGGCACATTCCCAGCTGTACTTTTCGTTGAATTTTTGCAATACGCCACGGCGCAGGGTTTCCCGGCACATGTACATGGTGATAAAGCCGGGCGTGAAGAAGGAGCCGTCGCGGTAGCCGTTTATTTTTTCAAAAATCAGTCCCAGCACCGAGGCATTGATGACGGCGCGGTTGTCGGCTTGTACCCTCGCTTTTGCTTCGCTGCTGAAATCATAGGCATCGAGGAAATCAAAAAGGTAGAGCAGGGTGTTCATCTTGCCCTCTCGGCGTTTTCCAGTCCCGTCGCGCAACACGGTATTGGGTGCCAGGGGCATTTCCAACCGATCGGTCAGGGAAGAAACGCGCAGGGTACGGCGCTCCAATTCTGACTGTTCGAACAACGAACTGTTCAGGTAAGGCACATCGCCGAATTTTTGCTGCACCGAGGCGCGGCGTTCGTTTTCCGGTACGGCCAGCACATGGAAAAACAGTTCGTTGAGTTCGTCGTAGTCCTTCACTTTTTCGGCTGCCAACAATCGGGCACCGCCGCTGCGCCAGCGCAACAATTGGCCTTCCAGCAGTTTCAGGAACAGGATGCGGTTGAGCCAGGTGATGCAAAGCTCCAGCGCGATGCTGAAGCGCTGGTATTCGGGGGTGTCGCCAAACTGGTCGAGTCCGGTGGCATCGCGCCAAACCCCACTTACTTCCAGCTCACTCAGGGTGTTTTCGAGCAGACTGCCTTCTTTACGGCGCTTGTCGGCCCGGTCGATGATCTTTTTGCCACCGGATTTCACTTCTTCCAGACCCAGGATGTACAGCAGCTCGTCGTAAAACTCCTTGTTCAGGGCATTGCTGTCGTTGGCAAACGGTCTTTTCAGAAGGTGCTCCGGGGAGAGTATCTTGTAGAGGTCAAGCAATTGCTCGTCGTCGTCGGGGTTGGTATTGGTGGCTGCTTCCGCGTAGGTGCGCAGGTCGAAACAGCAGCAAGCCAGTTCCGGCAATTCCTTTTCAAAAAACGGCGCGGCAATTTCCTTGTAAAACCAATCGGTATTGGCAGCGCCGAGCCGACCTTCCGACCAATCGCTGTATTGTTTCAGTAACTTGGAATTGGCGTACACGTGCCGCTCAAAATCGGCGGCATCAAAAATGTACCATTGATGGATGTCGGTGATGACGAGGTGGCGGATTTCCTTGTTGCCCAGCCCGACGCGCTCGTTGAGGTAGTAGCGCAGCAATTCCTGCAATGCTTTGGTATTGGGCTTGTCTGGCGCGATCATTTCCGCCCTGTTGCCGGGCTTTTTTGCCTCCAGGATCACGCCCACACTGTGCTTGGCCGTGCGCCCATTGTGGATCACCAGATCCTGCCTGTCTTTGGTATTGACAAAATATGTTTCGCGGTAATAAGCGCCTTTCAGGAAATCAGAAACGATATTTTTTAAGTGTTCTTCGCTTTCACTGGCCGAGTGGCCAATGAGTTCCAGCAAGCGTGCCAATTCAGTTTTAAAGCGCTCGATGTGGCCACGCGTTACATGTTGAACGCGGTAGGCGGGTTGTAGTGTTTTGGCTGGTGATTTCAGGATTAGTTTCACGGCAGATGAATGAGGGAGCTTTGATGTGATGCGTGCAATGATTTGGGTAGGCAATGATAGGAAATTCTACCAATCTGGCAAAGCGTCGTTTTAGTTTTTCTCAAAAATGGCAAGACCTGTCTTTTTCGATCGAAATCGGAAAAGACAGGTCTTGGCCTAAACTTCCTTGGTTTTACTAACCGGAGAAGCGAATCGCGGGAGGCTACATATTTCGCCTGCCCAGTGGAAATACCTTAACAAGCGGGGTCGCTTTTTTCGTTGAGGTGCTTTCCAGGCCGTCTTGTTTGTAGTTTTTGGCCCAAAGGCCGCCTTGCAACCCATGCCAGGTATCATAATTCTGAATAGATTCCGCCAATTGCAGGCAAAAATCAGTAGAAACGGCCTTTTCCGGATCGAATGCGATGCCGCATTTCAGGTTGCTGAACCAGCGCATCCAACCAGGTGATCCGATGGGGTTAGCCTTCAAAGTATCAGGGTCAAAGCGCGGGTTGATGGGCGAGGCTGCGGGATATTCAGCAGTGCTGTGGCAACTGTAGCAGGAGCTCACGGGATCGTCAACTGGACCATTCAGGCGGCCGTTCCAGCCGAGGTGTGTCGGCGGCAACTCCTTCGAATCCGGGTTTATAATCGTTTCCTTCAAGGCTGGATTGATAATTGTGCTAACCGGTTGCGGATTGGAGGTATTGGTATTGTCTGTTGGGTCTTGTCCCCACATAATGCCGACCGGCACCAAATTATCCCATTTACTGGCCTGGTTCATGGCGCCGTTGTACTGGAAATTGCCGAATATCCAGCCAGAGGGTGCCCTGTCGTCCCGAATCATAATGTCCATTTGGATCAAGGCCATTCTAATAGGCTCCCGGTTAGTGTTATTAAAAGTATAGGTGGCGTATGCGTCCCACCATTGACCGTTTTTCAAAAAGGGAATGGTACTTTCCGCTTCGGCTTGTCGCATGGAAAGGAACAGGATTTTAAACAAAACAGCTCCGTTTTTGAATCCACCTGCCATCTTTTTGACATCCGGGTGGTCATGGTCTTCCCAAACGCGCCCGATAGTATATCCGGCTACGTCGTTGAAGAAGCCGACTGCCCAGGCGCCGCTCGAATCTGACAGTTGGGTCATGGCAAGTTGTTTTGGCTTCACAGGTGCTTCTTTGGTGAGTCCATGATAGCCTTCGCGTCCATTAGGGCCAAAGTGCTGCCAGGGTACATGATACCAATTGCGCACCTTGTTGTTTTCGACGCGGAAATCAACCTCTGTATTGCCTTCAAAGCAGTATTGCCGCACAGCTAGCAAATACTCTTTCCAATTTTTTTTGAAATCAATTTCGAAAAAAGGCGGTAGCGGTGGCGTAGGCAATACGGAGGGAAAATCCTGGCTCAATTTAAAAACCGGGCCGCGGTACTGATGGGTGTCGAGCATAAAGCCGAAATCGGGGAAAGGTTTTTGCGGGCCAATGGCAGTTGTGTCTGCCATGCTAGTGGGTGTGGTTGGTTGGGTACAGAATTGCAGCATTAGGATGGCTACAAAGCATGAACAGAGGGTAATGTTCAGTTTGGTCATAAAAGATTGTTTTTAAATGGTGAAATAAAATAGGGGGCTATTTTTATGTTTTCTTGGCCATAAAGATAGAAATTTTAATTATATTTTAAGTGATGGCATAGCACCACCCCCAAACCGCGTAGCGGTGACATTCTAGTAGTAGTAGTAGCGAAGTTATGCCATAACACCCCATCCAAACCGCGTAGCGGTGACATTCTAGTAGTAGTAGTAGCGAAGTTATAGCCATAGCACCCCATCCAAACCGCGTAGCGGTGACATTCTAGTAGTAGTAGCGAAGTTATAGCCATAGCACCCCATCCAAACCGCGTAGCGGTGACATTCTAGTAGTAGTAGTAGCGAAGTTATGCCATAGCCCCCCCAAACCGCGTAGCGGTGACATTCTAGTAGTAGTAGCGAAGTTATAGCCATAGCACCCCATCCAAACCGCGTAGCGGTGACATTCTAGTAGTAGTAGCGAAGTTATAGCCATAGCACCCCATCCAAA
>JBBRWA010000100.1:0-17610 GCA_038246345.1 Chitinophagales bacterium
AAGATTCAACTAAATCATTCCAGATGCCCAACATCCATTAAATCCTCCCACTATGCAGAAGCAGTCTCAATTACTCGTAACATTGCTCTTTATGAATTCCTTTGGGCTTGATGCTCAACGCCGTGATCCCAACGTGGTAAAAGAGCAAGCCAGCAGCGTCTTTAACAAAAAAATGGCCAGTTCCGCTACCGTAACCTACAATCGACCCTCAACTAATTCGATGGGTGAAGTTAGCATCTATGCCGTTGTTGTGGGCGTAGGCAACTACAGGTGGATGCCTCAACTCGAGTACACAGACGACGATGCGGCAATATTTTACGACCACCTGAAACGCGCAGAAGGCGGCGCGCTCCCAGACGATCATATTGCCTTGTTGCTGAATGAGAACGCAACCCGCCAAAACATTGTATACGCCCTACAGCAACTGTCGCGCCAAGCCGATGCCAATGACGTTTTTATTTTCTATTTCAGCGGGCACGGCCTCCAGGGATCCTTTTTGCCCATAGATTTTGATGGCTTTCGCAACCAGCTCAGCCACGAAGAAGTTCTGCAAATTCTAGCCGGCAGCCAAGCAAAACAAAAACTCTGCATCGCGGATGCCTGCTTCAGTGGTACGCTAGAGTATGACGATACTTTTGCCGCCAAAGGCGGAAGTATAACGGCAACAAAATGCTATTATGACGCTTTTGAAAACACCAACAGCGGCACGGCCTTACTGATGTCTTCAAACCCTAATGAGGTCTCCATGGAAGACCGGGCGCTGCGGCACGGAGTGTTTACTTACTTCATGATGCGTGGCATGAACGGAGCAGCTGATTTTGACCACAACCAGATTGTGAGCATTCAAGAGCTTTTCAACTATGTTTACCACTATGTATCAGAACACACCAAAGGCAAACAATCGCCCGTACTAACAGGCGATTACGACAATCGATTTCCGGTGGCCTACACACGTGCCGTGAAATAGTGTGTAAGTAATAAAAATATTGCACAAAAGTCTGACGGTCAGGTTTTTCGTTTGTTCATACATGTTAGAGGCTAGAATGAGGGACATTTTAACCAAAAAACAAGGCGAATAAACGGCAAATTTCGGCCGTCAGGCTTTTGTGTTAAACGCTCAATCTTGAAAATTCCCAGATATCTCTTTTAGCCACTTTCCAGCCAAAAGCCTCAAAAATAGGAAGGTATTCAGGTGGTATGTGCAAACGGTCTTCTGGGTTTGACACTGTGTGAAAATATCCAAATTAAAAACTTAACCACCCGCAATCCGTTCTTATTTTTGAAATATTATTTGGCTTAAAATTAAAGCGATCAAATATGCAATTCAATATTCCAGATTCCGGTAAAAAAAGGGTGGTTATCGTCGGCGGCGGATTCGCTGGCCTGACATTAGCACGCAAATTGGCCAAAACTGATTTTCAGGTGGTGCTGATCGACAAAAACAATTACCACCAGTTTCAGCCGCTGTTTTATCAAGTGGCGATGGCCGGACTGGAGCCTTCCAGCATTGTGTTCCCGTTTCGGAAAGTTTTTCAAAAAAGCCAAAACGTGTTTGTGCGGGTAACAAAAGTGCTTTCCGTCGATCCTACGCAGCATGAAATCAATACAGAAATTGGCCAATTGCGGTATGATTATCTGGTTTTGGCGATGGGGGCCGACACGAATTGGTTCGGAAATGACAGGATGCGGGCGAATGCAATTCCAATGAAGTCAGTGAGTGAGGCTTTGTTTTTGCGAAACGCCGTGTTTGAAGACTACGAAAAAGCTGTAGTGGCCAACAACGATGCACAGCGCCAAGAATTGCTGGATATCGTTATTGTAGGAGGTGGCGCAACGGGCGTAGAAATTGCTGGTTCCTTGGCAGAAATGAAACGGCATATTGTCAACAAAGACTACCCCGATCTAAATGTCCTAGACATTGATATTCACCTAGTTCACGGCGATAATCGCTTGCTAAATACCATGTCGCCAGAAGCTTCCGCTAAGGCAGAGGAATTTCTGCAAGAATTGGGGGTCAAGCTCTGGCTTGATAAGGTGGTAAAAGACTATGACGGTCATACGGTAACCATTGACGACGGCAGTACCATTCAATCATCCAAAGTTATTTGGGCAGCGGGCATTACCGGAAATACAATCGAGGGATTTGAACCCGCTGTATTAGCGCGCGGCAATCGTTTGAAAGTCAATGAATTCAATCAAGTGGAAGGCACTGAAAACATCTTTGCTTTGGGGGATGTAGCCCTTCAAACTTCCGAAAAAGCTTGGCCAAATGGTCACCCTCAAGTTGCGCAGGTTGCTATACAGCAAGCAAGTTTGCTGGCCAAAAACCTGAAGGCTGCCCTAAAAAACCAGACATTTAAAGCATTCCACTACCGTGACCTAGGCAGCCTTGCCACCATCGGAAGACACCGCGCCGTTGCCGACCTGCCTTTCATCAAATTTCAAGGGGGATTAGCTTGGTTTGCCTGGTTGTTTGTGCACCTGTTTGCCATCCTCGGCGCCAAAAACAAGGTGTTTGTTTTTCTGAATTGGGTTTGGAACTATTTTACGTACGATCAAAGCTTACGGCTGGTGATAAAGCCTTGGAAACGGGGGGCTTAGTTGATAGTTGATAGCTGTTCGTTGATAGTTGTTTGTAGTTCGTTTACATTCGCTCGAGGGTTGTCAGCCACTCAGTTTCAAGGCTGTTAAAGTTATATTTATTCTTGGACGAAACCGAGCGAATGTAAACGAACTACAAACAACCATCAACGAACAACTATTCAGCCGGTACTATTTCCGTTTTTTGCCCAAAATAGTGCGCAAACTTGGCCATTTCTTCCGCCAATTCTTTGTTCTGGGTTGCCTTCAGATAAGTCTGGCTCAAAGACTTCAAGGTTTGGTACATAAAACGATCCATTTCCAGCACCTGCATTTCTTTTGTCCAAAGGTCGATACGCAAGGTATCGCGGTGTTCTTTGTCGAACAGCGCGACGGCTATGGCTTTGCATTCTTCCAGCACGCCACCGTTGCGGTCGCTGGCGCCCCACTCAATGCGGATGGGTACTTGCTCTGCGTTTAAGCTTACGCGGAGGGTGATATCACTGCTTTTAACTACTTCGTTGTTATCCATTTCAAAATTTGTTTGAAAAAAGTCGGGCAAAGGTAAGTCCTCCTACTACTTTTGTCATGCCATGACGATTCATTTTGGAAACGATTTTGACGGCGCCGTTCTGAACAAGCAAGAAAACGCCTCCGCAGCCGCGTTTTTTGCAGGCCCCATCAAACTGCTGCATTGGCTCGAAGCACAACTTGGTTTGAGCGGATACCCCAACAATCCCGACTACCTGCGGATTGAACTTTACCGCCAGTCGCTGGGCCAGGTGGAGGGCACCTTTTATGCACAATCCTTTGAAGCTGACCGCTTTGCAACTGCAGAGTTTTTGCTGGGCTGGCGCGATGAGCTATTGTTGGCGGGTTGGAGCTTCGATTCCTCCGCCGACGGATTGCCACCGCGGCTACGAGCCTTAGCAGCTGTAGAGGCCATTTTTCGAAAAAAAATTCACGATCCTGAACTTTCTGCGGCCGCACTTGGCTTTGCTGATCGCTTTGAACAAGTGCTGGACAGATTGAAATTTAATGAAATTCCGCCGCTGAAACTAAAACTTTACGAGGCGGAAATCCTTCAAAAGCCATTTATCCAGCGGTTGGTAGGCTATTTGAGGCAGAATCCAGAAAAACATGAAGTTGACATTGTCAGTACTGAAAAGGAAGGGATTTCTACGGATGTGCAAGTTCTACTGCTTAAATGCCGCAGAGACAGCGATGCTGCGACATTTCTGGCGCAAACACTGCGCGACAACCCAAGCCTTAATCCTGCTTTTTTGGTACCCCAACCCAGCTTGGCGCTTGAACAGAGCCTTCTCAGCGAAGGTTTTGCCGCTATGGGCATTCAATCTGCTTCCCTGGCTCGACCCTCCCTACAGGTACTGAAACTCGCTCCAGCCTTTCTATGGGAACCTGTTGACGTATTTAAGATAATGGAATTTCTAACACTGCCACTCAAGCCATTGGATTCAGGCCTGGCCTTGGAGATAGCGAGGGTGATGGCAGAAAAGCCCGGTTTTTTCAGCGATACCTGGTTTGCTGCGGTGTATGGCTACCTTGAAAATGCAGACATTCCAGATGTAGTAAGGGAACAGTACACATTTTGGTTCGACCGGCGGCGTTACCCTGCTGACCAAACGGCGCCCAAAAGAGATACCGTTGTGTTGTACGCCTACTTGCAGGAATGGGCAAGGGCCCACTTTGAAGAAACAGGAAGCAGTAATAGTTCTTTGCTTGTGCTGGCCGAACAAGCACGGCGTATTCACGAATTGCTGGAAACGCTGCCAGAGCAACGTATTTCTTATCTGGAATTGGAGCGTATTGTGCGCACTATTTTTGAAGCTTCGCCCATTCAGTTGGCGCCAACAGAAAAAGGGAGTTTTAGGTTTGTGCACAAGCCAGGTGCCATTGCAACACCAGTAGAGACACTCGTTTGGTGGAACTTTTTGGCGCAAAACGAAACGCCGCCACCGGATAAATGGCAAAATGCAGAACGGCAATGGCTTGAAAGTCAAGGCATAAATGTAGCGTCTCCCCGTATTCAGAGCCAATTGACTCAATTATTGGCGCAGCGTCCTTTTCAATATTGTAGTCAACGACTCTTGTTGGTAGTCCCAGAGCAAGCGGATGGCGCAGAAGTGCAGCCCAGCCTGTTGTTGAGTGATTTGGAAGTAGCGATGGGCGACAAATTCCATGACAGCATTTTTTGTATTGACGTTGAAGGGGATCGTCTGCGACTCGCCAACTTGCTAAAAGTGCCTGCCCAAAAATCGCTGCCCGTCCGCAGCGGCCAACGAACGCGACCACAATTACAACTTGCCAAACCCGAGCAGGTGAAAACTTCTGAATACGAAACGCCCACCAATTTGGAAAGTCTGTTCTACTATCCACACCGTTGGTTTTTCCGGCAAAAATTAAAATTATTTCCATCCTCCTTGTTAACCGTTACAGGCGACAATACCCTGCTCGGAAGCCTGGCACACCGGTTTTTCGAAAACCTGCTGGAAGAAGATCTGAGCACCTTAGATCGCAATGCAGTACAAAAATGGGTGCAGGACCAAGCCCAAACCTTGCTCCCGAAAGAGGGCGCTACCCTACTGCTGTACGGGCGAGAGCCGGAAAGAAATGCCTTTTTAAGCCGTGTAAAAAACGCAGCTTGGAGCCTGGTATCGCTGCTGCGCTTCAATGGCTGGGCAGTAGAACAAACGGAAATGAAGCTCGAAGGCACCATTGGCCAGATTCCCGTTCGAGGGAAAGCGGATCTTGTATTGTCTCGAGGAGAAGAACGCGCCATCGTTGACTTGAAATGGGGCGGTGCAAAACGACGCAAAGAATTGATCATGAATGGCGAAGATATTCAGTTGGTACTGTACGCTAAACTCCTGCCGCCACCGCAAGCCTGGCCGCATACGGCCTATTTTATCTTAGAAGAAGGCAAAATTATTGCCCGAAACAGCCTTGCATTCAGCGAATCTATTGTGGCTGGACGCAGTAGCGACGATCATCTTGCCGCATGTGCTGCTATTTTTGAAAAAATGGAAAAGACCCATCAGTGGCGCTTAGATCAAATAAGCAAAGGAATGATCGAACTACGCACCTCCCGTACCGCAGCTGAATTAGAGGCGCTGTACGAAGGACAGCTGTTTGAGTTGCTGGAAATGAAAAATGAGGATGCGCGTTGGGATGATTACAGTATCTTGTTACGGTAGACGGTGGACGGTAGACGGTGGACGGTGGACGGTTTGCACAGCATCAGCTCCATTGTTTGGGATTGAGTTTCAGCACTGAAATCCAAAACAACTCCGAGAACCTTGACCTTCGTGCTGAAACTCAATTAAAAGCTTACGTTCAATAGATGTGCCACCGTCAACCGTCAACCGTCAACCGTTAGGCGCCAATTTAATCTGCAAGCCATCCAAGTCCTCGTGTAGTTTAAGCTGGCAGCCCAACCTGCTGTTTGGCTGTACGAAAAAGGCGGAGTCCAGCATATCGAGCTCATCATTTGATGGCTCGGGAAGTTCGTTGTCGGATAAAACATAGACATGACAGGAGGCGCAGAGCGCCATGCCGCCACAGGTGCCTTCTACGGGCAGTTCTAAAGCCTTACACAACTCCATGATATTAAGCCCCATATCAGTAGGCGCTTCATATTCCTGGGAAATACCTTCCCGGTCAACAATGGTAATTTTTATGGTGTCCATGTGTTGGATTTACTTGGCGGGAAGGCCTTCAATGCCCGTTACCGTGGTGTATTTGAAAGAAAGTTTTTTATCGGGGTGCATAATTTTAAAGGCCGATTGGCAGGCCAGGGTTGCTTCGTGAAAGCCACAGAGAATCAGCTTGAGTTTACCAGTATAGGTATTGATATCACCGATGGCAAAAATACCAGGCGTGGTGGTGGCATAGTCGAAGGTGTTTACCTCAACGGCGTTGCTGCTCACGCCCAAACCCCATTCAGCAATTGGGCCCAGTTTAGGGGTCAAGCCAAATAAAGGCACAAAATGATCCGCTTCAATTTTAAAATTCCCATCGGTATCATGCAAAATTTCAATGCTTTCCAACTTGCCATTTCCATGAAGCCCAACTACTTGAGCATTGGTGACAAGCCGTATTTTTTTTATTTCGGCCAAATGCATCACCTTTTCAACACTGTCTAATGCGCCGCGAAATTCCGTGCGACGGTGAATTAGCGTGAGTTCTTTAGCAATATTTGCCAGATAAATAGCCCAGTCCAAGGCTGAATCGCCGCCGCCGGCAATAACAACTTTTTGGTTTTGAAACATTTCCGGGTTGCGGACAAAATACTCTACCCCCCGCTCTTCAAAATCTGCGATGTTGGAAATAGGAGGCTTGCGCGGTTCAAAACTGCCCAGACCGCCAGCAATAAAAATAACTGGTGCTAAATGTTTGGTGCCACGGTTTGTCGTAACGCACCAACGGCCATCCTCCAGCTTTTCAAGGGAATCGGCACGTTCGGCTAAGGAAAAGCCTGGCTTGAATGGCTCTATTTGACGCATCAGATTCGTCACAAGATCACTTGCTAAAATACTGGGGTAGCCAGGTATGTCATAAATAGGTTTTTTCGGGTAAATCTCGGTGAGTTGGCCTCCTGGCTGCGGCAGCACATCAATGAGGTGACAACGCAACTTTAATAGCCCCGCTTCAAAAACTGCAAATAGGCCAACCGGACCAGCGCCAATAATAATGATGTCCGTTTCGATCGTTTGATTTTGCGCCATGGAAAAAAATAAAAATTCCTGATGTTAGAATTAACACTGAAAAGCAAACACCATTCCTATTGCTTTGGTTTTAATAGTACTTGCCTGATCTTCTACGCCGTTGGTAGTAGTCTTTTTCCAGTTGCTTTACCGTTAAGTCTTTGGCCCATTGCCCCGTCAGCGCCCCGAATGCCGCTAACAGACCGCCCATAAAACCGGTGGCATACAGCAATTGAGTGCTGCTCAAGCCCTGAAAAATCTGGCCAATTTTGCCCGCAAAATCTCCGCCATTCGCTGCATTTAAAAGGATGGCATTAACGCCCCAAAGAAGCAACCCCGCCAAAAAACCGGCCGTAAAAGCCCCAAATCCAGATTGTGGAAATAAAAACGCAACAACAAAAGCAATGGGGACAATGCCCCACCACGGCAGTCCGAAGTGGCAAAGATTGCCCAAAGCAAAAATTAGCAGGGTGGAAACGAAGAAATTTTTCATCACCTATCGAATTGATTTTTATTGTCTATTTGGGTGAAAAGGTTTGCAGGCCCAGTAAATGCTCGTTGGTATCTTCTGCTGTTTTTAGAAATTGCAAGTCAAAATACTCGCCTTTCGCCCAGGATTCTACCATGTTATCGTACCAGCGGCTGCCTGGGTTGCCTGATTGGCCACCAGGGAAAACACCCTTTGCTTTTACTTCTTTGTCAAGCTCCACCATCATTCTCCAAGAAGGGCCATTGCTGTTGCTCACGGCATTTGGTGCGGTTTTATGCCCGCCAGGTTTCAAATCAAGCCTGCTGAAAGCATCGATCAGCGCTAAATGTTTTATAGCAAATGGTCTTGATTCACCCCAATTCGTCTTTTTTGAAGGATTTTTTTGAAAATAGTCCTCCATTTGTTTGAAGGACTCCAGTACCACATCTGTTGCGGTTTCCCGACCAGGTGTCTCTTTTATATCAAAAAATATGCTGGCCGTATCGCTTTGCAGCATTTCAATCCAACGCCAGCCGTCAGGGTACAAAATCGGTTTTTTTGCCTTTCGAATGATGTCCATTTCATCCCAGGTAAGCGCATAGCAGGAATCACACCAGGCATCGAAGATTGTCGGCGCTAATTTGTCCGCATCATACCGATAATCCCATGCTTCCAACTCCGCGACCATTTGTTTCTCTGCATCGTTCAGCGCTTTTTTGTCCAGCAAATGCAACATTGCGGGCAAGGCATCGGCAGCACGTTGACTAAAATTGTCCAACTGGAACGCCTTCATGCTGTCAAGGGTAGCAGCGTGTGTATTGTTTAATCGGTCGAAGATTCTGCGGCTGCGGTAGTCTTCAAAATCACCGATGTAATTATACGGATAGCTGGGTGGTACAGAATGTTGGTTGGCCGAGAAGACAAAGCCCCTGCCAGGGTTCTTCATGCTTGGTACTTGGTCCCATGGGATAAAACCATGCCAGGCATTGGCCCATTTGCTGCCGTCTTGAACAAAGCGTCCTTGTTCTTTTCCCCTAATTGGGAACTTCCCTTGCACCTGAATGGCGATATCACCTGTATTAGAGGCAAAAACGAAGTTTTGGGCTGGAGAATCGAAGCCTTTGAGGGCGGTTTTATAATCGTTATACCCCTTTCCAGTGTTGAGTGCCAGGAATACATCAAGGGTGCTAAAATCCGGAACATCATGGACCGTCCAGCGCAAAGCACAATCTCGTAAAGGATTGTCGGCCTCGTAATCGAATGGCAAAGGCCCAAAAACGGTGTATCGAACGGTATCTAAGAAGCTTGGTTTGCCTTTAATGCCGATTTCTTCCACCCTTAAAACAACACTGCGCACCTCTTCATCCAACTGGTACTTCATGCGCGTTGCATCCGTCCATTTAATGGTATAGTAGTCTGAAACGTCTTGGCCGACATTGGTGACGCCCCAAGCCGTGTTTTCATTGAAACCAATCACAATGCCTGGAGTACCTGGCAATGAGACCCCGTAGGCGTTGGATTCAGGTGTGTGAATTTGTACTTGAAACCAAACAGATGGCAAGCTAAGGTTAAGGTGTGGGTCATTGGACAGCATTGTCTTCCCTGATTTTGTCTTTTGACCACTCAGCGCCCAGTTGTTGCTGCCTACACTGTAGCGATCCATTTCTGGCTTTTCGGGCATCTCCCCGTTGGGTGCATTGAGAAGCGCCCCAATTGTCCCAGCAGCTTCAGGCGCTGGTGGTGGCTGAAGTACATGCCAATCCTTCCATTGGCCTGTGTCTGGTATTATAGGCTGCTGTTTGGGATTCCATTGCGGGTATAGGTAGTCAAAAGTGTCGCGTCCAAAATATTGCAAAGCATTGGAGCTTTCGATGTCGTATTCTCGGGAGCAAAGGGTTTGTGCCATAGCCTTTGTCACCAAGGCAGATTTTAATGGCGACCAGTGCTCAGGTTTATAATTCAGCAATTTGAATTCAATGGGGTAATCCGCTGGGCTCAATTGGTCTATCCAGGCATTGACGCCATCGGAGTACGCTTCCAGCAAAGCCAAGGACTCGGGAGATTTCTTCCAGCCCAACAAAGCATTTTCAGCGGCGAACATCATGCCTTTGCGTCGCGTTTCCCGATCAATTTTCAGGGTTCTTTCGCCCAAAACTTCAGAAAGCCGCCCAGCCGCCTTTCGAGTCGTCAGGTCCATCTGAAAAAGTCGATACTGCGCCGTGATGTAGCCCTGTACACGAAGGGCATCCGCAACGTTTTCTGCAAAAATATGCGGAACAAGCAAGTCGTCATATACTACTTTCACCGGAGCGCTAAGTCCGGGTATTGTGCCGTCCTCGAAGTTGACACCAGTTGACGGTTCTCCATTTTTCCAAAAACCACTGAACGGATTGAAAAAAGAACCGAGGGGCGGCAAGTCCTTTCCCTTCACAGACAGGGAGCTCGAGAAAAACCATACCAGGCAAATGGTGGCGGTGAGTGCAAATAGGAAGCGAAATAAACGCATCAGGTTGATTTTGAATGAAGTATCTGACGGTGAAGGTAGCAATGCCCGCCAATATTTTGATGAATTTAATGCCCAATAAAATCAAAAAAAATACGTTTCGGCAGGTCGTTGAAAGGGGGCTCAAAATATTTTCTAAAAAAATATCGCAAAAACTTGCTTGCCGTGGCTAAATACCCTTAAAATTGCAGCAAGTAGTTTTTGTGTTTATTTGTTTGGGTTAGAATCCCTCGCTGCTAAAAGCGAGGGATTTCTTTTTTTATAGCCTAAAACAAAGCAAAAAGGCTGCTTTATCAGGGCTAAACAGGAAGAACATTCCTACTCGCCTCATAAAGCAGCCCCATGATTCTTTGAACGTAGCGGGAAGACGGGAATTATAGTCGGCCCATTGCACCCGCTAAAGAGGTGAGCTGTAAAGGCCAGATTACCCAAACCCATTCAGGTGAAAACCATAACAGGGCTACCATAACAACGGTGCTGGCGATAAAAAGCATCCAATCACGGCTGCGGTTCATTGTAAATTCTTCTTTGTTCTTCATGTTGTAAATCAAATTTTACGGCTGCAAAAGTAATAACGATTCGCAAAATCCTGCGTATCGACAGCCAAATTTGTAGTGCTTCCAAATAACTGCCCTCTGAAGCTCCTTAATCAGCTACTTAAAGTTCTCTCCAAATACGTTTCTTTGCGCTTTCCCCGCTGCCGCACTCATAACTCATAACTCATATCTCATCTCTCATATCTCATATCTCATCACTCAAAAAAATGGTTCAAGTTTTCGTCACCGGAGGTACATTCGATAAAGAGTACAATTACATCACCGGAGAGCTATATTTTAAAGATTCTCATTTGAGTGAAATGTTCGAAAGGGGCCGTTGCGAGGTCGATATAGACATCAAAACGCTGATGATGATAGATTCGCTTGAAATGCGGGATGAGGACAGGGCCATTATCGTGTACAACTGTACCAAGACACCCGCAAATCGCATTTTGTTAACGCACGGTACGGATAAAATGGTCGAAACGGCGCACCTTTTGGCGCAATCAAACATTCCCGACAAAACCATCGTACTGACAGGCGCCATGATTCCTTATGCCTTCGGCACTTCTTCGGATGGCTTTTTCAACCTTGGCAGCGCCTTGGCATTTGCACAAGTATTGCCGCCAGGCGTATACGTTGTGATGAATGGCCGTTATTTCGCTTGGAATCGAGTGCGCAAAAACCGCCAAACAGGCACCTTTGAAGAGATCAATCCTGAGGATACGGCGGGGTAAAGCTAGTTTACTTGGATTCCAAAAAATCAAGCCGCCCACCCAATATCAGCACATATACCCCTGTAGCCAATATTATGGCGAGTATGCTGATACCCATGACATAAAAATATCGCCTCGGCACCTTCGATGGCTCAACAGCTTCCGACAAGAGCGCGACAATTAATACTGCCGATACCACAGCGCCTATACAAAGCGTTAGTAGTGTCGCAATGTAGTCGTTGAGGAGCCACAACAACAACCAAAGGATTAGTTGCAGAAAAAAAATTTCTCCCAGCGTTAGTTTCGTCAGTCTGTTCATACGTTCAAAGCTCATTTACCTGCAAACAAAACAAAATTATTAATGAGAAACACAAATTGCCTCTTGCTACTGCTTTTTATTTTTTCAGGAACCCTTCAGGCACAACAGCCAACCTCAAAGGAAGAATGGCCCGCCAGCACCGAAGCCGAATACGATCGGCAATATCAGGAGCGCATCAAAAAAGACAAGCTAAATGGGACGTACATCCCCAAAAACCTGGAGGAAGCTATGGTAGAGCTAGACAAACGTATATCAGTCGACTCGCGTATCAAGCTTAAATCCATCCCCGAAGACAGTGTTTGCGATGTTATGCACAACCGACTCGGCCAATGGATTATCCTTAACTGGGGTTTTTATGGCGGCTCTCGGCTCTCCCATTATATTAAGAGTGCCGGCATCAGTTTCCCGGATGACATGGCCGATTTCCTGATCTTAGCCTATCATCGACGGCTCAACGAAAAACCTGTTGGCATTAGAGAACTTGCGACTGAATTCAAAGAAAAGCGCAAACAGGAGTTCGAGGATCGAAAGAAAAAAGGGAAAGTTATCCAGGAGACGGTGACGAAAAAAAACAACTAAAATTTCGACATCAGCAATAAAAAGGTACTTTTGTTGATAATTTCACACTAATCACCTTTCTGACTGCTTTCGAACATGGATAATCCAGAAATTGACCAATTGGATCGTCAAATTCTCGCCAAATTGGTGGAAGACGGCAAAACACCCTATACCGATATTGCCAAACAACTGTTTGTTTCCAGCGGAACCATCCACGTGCGGATGAAAAAGATGGAAAATCTGGGCATTGTGCTTGGTTCAAGCCTCCGACTGGATTATTACAAACTGGGCTATACCGTTACCGCATTTTTGGGCGTTTACCTAGACAAAAGCTCCTTGTATGATGAAGTAGCAAACCAGCTCAAACAAGTCCCAGAGGTTGTAGAAGCCAATTATATTACGGGTGCGTACAGTGTTTTGGTTAAGTTGATTTGTCGCGATACAAATCATTTGCACATGGTGCTGCGGGAAAAAATCCAACCCATTGCCGGCATTCAACGCACTGAAACGTTTATTTCCCTAGAAGATACGATTGGGCGCAGGGTTAATTTTTTGGAATCGGAGTGAAGTGGTTTTTACCATACCGAAAATGCAGCTAAAATCTTTTCTTTTCTTACTCATCGCTTGCACCTGGTTCCCAGAAACAAGCATCGCACAATCGCCCCCCCTACCCTATACCGGACTTAGGGTAGCACTCTTTGACTTCAAAATTCTTAAAATTCGCGGCAAATCCATATCCCTGAAATGCCGTGTGGCCAATACTGGGCGCGAAGCTGTAGGTGCTAAAAAAAATGCGCTGGAAACTTTGGTTGAGTTGGATACCGCCAATCTTCCGGCAATGCTTTGGGGGCATGAAAACGAATTATCCTCAGCTGCAAGCACACATCTCCCCCAAATAAAACCAGGCGAAATATCTGCGCCAATTTGGTTGAAATTTACCGTCCATATTCCGCAAGCACCGGAAGCGGGAGATTGCCCAGACCTGGTGCTGGACACAGCCTATATTTCAAAATTTTCCGACACTGAAATCGTATTGAACTATATTCTGCGCAATATTGGAACTGCTCCTGTTGAAATGGCTGGCGATGGCATTCTATTTGGCATCAACATCTATTTTGTAAGTGGGAACAAACTCACACGGGGCGCCATTCCAGCGGGCAATACCACCATTGTTTTGGGGCGCGAAACATTGACTGGCTGGTTAAATGCTGGTCAAAAGCTCCGTGGGGAAACTCTAATTGACTTGAAAAACCGCACAAAATTTGCCCCAAACCTACTGCTCGAATTGGCACCACCTTCCAACATGCTGGAATGCGACCGTACCAACAACACCCGAGCTGTTGAAGTAAAATACTGATGGGGCAGCTGAAAAATTCTCCAAAATCAGCCTTAGGTTTGCCCTTTCAAAATCAACTCAGCAAATATTCTACCATGCGCTATTTAATTGTGTTACTGTTTTTCGCAACTGTGTCTCCAGTGTGCGCACAAAACACTGATTTGTTCCTCCCCCGCAACTTTGAAGCTTCCTACAACAAAGGTATTCGATCTTCGGATGGCAACCCAGGGCCAAACTACTGGCAAAACAGAAGCGATTACAAAATCCAGGTTGAACTGAATCCCAAAAAAAACGAGGTAAAAGGCATACAGGAGACGACCTATTACAACAACAGTCCTGACAGCCTTAAAATGATTCGGGTAAAACTACAGCACGACCTGTACAAAAAAGGCGGCCAACGCGCTGATGATGTAGACCCAAAAGACATAACGGATGGCGTTGAAATAAACAAGTTGGAAATCAATGGCTCCGCCGTTCCCAATGCGAAACAACGACGGCACGACAGTTTCCTTGACATTCGCCTGGCATCGCCCCTGGCACCGAAAGCATCGCTCAAAATGACCGTTTCCTGGGAATTCAAGATGCCAAAAGACCCAGGAGCGACCAGGGAATGTGTGTGTGCCGATGGAACCTATTTTATCCCTTATTTTTATCCTGAAATTGCGGTGTACGATGATTTGCACGGCTGGGCGGATGCCCCGTACAACGGCTTGCAAGAGTTTTACCACGACTTTTCCAATTACGATGTAAAAATCACGCTGCCAAAGGGTTATGCAGCCTGGGCTACTGGCGAATGGCAAAATGCTGCCGATATGTTACAGCCACAGATTTTGGAGCGCTGGAACAAAGCGCACAGTAGTTCAGACATTGTACCCATATTTTCCGAAGCCGAAATAAAGGGCGGAAAAGTTTTCCAAAAAGCAAAAAAGAACGTGTTTCACTTCATCGCGACCGATATCCCGGATTTCACTTTCGCTGTCAGCAATCAATACAATTGGGATGCAACTTCTGTTGTGGTGGATGACAAAACAGGTCGCCGTACCTTTATTTCAGCAGCATACGACAGCAAATCAAACGATTTCAAAAAAGTAGCGCGCATTGCCGCCGACGGTGTACGACTGATGAGTACTTACTTGCCAGGATACCCCTTCCCCTACCCTTGCCTCACCATCTTTAATGGCAATGATGGTATGGAATATCCCATGATGGTAAACGATGCCAGCACCAGCGACGAGGGCGTTATGGGGCTTACCATTCACGAGTCAGCGCATACCTATTTCCCCTTCATGATGGGCATAAACGAACAATACTATGCCTGGATGGACGAGGGTTGGGCCAACTTTTTCGAACATTTCACCAGTGATTCCTTGACCAACACCAAAAGCCAAATTTGGGGCGGCGGCTTTGGCAACGATTGGGACGTTCCACCTATGGTGCCTTCAAAAAACATCAATGGCAATACCTATTGGTTCGAATCATACACGCGCCCACAATTAGCCTACACACAATTGCTCGACCATCTCGGTTACGAGACTTTTCACAAGTGTATGACTGCTTACATGGACCGATGGAAAAGTAAGCACCCGGGCCCTTATGAATTTTTTAATACCTTTAACGATGTGTCGGGTCAAAACTTAAACTGGTTCTGGAAACCCTGGTTCTTTGAGTTTGGGTACCCAGATTTGGCCATTAATTCCGTCGCCCGCCTCGACAACGCCACTGGTGGCAATCAACAGGTCATCTATGTTGACAATAAGGGTAATATTCCCGTACCGATCAACCTAACGCTGTATTACACCGATGGGAGCAAAGAGACAAGGCATGAAACGGCGGGTATTTGGAAAGACCCAGGGCGCAAAACGGCTCAATTTGAAACCACTGTTGGGAAAACTTTAAAAAAAGTGACGCTCGGTGGCAAGACGATCCCGGATGTGCGGCAGAAGGATAATAGCTGGGAAAAATAATAATTAATGTGATAATTGGACAATGGGAGAATTTGATAATGATGCGCTCACCAGGCGCCTCGATTGATTTTGACCGAATTCCTTACTTGCTCGGATGCCTACTATCACATTATCGAATTATCTCATTATCAAATTAAAAAATGAAATCTAAAGATCGGGCATTTTTGAGCGCTGAATGGCGTAAGTTATTGATGGCCAACTATGTTGTGCCGCCGTCCTACCTGGAAGTTTTTGTGCCACCTGGCACGGAGCTGGATTATTGGGAGGATAAGTGCTATGTGAGCCTGGTCGGGTTTATGTTTTTGAACACCGCTGTCAAAGGTGTCCACATTCCCCTGCACATCAATTTCGAGGAAGTAAACCTCCGCTTTTACGTGCGCCGAAAGGTGGGCAATGAATGGCGCAGGGGGGCGGTGTTTATCAAGGAAATAGTGCCAAAACCAGCCATTTCATGGGTAGCCAATACCTTTTACGGGGAACATTATGAAACGCGGCTGATGCAGCACACATGGGATTATGGCAATGCTGTGCATCAGACAAGCTATGCCTGGAAACCTTTTTTTGGGGGAAATTGGTGTAAAATAAGTGCTGAGCACGCTGCGCTCGCCCAGCCTATTCCCGCAGGCAGCGAAGCGGAATTTATCACGGAGCATTATTGGGGATACGCGAAGCGAAGGGACAAAAAGCGCACGGTGGAGTATGAGGTACGCCATCCACGTTGGGATGCGTATGCGGTGAACAATTTTAGACTGGAAGGGCCAACACTGGATGAATATGGTCCTATTTTCTCAAAAGTGCTGGCAGGAGAGCCAAGTTCTGTGTTTTTGGCGGAGGGCAGTGTTGTGGAGGTGATGCCAGGTCGGTTGCTGGAGTTGTAATTGAATATGGCGTATTCGAGCATGTTGGGGGTTTTTCTGGAAATTTAAAAACTGCTTGAATAGTCTCTCGCTAACATACTGCGTCGATCAACCAAGACATTTTGCAGAAAAACCTTCTGCTATCCTTCAAAAAACACGACTTTTGAGCAATTATTTCAAACATCAACCATTCAAAACGTACTGAGACCATGGCAAAATTAACCGGTTTTTCACGCATTCTAATCGCCTTGGCTATTGTAGCTGGCGTGTTCTTTGGTGTGCGTTATTTCTTACCCAATCTGGGCAAATCATCTGATGTGAGCGTACCCACGCAAACAGAACAACCGACCTCAACTGCTCCAGAGCAAGGCGGGTCTGGTACAACCTCCAGTACCTGGGGGAAAACAGGCGCTTCATTCTCGCCGGCACCATTCACCTATACAGCCCCAGCACCTGTTAACGGCAAATTGAAAGGGGTGGTTGAATTGGGTGCCACAGGCTTTAACTCTTTCATCGTCAGAATCGATGCGCAAAAAAACTGGAAGCTTGAAAAAGCGGAGTTTGGAGTGAGCCTCGTAAAAGAGGGGCTTGCCACAGATGAAGACGTAAAAAGCGGACTGCGGCGCTACATTGCTGACATGGCTGGTTTTGGCGTAGGTGCCCGCGACATCCATTTTGTGGTAAGCAGTGGTGCACAAAAAGAAGACATAATGCCCAAAATCAACGCTGCTTTGAAAGCCATGGGTTATGTTGTCAACGTCGTTACACCGCAGCAAGAAGCTCGATATGCCTTGAAAGCGGCGTTGCCGCAATCCTATGCCAGCCGGGCGTTCATTGTAGACATCGGCTCCGGAAACACCAAGATTTCCTGGAACCCCAGTGGTGCCCTTGAGCTGCCAGGTGCGAAATACTACCAAAACCAAACGCCTGCCGCCGCGGTCAGTGCAGAAGTAAAAAGCAAATCAAATCAAATTCCCGCCAACTTGCGCCAAACCTGCTTCATCATTGGCGGCGTACCGTATGAATTGGCCAAACAAACCCGCAACGG
>JBBRWA010000101.1:0-17603 GCA_038246345.1 Chitinophagales bacterium
CTGTTCATGAAAAGCAGGGAAACTTGCGACAAAAGGGCTTGCGTACAATGCCAGCGCACAAAAAACGGGGCATTCCTGTTGCCGAGGTAAAATATCAAGGTGGCCAAAAGGTTGATGATGGGGAATGGCAGTCCACCCATGACGGCGATCAGCGACATCAGGTAACTGTTTGAGGCTTTTTCGGCTTCATGGTCGCCCGGTTGGTACGCAAATTTTTCTACTGTGATCATAGTCCTTTATAGATGTTCCAGAACCAATTGCCAACGAGCAAAATAATTGCAGGTATTGCAACAGATTTTTGTTGCAGGAAAGATTCTGTGTTGAAATAGAATTTTTGGAGGGTTGTTTTTTTTGCGCACAAATCATATAAAACCCAAGCTGGGGTTGCAAGCAGGATGATGAGCAACAATATGCCCATGGGGTTCCAATACAATGAATCCAGGAAGTCGCCGTGCAGCAAGGCGAGCGCCGATCTGGTAGCCCCACAGGAAGGGCAGGGTATATTCGTTGCATGCTTTATAATGCAGACTTCAGCGAAAGGCCCAGATGTATCTGGTGTTGCCGCGTATGCAAAATAAAGCCAAATATACCCTGCCATACATGCTACGGATAAAAGTAGGTATACGTTGTTCCTGTGGGAAGGCATTAATACATTACTTGTTGCAGGAGTGCCATGTTTTTTTGTCTGGTTGCGTCTTGGATCATGAACCAATCAATAATAGCCCAAATGCCAAATCCACCGCAAGTCAAGAGTTTGCCCACGCCAAGCCCCGTGTCGCCAATCATAAACCGGTCGACACCCAAAGTGCCACCCAAAAGCGATACAATAAGCATGGTTGTTGGGTCTTTAAATTGCATGGTTTGCAGTACGCTCCATTTTGAATCGTCGAGACTGGCAATGCTATCGCGGATAGCGGGCAATTGGTAACCTTCGAAAAATTTGCCATTTGACATGATAAACATGTCCACTTTTGATTGTTCCATTTTTAAATTTTCATTTTATTGGTGAATAATTCCTACTCTTTTGGCTTTTCGGCTACGCCCCCTTTTTGACATGGTTTTGGACTCCACTTTTGTTTCTCAATGAATAAAACGTAAAATAAGACAACAGGCTCTAACCTGGCATATCACATGCCAATGCCTAGAGCCTGTTGTCTTGTTGGTGTATTATCAGAATGCATGAATGGTTTTTCGCTAGCAGCTGCAAGTATAGGGGATTCCAACCAAACTAATCTAAAAAAGGTTTCTTCATACAGCAGAACATTATTTGGTTGCATCTGGAAATGGGTTAAAAGTGTCGCGAATCTGACAAATGTGGATTTTTAATTTATGTATATATCTCATCTGTCTACTTTTGATTTCTTTGATACAGCAGTTGCATCAAAGAATAGCTGTCGATTCCCAAAAAATTCTTTTAATCTAAACCGCCTTTTATGTACCGTATACAACCACTGCTTCATTGGGGATTATGCTCCATATTATTACTATTGCCGCTGGGGCTTTCAGCCCAGTGCACCGTTCCACAGGCTCCCTGGCTTTCGGTCCAACAAACTTCAAATAGCCTCAGCCTTAATTGGTCTGCGGTGAATGGCGCCAATGCCTTCGAATTGCGCTACTGGGAGACCAGTGCCCCCGGTGATAAAACCGTTTTCGAAGCACCTGTTGTAGCGCCATACCTATTGACTGGCCTTAGGAAAAGCACCACCTACCGCATCCAGATTCGATCCGTTTGTGGTAGTTCATTTTCAGCATGGGGTCCAGCCGTAAGTTATGTGACAAAAAGTGCTACAGAGACTTGTAGCGCTCCCACGGGCGTTTCAGTGGTAGCCACTCCTGGAATGCTCCAAGTCAATTGGAACTCATCAGGAAGCCATACCATACGGTATCGGGCTGGCTTTACAGGAGATTGGATGATCCTCTCTAATGCGATGTCTGTTTCCTTGTCACCATTTACTATTTCAGGCTTGTCTGCCGGTGCTTATCAGGTAGAAATTAAAAAAAATTGTGGCGCTACATCGAGTTTTTTTACCCGTTTTACACGGGTTGTTACAGCAGGATGCCCGACCCCAGCGGCACCTGTGGTTATTCCAGATGTTACCAGTGCTTCGGTGCAATTGACAGCTGGTAACAACGTGTTGACCTACAACCTCCAATACAGGCCTGGTACCGCAGGTAACTGGATTACGGAGGGTGTTGATATTCCGCCTTCACTGGCATATTTGAACCCTCCTTTAGCACCTGCTGCGCAGTATCAGGTGCGTATTCAAGCAACCTGCACTGCTGGAATAAGCGCATATTCAGTGCCAACTACTTTCGCTACCGAATCAGCGGCTACATCTTGTTTGGCCAATAAAAACTACGGCAAAAATTTAAGTCAGGCACAAATTGTACAACTTAACAGCGATTTCAACAAACCAAGCCAATTCACCTTTGGGTCTATGATTGGTGTCAATGATGGCGGGCTTGTTTTTCGATCCTTCCAAAATTCAATTGCCAACCAAATCACCCAGCTTACCACCCAGTTCAGAAATTTTCACACCACGGATGAGGATTTCAATAACGTACTGCTAAATTACGACCAGAATATTAAGCCAAAAAACACCTTTCCGGAAGGAACACCAGCCTTTATGGGGCGCAACAAAGCGCTGTACAATCTATACCGCAACACCCATGGTTTTACCAGTATTTGTGCCGCTACAGAACTATTGCAATATGGGCCGATGTCCTGGAAAGATAAGGTATACAAAGAAAGTGATTGGTCGATGTTAGGGCCTGCTGGTATCGGTGCTTCTTTTGAAAACTACACCAAAAAATTCATTGATGAATTGGCGCCAGCCAATGGTATTGGTAGTCAAATGCTGGTATCCAGTTTCCAGGTTGGAAACGAATGGTGGGATTACCCCATAAAATCAGACTACCACAATTTGCTGGCTGGTGCCAGAAATGCCTTCAACAGTAAATATGGCTTGAAATCGCTGGGCGGCTGGAAAATGAATTTGGTGGTCAGTGCTTTCCAGGCATATCGGGACAATACTTGTACTGAATTCCTGCGTGATGTTTCCAATTGCGGCGGGGATTTGGCACGCCATGATGCCATTGGCGATTATTTGGATGTTCCAGATTGTAATATCCTCAAGGATTTGGGGGCTATTGATTGCCATCCATACAGCTTTTTACCGGGCACTATTACCTGGACTTATCCAGAGAACCCAATGTCTGAAGCATGGCAGATCAGAAATATGGCGGGCTGGCTAATGGCCAACAAAAATGAAACGACTGGTATCCTGCGCGACACCCGATTATGGTCCTCAGAATATGGCTACGACAGCCATCCAACGGCTGGTGTGGGCGAAAAGACCCAATCAGCCTATTTGATCCGGGGCTTGTTATTGCACAGCCGCTATCATTATGAAAAAGTATATTTTTACAATGCCTACGACCATGCCAGAAGCTCCGACCCCAATTACAATGGTTTGTACAGCAGCAGTGGGTTCTGGAAACTGGGCACGGATCCGAATAACAGCGCATGGCCATCGCCCTTGGTAGCGCACGGTGCCACCCCCAAGCCCTCCTGGTTTGGTATGCTGGACTTGAAAGCACGCTTTGGTGGGCATGTGTTTTACAAGGCCCTGGTGGAGGCTGCAGATGCCTTTGTTTTTTTGCTGGCAAAGCCTGATGGAACAGACCCTTACCTGGTATTCTGGTCTCCATCACAAACGACGGACGCTACTATTAATCAGAATATTCCGATTAGCAAGGTGGTCAATTGGAGTGGCCTGCTACCTGGGAATTTTGCCATTGAATCGTCGATGGCCCAGACTTTTGCCGAAAGCCTGGCAGTGGGGCAAAGCTATGCTGCAGCTACAGGAATGCTCGCTGGAACCACCACCCTCCATACAATCCGGAGGGCTCCGGCATTTATTCGCCTGACAACGCTAGTGGCAAACACTTGCCCAACTGTAGTTTCCTTCAAGCGTATTCCGCATTCGAATAGTGGGTGCAGTGGCAATGACAAATATTACCAAGTGGTGGTGAGCAACATTGCTGTCAACGACCAAATCACCTTGGCAGGACTGCCAAATAACGGGCTAAATATTGGCCAGTCAAGCTTGAATGGCGTTCCTTTGACGGCACCGGTTTTTCAAGCCAATATTCAATACGTCAACAATAGCAGCCTGCGTTGGCTCTTGAATGCCGGCAACGGGACTACCCAAACGCTACAATTGTACTATTGCTGGGCAAAAAACTACCAGGATGTTTCGACCACTACAGCTACTTCCCTATGTTCCAATGTTGTGACCACCTGCACGGAAGGATCGAACAGCAATAATCCGGAGATACAAGAGCGGAATGGACAAGTTTCTGCTGAATCCGGTGCAGCGGCAGCTAAGTTCATGTTGCAGCCAAACCCAGGCTCTGATCAATTCATCCTGACCTATTTTGGTGAAACCGTTTCTCAGGCACAATTGCGCATCAGCTCACCTACGGGCCAGTTGATGTCAACGATACAAATACCTTCCATAGAAGACAAGCAGCAATGGCAAGTAAATACGGCTGATTTGCCCAGCGGCCTTTATTTTATAGGCCTTCAAACGGACAATTGGCTGCGCTACCAAACCTGGGAAAAACATTGATGCTCTATTGGAAGACCAGCTTTATTTCAGGTTTATTTAAGCGCACCTTAAGCCATTTTTCAAGCTTGGTTTGTTCGCTCATAGGGAGGGAAGGGTTGAAGTCAAGGAAGACCAAATATATGGCCTGTTGGCTGGAGGTGGTATCTGTTTCCAGTGCAACGGGCTGAATTACGGCTTCTTTCAGCCCTGGGTATTGGGTTCTCATTTCTTTGAACAACTGTTGACTGATCAATTGTTGGTTGTTGATGCTATCCAGTTTAGCGTTCAAAATCAATCTTTGGGCTTCGGTTTGCTTTAAGGCAAGGCCAAGTTGGTTGATTTGTGCGTTGTTGATGAATTTGGTGTCTTGTTCAAGTATGGAAAATCCTTGTTTTATCACCACAGTCACGCCCTCCAGCCCATAATATTTAAGTTTGTCTTTGAGGCTGTTGATCGTCGAATCAGCAATGACCTGACCGCCATAAGTGAGCGTGATTGTTTTGTTTTTCGCATCAATTTCCTTTTTTAGCAAATAATCGTTCGGGAGCACCCCCTCATTTTCAATGTATTTTTTGGATTTAGCCTTAAATTCATTTTGTTGAACCAGGTCATAACCTAAATAAATGCTGGGTAAAAGTGTCAGGATAATAACTGCCCAAACGATGTTCTTTGCCTTGTGTTCAAAATCCGGGTCTTCGTATTTTTTTACGGGAAACTTTAAGAAATAGGCGGTTAGAATGGTTGCAGCAGCAATAAATACCGTGTTGATCAGGTATAAATACAAGGCACCAAAAAAGTAGGTGAATTGGCCGGTTGCCAGTCCAAAGCCGGCGGTGCAAAGCGGTGGCATCAATGCCGTAGCAATGGCAGCGCCAGGCAAAACGTTTCCTTTTTGTTTGCTCGACAAGGCAATGATTCCAGCAAATCCGCCAAAAAATGCAATAAGTACATCGTAAACGGTAGGTTGTGTGCGGGCAAGAATTTCAGTGTACGCTTCATTTATGGGCGACAGCAAGAAATAGATGGTAGAGGCTGTCAGCCCCACAGCTGCTGCGAAAAGGTAATTTCGAACCGCTTTGCGCAATAAATTGAGGTCTTTGATGGCGACACTGGCCCCAATAGCAATAATGGGGCCCATCAACGGGGAAATAAGCATCGCGCCAATGACGACTGCGGTTGAATTGACATTCAGGCCAAGGGAGGCGATAAGTATGGCAAAAAACAGTACCCAAAGATTAGTGCCAGAAAAAACAGCGCCGTCTTCGATGCTTTTCCGAACTATTGTAAAGCTCTCTTGCTCGTTTTTTAGCCTGAGGGTGTCAATGATTTTATTCTTCATAATGTGCCAAGTACTATTGTTTAGCACAAGATTACTCCAAATACCTAACTTTGAGCCGATATTATCAAGCGCTTTTTCTTCCATATCGCCTTCAACGGACTCCCTTATCACGGCTGGCAGCGGCAGATATCTGGTTTGGCGGTACAAGAAGTTATTGAAAACGCCCTGAAAAACGTGTTGAAAACGTCGACCACCGTTAATGGTTGTGGCCGTACCGATGCGCAAGTGCATGCCAGTCAATATATTTTTCACGCTGATATTGAAGAAGGCCAGGAATTAGACCTGCTGTTTCGCCTCAACCACGCCCTTCCGCCCGACATTGCTGTTTTTGAAATAATACCGGTGCACGACAAGGCGCATGCTCGTTTTGATGCCATCTCGCGCACCTACGACTATTTTATACACACGAATAAAGATCCTTTTTTAAACGGTGCCAGTGCCTATTACGCCGAGAAATCGCTAGACTTAGCCAGCATGAGAACGGCCATTGCGCTGCTGACACAATACGACGATTACTACGCTTTTTGCAAGTCGCCTAACAGCAACAAACACACCGTCTGCCGGGTAAGTGCCGCCAGCTTGTGGGCAGACGAACATGCCGATCGTTTGCACTTTCAAATCACGTCCAACCGTTTTCTCCGGGGTATGATACGCATCCTGGTGGGCCGCTTGCTGGAAATCGGCAAAGGGAGGATGCGGGTGGAAACTTTTGAACAGCATCTTCGGGACAAAAAAACGCCGAAGATCATCACAGGTGCGCACCCGCAAGGGCTATATTTGTCGAAGGTGGTGTATCCGTATTTGGAATTGCCACAGCGTTCTGCCTTTCCTACCCTGCCTTGAAAGGCATGCTGCCGGATATTTTCACACCGTTGTGTGCGACTTTTTTAGGTGTAACGGGCATGCCGTTTACCAAAGCTACCCTTTTATCATTTTCCAGGTTTTAATTGCGTCCCCATCGGCCAGTTTTACAAGATAGACCCCAGGTAGAAGCTCATTTGTATCCAGCACCGCGGTATTTCCAGCAATTTCCTTCTTGGCGACGAGGGCACCATACAGGCTAAATACCTGCAAAACTACACCAGTCATATCATGGTCGTTTCCTACAATACTGATGTATTGATCAAAGGGATTGGGCGTCGCTATTACACTTTCAAGGGTTATCGTTTGCGCGCTAACAGCACATACATAAACGGTAACCTTGAAATGCATGGCTGTGCTACAATTTGTCAAGGTATCCATCATGGAAACAGAGAGTAGCTTTTGGCCTTCAGCGCCCCATTTTACCTGAATCTGTGGCGTATTATTGCTGCCGATAATACTATCTCTTGGATCACTAACTTCCCAGTTGTACACGTGGTAATTGGCCGTAGATTCATAATCATAAATTTCGGCGGTGCATTGAAGGGTAGGTATGTCAATCGTGACAGGCTCCACATTTTCTTGCTCCACGGTCACAGTGTTGGTTGCAGAGCATCCGTTCACATCGCTTACCGTCACCACATAGTTTCCAGCTTGAATGTTGTTGATGGCCGCCGTGCTGGCACCCGTGTTCCATTGATATTGATAAGGACCATTTCCTGATAAGGCGGCAATGGATGCTGCGCCATTGTCTGGCTCAGGGCAGGAGGCTGCATCGGCATGTGGAATCAAGAAAAGACCAACACCCAGAAAGCCAACGGTAAAGCTGCGAATGGTCGTGCAGCCCCGCGTGTCCGTTACTGTAACGGCGTAGCTGTTGGCGGTCAGGTGGTTGTTCAGCTGGGTTTGCGCGCCATTGGTCCAGGAATAGCTGTAGGGTGGGGTGCCGCCAGTAGGAATGGCATACGTAAATCCATCTGGTGCTACCACACAAATTTGAGGCTGGCCATTCAAAGTGGCCCCTAAAAGTGGTGGTTGCGTGATGACAACAGACTTGGTGCCAGTACTTCCTGCGTTGTCAGTGACTGTAACCCTGTAAGTTCCCATAGAAAGATTGGCAATAGAATTGTTGTTGCCACCATTGCTCCAGAGGAAGCTGTAGGGCAAGCTCCCGCCGCTGGCTGTAGCAATAGCGCTGCCATTGTCTCCGCCAAAACAACTGACATTGGTGCCTGCGGTTTGTACGGAGATTTGCGCTGATAATACTTGTGAAACCAGGAGGAGTAATCCGATGGTGTAAATGTAATGCTTCATTAAAAGGCTTTGAATTGGTGAAATGTCAAAATCGCTTAAATGAAGTGTGCTTTGTAGGTGTTGATTAGATATAGCTATGGCTTACCTTGTATAAGGTGGATTGCCAAAACAACATAGATTAATGTATAGGAGGAAGGAATCGCAGAAGGAGCGCAAGATTGATGATGCTATAGCATATATTGTGCCAAAAGTACGCAATTATATGGTAACTAATGACCATTAGAGGTATGCCAGTTGTCAAATTCACCTATTTGAAATTTCAACTGACCAGTGCATTATCCCATCCAGCCATCTTGAGCCAAACTCGTACCGGAACATTTGTCCAATGTAGCTGTCGGAGGCACCAAGCGAACCGGTTTGGCCATGTCGCCCTTCAATTGATTTGCGGAGCGCTAAAAAAGCTTCTTCATCGGGTGTCAGGTAGGTAATATTGCCTGAGGCGGTATTCCAGTACAGTACCTGATCAAAGATGGATTTTCCCTTTCGATGGGTGTTCCAGCATTTATTGTATCGGAAGGAATTGCCCTCTTTGGCATTCAGGTCAAAGCCGAGATGAAGGATTTGGCGTTCTTTTTGGGCATCTGAGGCACGTTTGATGGTTTGAAGTTCAAGTAATTGAAATTCAGCACATTGCGCTGAAATGCTACTTGGTAGAATAAGTGAGAGGAAGGCGAAAAAGGCGGTACGCATGATTAAATATTAGTTTTTAATTGGGTGCAAGAAACGGAAAAAACCAGTTGTTAGTTGTTCCTTACTGTTTGTTTGTTTCGGAGCGCTTGGCTTTAGTTCGGTCAGGGTACATCGTGGTATACGTTTCCTGCGTGAAGAACACCAACGCAGGGCGTTTGGCAGAGAAGGGAGATTTAGCAAAGGGAGGTGGACACCTGGCAGGCAGAATGTTATTATCTTGGTCGCTCCAAAACAATACCGCTGACTTTTTGAAATAAGAATCCAGTATGACCACACAAGAACGCTCCCTAAGCCCTTCCGCTGCCACAGGCTCGCTTGGTGTGATGCACCTGAAACGCTATTGGGAGCGTGTGCAATTGATAAGGCGAGGTGCTGTCAAACAGGGCGCCTTTAATGAAGAATGGAATTTGGATGTGTTGTTATTCGCGGCGCTTGGACTTGGAATCGAGCAAATCATCACGCACCTGTATCAGGCTTCGACGGATTTTGAGGCGTTTGAGGAATGGGTGTTGCAACAGAACAACGGACAACCAGACCAGGCGAAGATCAAGGCTTTTAACGCCCAAATTAGCCATCAGGGAACGTCCGCTTCCGAAGCGCCGGAAGGGCCTCCGGTGCTCACTGCGGAAGATCTGGCGTTTTGGGATGCCAACGGTTATGTCATCGTACGCAAGGTCATAACGGAGGAAGCCTGTGATCGAAGCATTGCGGCCATCTGCGATTTCCTGGAGATCGAGCGCGACAACCCAGCGACCTGGTACAACAGTCACCCCGCCAAGCAGAAAATTATGGTGCAACTTTTTCAGCACCCACAGCTGGACGAAAACCGCCATGCGCCCCGTATCCGGAGAGCTTATGAGCAACTTTACGGGCACAAAGACTTGTGGGTCAATACCGACAGGGTTAGTTTCAATCCCCCCGAGACGCCTTCGTACAAATTTCAGGGGCCGGATTTGCATTGGGACATCAGCCTGAAATTACCCATTCCTTTCAGCGTATTGGGTTTGATGTATTTGTCGGACACCAAATCCAATCAGGGCGCTTTCACGGTAGTTCCTGGCTTTCAAAATCGAATAGAGTCGTGGATCAACAGTTTGCCGCCGGGCTTCAATCCGCGCGAGGCAAACCTTCATGCGCTGGGCAGCTTTCCGATCGCTGCCAATGCCGGCGATTTTATCATTTGGCACCAAGCATTGCCGCACGGCAGCAGTCCGAATACCGCTGAACTTCCCCGGTTTGTGCAGTATATTAATTACCAGCCGTTGGATGTGGAAGTGGGGACGGAATGGATTTAAGCGCATGTATTCCATTAACTTTGCCTCCCAGAAACCCGCAGTCATTCTCTTTTCTTCCCGCCAAAACGATACCCTATCATGATGCTAGATTGCAAATCCACCCGAGCAGAAAAAATCGTTTCCAGAAGATCATTTTTTCCATCTTGGATCGGTAGTGATCTTAGCGCTTGATCTATATCTTAAGTCAACGACATTGGCGTAAACGCGGTACTACCAGAACGTTGCCATTGCTTGAGTATTAAACGATAACGAAGCGCTCCGAAACGATCAATTATCAACGAACAACTATCAACGCCATCACTTCACCCGCAACGTCCTAAACGCCCAAGCCGCACTCAAAAACGTCAACACAGCTCCCGTCAGCATCGCCGCCCCCGGAAAGTAGATCGGGGCATCTGCTGCCGTAAAATAGGAAAATATGCTGGTCATTAAAAGCGGAGAAACAATGGTGGTAGCGCTCACCATGCTGGTAAGGCCCCCTTGTAACTCTCCCTGTTCATTGGGTGAAACCTGGGTGGAAATGATTCCCTGCAAGGAAGGCCCTGCAATGCCACCAAAGCAATAGGGTATCACGGCTGCGTACATCATCGAGCGGTCCGTGGCAAATGCGAAGGACAAAAAGCCCAGACAGTACAAGCTTAGGCCAACATACACGCCGCGTTCCTGGCCAAGTTTTGGAATAATGACACGGATCAAGCCTGCCTGTATGATGGCCGTGAAAAGCCCTACGACGCTCAGTGAAATCCCCACGGCCCTTTCATCCCAATGAAACTTCTCCATGGTATAATATGACCAACCTCCTTGCACTGCCCATGCTGAAACGTAGAGCAGAATCAACGATACCAACAAGCCGCTGATGATCGGGTATTTCCGCAATTGCGACAGGGTTCCAATGGGGTTGGCGCGCCTCCAGTCAAATTTCCGGCGATGCTCCAGTGCGAGGGATTCAGGCAATATGAAAAGGCCGTAAAGCCAGTTGAGCAAGGCAAGCACTGCCGCGGCGATGAAGGGCATACGCGGGCCATAAGTGCCCAAAAATCCGCCCAGTGCGGGACCGATGATAAACCCGATGCCAAAGGCGGCACCAATCAGTCCAAAATTCTGTGCCCGCTTTTCCGGGGTACTCACATCTGCTATATAGGCTGAGGCAGTGGTGAAGCTGCTGCCCAATACGCCTGCCAGCAATCGGCCAACAAAAAGCCAGCCTATCGTCGGCGCGAAGGCCGAAAAAAGGTAGTCGATGCCAAAGCCAAACAAAGAACCCAATAAAATGGGCCGCCTGCCATACTGATCGCTCAAGGCACCCAAAATGGGTGCACAAATAAACTGCATGATGGCATAAGAAAACATCAACCAACCACCTACCTGCGCGGCATGGCTCAGGTCTTTTCCAGTAAGCCCCATGATAAGTTTTGGGATCACCGGAATGATGATTCCAAAACCGATAACATCAATGAGCAAAGTTATAAATATGAACCCGACGGCTGCGGAACGACGCGTTGACATAGCGTGAAATGTTAAATTTTGGATTGTTGAAAAAAAAATTTGGGCCTCTTTTACGCGCTGAAACGACCGCCTTGAAAGGAGCTTTATTTCAGGTTTTTTGATTCAAAATAGCCTCTAAGTATTTGACCGTTAATTTGTTAAAATAAATAGATTTTTCACAAGTTAACTCCTTTCCCTCTAAAAACTGCACCCATCGAATACCCTGAATAGCATTGGTCAAGAAGAGCTCATCGGCCTCCAAAAGGTCGGCGAAAGTACAGGCTTTTTCAACGATAACGATGCCTTGTTGCTGCAATACCGCAGACAATAATTGTTGAAATGTACCGCTTACTTGACCAGCTGTACGTTCCGGAGAGAAAACTGTATCGCCTTTAATCCAAAAGATATTGCTGCTACTCGCTTCACTGACATGTCCAAGTGCATTTGAGATAACCACATCATCTACCCCGGCACTGCGGGCCTCCATGGCCGCCGCGACGTATCGGGTGCCGCCCAGGGTTTTCAACCCGGATAGCGCGTCAATAGCCAATTGAACACCCAAACAATGCCGGACTGCAAGACCGGTTTCCTGCCAAACGAAAACATCAGATTCCAGCGCAGTCGCTGTAATCAGAAAATTGGGCCTGTTGTCTGTCGGAAAAAACAATCCGCCCGGCGCACGCCAAACACTGATCCTAACCCGGGCATTGCCCCGAACGGTTCGCAGGATTTCCTGCACAAAAAAATCAGCAGACCAAAAAGCGGGAACCTCAAAGCCAAGCACTTTTAATCCCGCTTCCAATCGCGCCCAATGCAGGTGCATAAACGGTACATGGCCCCGAAAAACCCGAATTGTTTCGAACAGGCCATCGCCGTAAAAAAATCCGCGTGATAGCTGCTCAAAAGGCGCTTGCATGGTATCGAGCAGGGTTGAATTTAAGTTCATTGACAAAAAAAAGGTTTCATGGTTAAAAGGTTTCAGGGTTTCATGGTTGGCGGTGCTTTTGGCATAGAGCGATTAGTCATTTAAGTCCTCATTTTTCCAAAGAAACTGGTTGCCAATATCCGCTAAATTCTCCTGAATACCAAGGGCATCTCCAACCATGAAACCCTGCAACCCTGAAACCTTTTAACCCTGAAACCCTGAAACCAATAACCGATTTTTCACTTTCCAATTTCTATATTAAATGCACCAACGTTTTTTAATCACTTCCCGATCCTTCACATCCCTTTTGCTGGTTTTGAGCTTTTTGCTCCCCGCACCCCTTTTTTCCCAAACACAACACCCGGTAGCGGAATGGCTGAATGCCTATCGAAACGCCTCCGATTTTCGCCCGGTACAAATGCTGACCCTGAATGCCGACCGATCCGACTTGGAAGGGACGGTTGCCAATGCCAGTATTTTGAGCGCTGATGAGGACGCGCTTGATGAATTGTTGCACCAGGCCCCCGCCACTATTACCTTTTCAATTCCGCAACGCGATGGCGCTGTTTTGGAGCTGGAATTGGCAAAGGTCGAAATTCTTGCGCCAGAATTCTCGCTTGGCACAAAAGGCGCATCGGCTCAAGAGAATTTTCCGTACCACAAATCGGTACATTATCGGGGCATCATCCGTGGAAATGAAGCATCCATTGCTGCCCTGAGTTTTACCAGCACCGGCTTGTCGGGCATGGTCGCCGATGCCGAAGGCACCCGGCAGCTTGGGCTGCTGGAAGACGGTTCTGGCCTTTACATTTTTTACAATACCAGAGACTTAAAAGCTTCATCGCCAAACAATTGCCTTTCCGATGAGCAATCGCTGCAGGGTGATTTGGACAATGAAATCGGCGCTGGAGACCGTGGTGTAGGCTGCAAAACCGTTAATATCTACTTCGAATGCGATTATAAGTTGTATGTCGATAAAGGCTACACCGTGGCGGGTGTTACGAACTATGTGACAAGCCTTTTTAACCAAATTGCAACCTTGTATGCCAATGAAAATGTGGGGGTTGCCATTTCACAAATTTATGTCTGGACCTCACCCGACACTTATACCAGTCAATCCGATATCGGAAACCTGCTCAATACCTTTCGCCAAACAGTTGGCACCAACTTCAACGGGCAATTGGCCCATTTCCTGAGCACCAGAAGCCTGGGCGGCGGCATCGCTTACGTAGATGTCATCTGTTTCAAACAATATGCTTTTGGGGTAAGCTGTATTAATGCCAGCTTTCAGAACGTACCAACCTACTCTTGGTCTGTGGAGGTGGTGACGCATGAATTGGGCCATAATTTGGGCTCCTACCATACCCAGTCTTGCAATTGGCCTGGTGGCGCACTCGACAATTGCGTGAGCCCGGAAGGAAGCTGTGCGCCAGGCCCGCCACCCGTGAACGGCGGCACGATCATGAGCTATTGTCACCTGACAAGCACAGGCATCAACTTTAACAAAGGATTTGGTACTGTCCCAGGGGCAAAAATCAGGGATAAAGTGCTGAATGCTAATTGTTTAACGTCTTCCGGTACGGCTCCTTCGGGTTTGACAACAAGTAATATTACGGCAAATGCTGCCACCTTGAATTGGACGCCGGTTGCCGGGGGGACCACGTACACCGTGCAGTATAAAATTACCAGCTCCAGTGCATGGCTTACCGGCGGTACCACGACTGCCACGGTCTACAATCTTGGAAATTTAAGCGCGAGCACGGCTTACAACTGGCAGGTAAAAACTGATTGTTCGGGGTATTCTACGCCAGGCGCTTTTTCGACCACAAGTGGCGGCGGCGGCAGTTCCTGCAATCCACCTGCCAACACGCAAACATCCAATATCGGCACTACGTCAGCCAATCTTTCCTGGGGAATCGTAGCAGGTGCCAGCAGCTATACCGTTCAGTATAAAACCTCGGGTTCCAGTACGTGGCTGACTGCCGGCACCACCAGCAACACGGCGTACAATTTGAGTGGCTTGAGTAGCGGAACTACTTATAACTGGAAAATAAAAGCAAATTGTTCCGTTTACGGGTCAATTATGAGCTTTGTGACGGGCAATACCAGTGGTGGCGCTTGTAACGCTCCCACCACGTTGTACAACAACCAGGTAGGGAGCACCACGGCTGCTATTTCCTGGACACCAGTATCGGGGGCAAGCAGTTATTCCCTGCAATTGAAGTACGCGAATTCCACCGCCTACAGCAATTTAGGGACGGTACCATCTACATCGGTTACCATTAGCGGACTGCAGCCATCAACGGCTTATAACTGGCGGGTACGGGCAAATTGTTCCTTTTACTCAACGTCAAAATGGCTGATGACCATGTCCAATATACTAGGGGAGGGTGTCGGCCAAGCAGCAATTGGTCAGCCAACGGTATCCTACGAGCAGGAACAAAGCGTTGAAATTTACCCAAATCCAGCCAATGATTTCATTTATTTGAAACATTCTGCGCCTTTATCCGTAGAAACTACCGTGTTGATATCAAACGCATCCGGTAAAGTGGTTGTGGAAGCCGGGGTAGACTCGGAGGTGTTTAGAATGGATATTGCAAGTTTGCCTTCAGGACTATATTTTCTTACGGTACAGCAAAACAAAAAAAGATTGACCACGGAGAAACTGGTCGTTATTCGATAATCTTCCTTCCGTTTAAATAAGAGTGCCGGTCTCGCAAGAGATCGGCACTTCGTTTTTTCTATTTACCGCGGCCTTGAAGCAGCACCAACGCGGTGTAAAACAAGATTTTAAAATCTAGTGCAAGCGACATGTTTTCAATGTACAAAAGATCAAAGCGCAGGCGTTGCAGCATTTCAGAAACATTGGAAGCATAACCATACTTCACTTGTCCCCAGGACGTAATGCCGGGCCGTACTTTCAATAAATGTTTGTAATGTGGGTTTTGCGCCAATATCTGGTCTATAAAGTGCCGCCTTTCAGGCCTTGGCCCTACCAAGGACATATCGCCTCGCAGCACATTCCAAAAATTGGGTATTTCATCCAGCCGCCATTTACGCATCACCGCGCCAAATGGTGTACAGCGCGGATCACCTTCTTTTGACAGCTGCGGCCCGGCATCTTCGGCGTTGACATACATGGATCGGAACTTGAAAATAGTAAAGGGCTTGCCATTGATGCCCAGTCTGTCTTGCTTGAAAAATATTTCTCCAGGAGAAGAAAGCCGCACCCGAATCGCGATGTAAATAATTAGGGGTAAGAGGATCAGCAATGCCGTAAAGCTGACGCATATATCAAGGCCACGCTTTACCGTGCGTTGCCAGCGCGGCATCAATTCCTGCCGAATTTCAATGAGTACCGCGCCGTAAACGTGGTTCATTTTAACTGATCCGAGCAAAATATCATACATATCCGGGATGATTTTGACCAGCACCTGATCGCCAAAATCAAAGAGTACGTTCAATATGTCGCGCAATTGGTTGTGTTCAGAAGTCTCGATGGCAATAATGACTTCTTCTATATTGTTTTCATGTATTACTGTCGAAATATCAGACAATGCGCCAAGCTTTGGCAAATGACCAGACATTATCTGATCCGTATCGCCATTCGTATCAATAAACCCAATAAAGTTGTTGCCTAAGCCCTTTTCCAAGCCCTTTATGTCGAGGTACAGGTCGAGCGCATTTTGGTTTCCGCCAACCAACAAGGTGTTGAAGGTAACCAAGCCCGCTTTCAGGCGTCGGCTTGCCCGGGTAAGCAAGATCATCCTTGATGTTGACGTAAGCAGGAAATGAAGGGCAAACAGCGTGAAAAAGGATTGATAATAGGTGCGGTAACCATATACTACATCATCCAGGATAAGGGTGAAAAACAGAAATGTCACCCCCAGAAAAGACAGGAAAAAAGTATGGGCAAGTGTATTGAGTCGGGATAGCCTGTAGATATCGACGTAGTGGTCGAAAATACTGTATAGCAATACCCAGCCAATTGGAATGATAAAGATACCAAGACTAAAATTAGTGTCCTGTAGGATATTGAGGTCGATGGGGGCACCTTCCAGGTATTTTCGGTGCAGGAAAAAGAAGGCCCATGCAAGCATTGCCATGACAAAGTCGGCAATTCCATAGTAAAAGGTGTGGCGCTTGCGCTGCAAGTTTAACATGTTGTGCTTCGTTGCATGCCCCAGCATGGGCAAGTTCGTTCAGTTTTGCTCAATTTTTCCTGTGTTGTATCGCAACATTTGCACAGGCTAACTACATTCATTACTACAGGTGCCCAAGTCGGATATTGTCTATCCTGATGGTACCATTCAGTTGGGCATATTTACCGCTGTTATCCTTTGGTATTCCTGCCCTAAAAAACAGTTTGTAATTTTTCCCGTTCGTTTTTACCAGTGAATCGGTGAGGTTGATGTAAATTTTATTCATGTCTTCGGCGTTGTTGAATTGGAAAACAGGATAAGAAGCTTCCACACCAAAATCATTGACATACAGCAGGAATAAGAAAAAAGGCAGGTCACATTGGTAGTGCATTTCAAGCCAAACTTCCGGCAAACCCAACACTGGCAACGTTGCAATTGCCTCGGTTGCAATTTCAATGATGGAATGTGCCGTATCCAGTTTCATTTGCAAGCAATTTCCGGCAAAAGCGCCCTCTGTCGTGAATGAATAGGTGGTTGTTTGATCGTTGTCCCTGTTTTCAAAAATAATACTAGAGCCACCATCAAAATCGCCGCGCCCCGCGCCGAAAGGGAATTTTATAGCGGGGTCGTACAGGGTTGTGGGTTGAATCTCAGTTGTTTGGCCCGCAACCAAATTCACCGAACTCGATTCCCAGCTGGTTAATAAAGGATAAATATCCGGGGTTGCCAAAATACCATTTGCCTTCACGCCAGGGTACAGCCATACAGTGCTTGGTCCTTCTGCCAGAATGGGTACTGTTGCGGGCAAGGTGTAGGAGCCCAGGTATTCGCCATTTACATAAAGCCAGCCTTCTGTGAGTTTGTGCCAGGAGGCATCGCCTTGCAGAAACCGGGGTTCTTGCGACGATGGGGAGCGATCGAGTTAATCCTGGACAGAAC
>JBBRWA010000102.1:0-17323 GCA_038246345.1 Chitinophagales bacterium
ATCAAGGGGAAAAAAACAAAACAGGGAAAAAATGAGGCATAGCATCTGGTTCGGAATTTGGTTCTTGGCAAGCTTGGCTACTTTTAACAATTTGTCGGCTCAGACCCTGGATTGGACCACTTTTCAGCAGCAAGTGTTAGAATACCATCCAGTGGCCCGGCAGTCCAATCTTTTGCTCGACCAGGCGCAGGCCACGCAGCTGCGTGCTCGCGGAGGCTTCGACCCTAAATCCTTCGCCAACTATTCCAACAAAAATTTCAATGGCGCGAACTATTTTCAGTTTGCAGAAGCAGGTATAAAGCTACCTACCTGGGCGGGCTTGGAACTGAAAGCTGCCTACAACTATACGGACGGCGTTTTCTTGAACCCTGAAAACAAACTTCCGAAAAACGGACAAGCAAACCTTGGCCTGGAATGGTCCCTGTTGCAGGGTATGCTCTTCGACGAACGCAGGGCCGACTTGAAGCTGGCAAGGGTAGAACTGGACGTGAGTGCCGCCAGACGCCGTGCCATACGGAACGATCTGATGCTGGAATCGGCCAAGGCCTATTGGAATTGGGTGTTGGCACGTCAATCGGTGCAGGTGACGACGGATGTTTTGACACAGGCTCAAATCCGACATAAGGGTTTGGTGGAAAGTTTTCAGCAAGGCGACAAGCCCGCCATTGACACCCTGGAATCATTTATTCAGGTGCAAAGTCGCTTGCTTGACCTGCAATTTGCGCGAACGGAGGCACAAAATACCACAATTGCTTTGGCAGTTTTTTTATGGACAAATGACAATTTACCCATGAAACCAGAAGACTTGCCCCAAGCGCCTGAATTTAGTTTGGCTGATCCGAGCAGCGAAACCGTTGTAGACTTGACATCATTGGCGCAACAAGCTCAATCCAATCACCCAGAACTACAATTGTACGCGTTGAAACTCCGGCAACTGGCTACAGAACGCCGACTAAAACTTGAAAAGCGCAAGCCTACGCTCAACCTGAGTTATTACCTGCTCGGCAATGGCTGGGAGTTTTTTCCAGGCAGTACTGGCCAGGGCGCGGGTGTGTTTGCCAACGATATCAAATGGGGACTGGATTTCAGTTACCCCCTGCTCAACCGCAAAGCACGTGGCGAATATCAATTGACTCAAATTAAAGTGGTGCAAACAGAGCTTGATTTACAGCAAAAAATGCAGGAAGTGACAGCCAAAGTACAGCAGTATGGGAATGATGTGCTGAATTTGCGTGCACAGGTGCGCTTATTCCAGGAAATAACCACCAATTACCGCCGCCTTTTTGAAGGGGAACAAGAGAAGTTTCAGCAAGGAGAAAGCTCCGTTTTCCTACTTAACACGCGGGAACAACGCTGGCTGGACACCCAAATAAAGCTCCTGAAATTACAAGCTGAATTGAAAAAAGCCGAAGCTGGATTGATGTGGGCCGTCGGAGGCGAAGTCCAGAAATAATTTGTATTTCCTTGCGGGCAAACTGATTAATTTAGTGTAAAATAAAACTGAAAATCATTCACGGCAACTTAACTTCTGGAATTTGGTGTGCTGTTGAATTGCATGGTTTCTTTGTGTATCATTCAACCTTTTTTTTCACCACAAATGTCTTTCACCATGCAACTCGAAGTAATTACCGATGTAGAAATTCAAAACGAAACAGCGTTAGAAAGTGTAGAAACTGATGCTGAAGTAGAGAGCCAGGAGCCAGCGCACGACGACGAAGAGCAGGACGACGAAGAACAGGACGACGAAGAGCAGGACGACGAAGAACAAGACGACGAAGAGCAGGACGACGAAGAGCAGGACGAACCATCCGAAGAGGCGCCTGAGGAAGCTTAACAATTCCCCAAAATGAGTCAGCTCTTTCGCTAAGCGTTGGAGCTGACTTTATCTTTTACTCCCGCGACTTTATTTTTTCGCCTCCTTAAATGCGAACAAATTATACCCCACAGCGATGTAAAACATGTTTCCCGCCAGTAGGTAGTTTTGGCTTTTGAAATTGAGCCAATTGTAGCCAACCCGAAGCCGCACCCCATGATAGGATCCTTTGGGTGCCCCCCAATCCGCCGCGTTTTTCCCGAATAACTTGGCATCTGCGGTCACCGATGCTGTCAGGTGCGCTTCTAAAAACGAGAAATTATCGTAAATATCCAATTCAAGGTCGCTGGCATCTTCACCAGGAGACACTGGCTTGAGGGTGGCAAACGCGCCACCGATGGCGGGAAATAGCCGAACTTTATCGTTGTTGATCAGGTCATATCCAAACTCCAATCCGAAAGAAAAGTAGTTGGACTGGTCTTTTTTGGGCCAGGTATAGGAACCGTCAAATATGTCCCGTGCTAATTTTTGGCCGCCCAATATGGTCGAAGCCGACACGTTCCAACGGTCGACCCAATAATAAAGGTCAAATTGAGCAGCGAAAAGAGGGTTTAAAGACCGCTCCAGTTCTCTAGACCAATTGCCAGAAAGGAAATGGCCGGAAAACCCGAAGCCTTTGTTTGCCGGAACCAAAATCCGTGGCTTGATGCTTTTCAAAAAATAATTGAACTTAGAGGTAGGGTATGTAGTTCCGAAGGCCTCAAGTCGTGTAGAAAAGTCTTCCTCATTTTTATTGAGGCGCAGCAAGTATTCGAGTAGCATTGAAGCAAAAGCCTTTTCCTCGGCATTCAAAAAGCCTTGTTGTATTTTTTGAAAAATAGCAAAGCGTTGCTCGTAAACGGTAGCATCAATGAATTCAAAAAGGCTGTCGGAAGGAGGGCTCTGTTTGTAGGCCTGCGCTGCACGTTCGTTGGCACCGAATATGCTTGCCTCTGCCAATAAAGCGCCAAAATTATCGGCCCAGTAATACAGCAACCAACGCTCATCCCAGTTCAAGCCAACATACGTGTCGTTTTCCAGGCCATTAAGCGCTTCTATCCAAAGGCCAGTTTCCGCATGATCAGCTTTCAGGAATGATTTGCGCAGCGAAAAGCGGGCCTGGCTGATTCGTTGGGCAACACTCAGCGGCTGCGCGAAAAGGATGCTGTCCGTTTGGGCAGACAGATCGAATAGCAGCACGAAAAAAAACAAAAATGCATAATTTGTTTTCATACAAAAGGGGAGATAGATTATTAATGAGCGGCAATGTCAGGTTGTTAGCGCGGCATTTATGCCAATGTGGTTGACTTAGCGATTTCGACGATGGCAGCATGGCAAAAACCTTCTAGGTATTAGATCCGCGTCCCGTAAATCTACACAAGTCAAAACCTAGCTTGAAGCAATTGGCAAAGCAGTTGTTCCGCTTTAATTTCCATATTGAATACTAAACAGTGGTGTCATTCCGAGCGAAGCGAGGAACCTGATGATTGGCATCGTTATTCCTCAGGTTCCTCGCTTCGCTCGGAATGATACCACTAGTTTGGTATTCAACATGTTTGAACGTTGATGCCATACAATGCAGGGATGTACACGTACGCTAAGTCAACGACATTGGCCTGAAGGCCGCGCTACCGGGCACTACCACAATTTTCGCCATAAACTCAATGCCAAGCCCAAGAGCATCATAATAGCACCCACCCAAACCAAGTTAATCCCAGGGAAAATGATGGCTTCCAGCACCACATAATCGGAACGGGGAGCGTCTTCTACCACATCAAAAGGGATTTTCAACGGTTTAATTGCGGGCCCTTGCGCAACCCCGATTTTCATCACGCCGTTTGTCGGGTCTATGGTTTCAAACCTAAAATGCAAGCCCATTTCAGCCACACCAGCTTTTAAGCTAAATGGCTGATTGCCCCGAATCAGGTAAATGGGTGTAGCGGTGGCTGTTTTCCCATCTGGGGCCGTGATGGCCAATTGGGCTCCAACGGCTATGTCGCCTTCCTCCGGCTGGTAGACATCGCTTTTTACGTCTTTGATGATGTCGGCCAATTGAATTTCTATGCCTTTAAAGGTAAATCCCTCCCCGGCTTTGACGCCAAAAGTTTGGTAATTTAACGCTGAATCAGCTTTGTAAGCTGCCTCCTCAGCGGCGAATACTGCGTTCAGACTGGCATCCGTAAGTCGGAACTTCAGTTCGAGCTGGCTGATAATGTCGGAATTGCCGAAAGCGCCTTTTCCCGGTCGGAAGCACATCATCGGCGCAGCATTGTAGGCCTTAGACTCTCCTAGCTTAAAAACGCGGAAGTTCAGGCCAAAAGCCATATCGCCTTTTTCTGGTATGTACCCCGGGTGTTGGGGTGATTTTGAAATGGCATCCAGTACCAAAGCGTGTTTTTTCGTAAAAACGGTGTCGCCCGGCGCAGCGGCATGTCCGACGTATTGCAGGCTGTCCTCCTGGCGTTTGGCGAATTCAGGATCGAGCTCAGCCTTTGGCAGCGAAGTGATCAGGGTGAATACATCGTAATTCCAGTAATGCTGCGTAGAAGGGTTATTGGCTACAATTTTGCTAAACTGCCGGTCGTACATTACGTTGGGGTACAAGGTGAATTGTTCACCGGTAGGGCTCCCCGTTGAATCCTTTCGCACAAAATTCACCGAAAATGTGCGCGTTTGCCGCTCCACAGTATCTTTCATGTAGGTGGCATCAAAGCCCTTGATGGGCATCGCTGCATCCCGTAGCAGGATCACATTTTTATTGACATCGTCGGCGCTGGCACCTTCGATCATGTCCTGCATCATGAATTTATTAGTCGAAATCCAGGATTTTCCCAGTCCGGTGCTGATAATACCGAGTATCATAATGCCAAAACCAACGTGTGAAATGGCCGCGCTGGCCATCTTGATATTGCCCTTGGCCACGGTGATGAGATAATCGAGGTTGGCGGCCACGGTGAACATCGCGGTAAATAAAAGGGTGTACAGCTGCCAGGCACGGATATCAATCCAGGTGCTATGATACCAGCTAAGCAGGCCGGCCAGTACAGCAGCGATGCCGATGTGTATGGAAAATTTGCGCCAGCGACCCTTCCAGTTCCTTTCGTTGTAGCGGGTAAACTGCGCAATGGCGCTCAGAGAACCAATAAAAACGGCAATCCACAATTGGTAGCGGTTGTGGTGTTCAATGGGGTCGCGCAGGGCAGCCCCAACATAGTCGGGATTGAACAGCTTGACAATTTTATTGAAAACAGGCAAGGAAGTAGCGCCTGTGATCAATACGGCAGAGAACAGCAGCACCAGCGCGCCGATAAACATCCAAAACTCCCGCGAAGCAGCACTTTCTTCCGCGTTTTTGTGGATTTCAATATGCTTAGCAGCGACTTCGGTACCATCTACTGCAGCTACCAGATTCACTTTTTGCTGCACTGGAACGGTTACATCCGGTACTTCCTTGTAGCGTGAAATCCAAAGCCATAGCCCTAGCACAGCAAAGCTGGCAAACAACAAGATTAATTGATAACCCAATCCCATTTCGGTAAATGAGTGCACCGAGGTGTCGCCCAGAACACCGCTGCGGGTCAGGTAGGTAGAGTACAAAATGAGGACGAAAGTAAGGATATAAAATCCGTAAGTGCTGCGAATGGAATAACCGGTCGCCCTGGCCACCAGGTTGGTGTGTATGCCTGCTACGAGGGTTATCCAAGGCACCAGCGATGCATTTTCTACAGGATCCCAGGCCCAATAGCCTGCAAACGAAAGGGCTTCATAGGCCCAGGCACCACCCATCAGGATACCCGTACCGAGTATTGCCCCAGAGAAATATGCCCAACCCAGTGCAGGCTTTAGCCATTCTTTGTGTTCCCGCAGCCAAAGTCCGGAAATGGCATAGCCAAACGGTACAATCGTGGAAGCAAAGCCCAGGAAAAGGGTAGGGGGGTGGATGGTCATCCAGTAATTCTGCAAGAGCGGGTTCAAGCCATTGCCCTTGATTTTGGAAAGATAGTCGGCGGTGTTAAAAATGGGTGCGTCCATGGTATCGCGCAGCAGGTCAAAAGGACTGGCGCCGAGCCTGAAATCGCCGAAATAGAGCCCCAGCAACATGCTGGCGATGATAACTTCGGCTAACGCTATGATGGTCATCACGGGCGCTTCCCATTTGCCAGCACGTACCATGAGCACTATTGAAAGTCCAATATGCCAAAAGCTCCAAAGCAGGAAGCTACCTTGCTGTTCTTTCCAGAATGCGGAAAAAACGTAGCGCGTGGGCAGGTCGTCAGAAATGTTGGCCCAGGCGTACTGGTACTCGTACATTTTGCCTGTGAGTATGTAAAAAAGCAACCCAATGATGCAAAACGTAGCCACACCATGGAGCAAAAAGGAAAAGCGACCCAGGTTCAACCAGCTGTCAGAAACAGCGGTGTCTCGGTATTTTGTGGCATAATAGTAGGATATTGTGGCCAAAAGAGCAGCCACGAAAGAAAGCACCACACAAAAATGGCCCAATTGGCCAGGAAGGAGGTGTTCGCCGATGTAGTTCATGTGCGTGTAAATTGAGCTGCAAAATTGCGAAAAAAGGGGGACGTTTCGGGGTAAATGCGCAATTATTTGTGTATGTTTTGCTCAAATAGGAGTCATCGCTTATTTTTTTTCTCCGCGACTTGCCCTATTTCACAGAATCCGGCCAAATGCGTAACACAATAGGGGTTTTATTTAAAAATAAGGGTTGACTCACGTTCATTTAATTGGTTCTCCTGATAAGGGTGGTGTGGGGAGTGGCGAGAAATGGATACGAAAAGTACATTGGTGTCCAGGACAATCGCCTTGTAAACCTGCCCGGTGTCCTTGATATTATCCCGGCGTACTGTTCCCTAAGCCTAGTTTTCGATACCCCTGCTTTGCTTCGGGCGTTTCCCAGGGAATCACCATTCGAATACATGTGCAGCATAGTGGAGTAGCAACTGCATAACCAGTCTGAAAACGATGTTTCTCAGCGCCGATTGTTGGAAATTCCGGTATGCTATGATCTTTCCCTAGCCCCCGATCTCGAAGTGCTCGCCAGCAAGAAAGGACCTTCAACAGCTGAAATAATAAACCTGCATACCAGTACAGCTCTTGATCTGGGCTGGCGCGCTCAATGGGCTGATTCTGCCCGTAGCGCTGGTGGTGATACTGCTGGCTGGTTCACGTCGAAAGGCAGAGGCTGGCTATGGGCATCCGTTGGTTTTGGCTGTTGCGGGCTGGATAGTAGTGGCCGTGATGGGATGGCTGTGTGTGGCAGGGCTATTAAAGTTGTGAATTGGTTCGAAACTTGGGCGGAGTAATTTGTATTTTACACTTTTTCAAACGAAAATTTGTAAAGATTCACACTTTTTCAAATGAAAAAATGTATTTTTGTACATAGTTTCATTCAATTCGGCGGAAATGGAAAGATTTTTATCTAAAGAACTGGTAGCTTGGAAAGCTTCAAAATATAGAAAACCCTTGATAATTCAAGGGGCAAGGCAAGTGGGTAAAACTTGGCTAATGCGTGAATTTGGCAAAAAAGCCTTTAAAAATGTCGTTTATTTGAACTTTGAGAGCAGTAGTCGCTTAAAGGAATTATTTGTGATGGATTATGATATTCAAAGAATCATAACCACCATCGAAATTGAAACACAGGAAAAAATAGACATAGAACATACCTTATTGATATTTGATGAAATTCAAGAGGCCGAAAAAGGACTGACGGCCCTCAAGTATTTTTACGAGAAAGCGCCTGGATATTTTATCCTCGCAGCAGGCTCGCTCTTAGGAACTTCTATGCAAAAAAAACATGCCTTTCCGGTTGGAAAAGTTGATTTTTTACAACTCAATCCATTGAGTTTTATGGAATTTTTGTCAAGTATTGGAGCGTCCGCTTTGGCAGATCAAATCACACAGCAGCAATGGAACGTTGTTAGTGCTTTTCATGAAAAACTCATCGCTTATCTGCGCTTGTATTATTTCATAGGTGGAATGCCCGAAGCGGTGGCACATTATATTGAAAACAAGGATTTAACCGCCGTGCGGGAAATCCAAGAAATGATTTTAATTGGCTATGAAAATGATTTTGCCAAATACGCGCCAAACGATATTGTACCCCGCATTAAAATGGTTTGGCATTCTATTTTGACCCAACTTTCCAAAGAAAACAGAAAATACATCTATGGACAAATCAAAAAAGGGGCCAGGGCCAAAGACTTTGAGACGGCTATTGATTGGTTGTCCGATGCAGGTTTGATTGTCAAAATCAACCGGGTTGAAAGCGGCAAATTGCCTTTAAGCGCCTACTTGGAAATGGACGATTTTAAATTATTCCTACTTGATGTTGGCTTGCTAAATGCAAAAGGCAATTTAGACCCAACAATCATTTTGGAGAAAGATAAAATTCTCGTTGAGTTTAAAGGCGCGTTTACAGAACAATACGTCTGCCAGCAACTGGTAGTTAAACGCCCGAACCAGGTTTACTATTGGTCGGCTGAAAAAGCAAGCGCTGAAATAGATTTTGTATTGCAAGAAAAAAACGCTGTCTTGCCCATAGAGGTAAAAGCGGAAGAAAATTTAAAGGCCAAAAGTTTAAAGGTTTTTGTAGAAAAATACCAAACAGGCAAGGCGATCAGAACATCCATGAGCCCGTATCGGGAGGAAGATTGGTTGATTAATGTTCCTTTATACGCATTGGAGAGTTTGTTTTGAGGTAGCGCGCGCAAGAAATTTGCATTGCTCGCTTTAAGTACCATATTTTGCCCACTTAGAGCGAGTAATAAATTTGTATTGCTCGCCCTAAGTACCTATTTTTGCCTACTTAAAGCGAGCAATAATGCAAAAAACAACTTTGATCGGCCGAGAAAAAGAAGTCTCAACCCTGAAAACCCTTTTGCTTTCGGGGGAATCGGAACTGGTATCTGTTATTGGGCGGCGCAGGGTTGGAAAAACATTTTTGGTTCAGTCAGTCTACAAAGACAGGATTGCCTTCGAGATAACGGGCATGCAAAATGCATCGATCAAGGAGCAGTTGGAAAACTTCTTCATTGCCTTGAACTTATACGCCAGGTCGCCACTTCCAGTCCAAACGCCAAAATCATGGCTGGAGGCTTTCCAACTGCTCATTCTTTACCTTGAATCCACAACAAGTACTGAAAAGCAAGTCGTTTTTTTGACGAGATGCCTTGCTGTTCGATAATTCAGAAAACCATGTTGCGGTTGTTCGAGCTTTGTCCTCTAAATGGTCCGGCCTGACAAGGTCTGAGATCATTCAAATTACCGGGCTTACAAATGGTGGAGGACTCAGCAAAACGATTGAAGAATTGCAGTACTCAGGTTTCATCGAGGAATATTTGCCATTTGGGCGGTTGAAAAGGGATGTTCTGTACCGTTTGACGGATGAATACTCCCTTTTTTATCTAAAATTTATCGAACCCATGCGCAAAGAAGGCGCGGTTACCTGGCTGACATTTCAACAAAAAAGCACCTTTCGGGCATGGAGCGGCTATGCTTATGAAAGTATTTGCCTCAAACATTTGCCAGAAATAAAAAAGGCTTTAGGCATATCGGGTGTTTTTTCTACGGCTTCATCATTTTACCAAAAAGGGTTAGCGGGCATGGATGGGTGCCTGATTGACCTGTTGATTGATCGGGATGACCGAATAATTAATCTTTGCGAAATCAAATGGGCGACAACTGAATTTATCATCACCAAAGCTTATGCCTCTGAATTGCGAAAGAAAGTCGCCTTGTTCAAGCATTATTCAAATACTAAAAAACAGGTGTTTTTGACATTTATCAGCACATACGGACTGCTTCCTAACGAGCATAGTTTGGGCCTGGTTGACAAAGAACTTAAGCTAGACAATCTCTTTGTTGAATCTTGATACGCTGATAGGTAACCCATTTCGTCTTCTTTATGAAAAACAAACACCTCCTCCTCATCTTTGCCAGCACCTTACTCCTGGGGCTCCTTGCCCGGTACAGCCCCTGGTTCAAAAATGATGTATTTCAGCGCGACCTGGTGCGACTCGACAGCACCAAAATTGAACGCATTTCCATTACCCATGCCGGGCAAGCTGAATTGTTGCTGGAGCACAGCGACGAAGGCTGGGTGGCATCCCAGGACGACTTTGCTGTGCGCACCGCCGACAGCCTGGTAGCCCCAATATTGACAGTATTGGCAGCTATACGCTCCCGCCGCATTGTGCAAACCACGCAAAGAGACACCTTGAGTTTGCTGCCCTCACAAGCTGTCCACGTGGAGGTTTTTATGAAAAATGGCGCTAAAGAACGGTTCGAAATTGGAAAGGAAATTTGGGAGGACAATTTGGCTGCAACGTACATCGAAATTGACCGGCATGACGGTATTTATTTGATAGACAAACACTTGCGCGCGATTTTTGCAAAGAAAATCGATGAATTCAGGAACAAAGTCGTACTGGATTTTTTGCCTGAAAACCTGAAAACTTTGCAAATTTTTAGGCTAAACGCCGATACCCTCTACTTTCAAAAAAGCGATTCTGCTGGGTTGTGGCAATGCAATAATGTAGCAACAAAGCTGCCACAAGAGCAGGTGCAGCGATGGCTTCAATGGCTACAACAGTTGAAAGGTTTGCCTTTCGCAACCCATACGGAGGAACGCATGGCCGCGGATGGTTGGCAGGCCACGCTGGAGCTAGGTATGCCAGATGCAGCAGAATCAATATCGCTGCAATTTTTTGCCCTGGGAGGTTATAAACCTTCGGACAAGCGGATGGGAACGACTTGTTTGCTACAATCCTCGCAAAACCCATTTAGCTTTTTTGCCTTATCGGATACCGCGCTGGTTCGAAACATCTTGTCTGGCCCGGCTACTGCAAACGATTGATTTTTTCCTGGATCGCCGGGTTTTTGCTGATGTCGAAGGCTTTCATCCACAGGTCTTTGGCTTTGCTTCTATCGCCTTTCCCCAATTGTGCATCTCCCTGCAACTCAAATATTTCTGCGAGTAGCAGCGCGTCTTTACCTGCCATTATTTGCGCCTGATTCAGCGGTGGGATTGCCGCGTCGAAGTGGCGCATGGCAATGGCTGCTGCGGCGTAGTGCAGGTATGCTTTGGGCTGGTTGGGGAAGTAGTCCAGGGCTTTTTCAGCTTCCTTTTCCGTCTCGGCGTAGTTTTTCTGGCCGCGGAGAATGTTCAGCATGTTGTCCCAAACGGAAAAAACGCCGGGGCTCAGCTTAATACACTGGCGGTATTTTTCCAGCGCCTCCGGGTTGCGGCCACTCAAATAAAGCATATCCCCCGAAGCGCTCCAGGCTTTCGGGTCATCGGGGTGGGCTTGTTCCAGCAGGGCACCCAGGGTCAAAAGGTTTTCGGTAATGGCGGGATCTTTGCCACCTTCTATTTTTGACAAAAAGGGCATCAACTCCTTTATTTTCGAATCGATGGAAACCTTAGGGTCGGCAAACACCGTTCGAATAGCGTTCAGGTACTGAATATCTGTACCACCAGGCTGTTGCGCCAACGCTAGTTTTGCGATCGGATCGCCAGGGAATCGAAGGGCGATGTCTTCCCACGTTTTTATGGCGTTTTTTTGATCGCCAATCCGCTCATAAAAATCGGCCAATTGGTAGCGGTATTTTTCGTTCGTAGGGTAGGTGTCGGCAAGTTTTCGAAATTCTTCAGCGGCCTTTTTGTTGTCGCCCATGCCAACATAAATCAGGTGCTTTTTGGCGGTGTTATTGGGGTTTGTTCCGGTGATCTTTTCAAGTTTGTCGAGCGCTTTTAAGCCGCGTTTTGGGTCCTCGTTCAGCACGGCGAGGTAGGCGAGTTTTTCGTAGAATTCAGGGGTTTCAGGGAAGCGCTTGATGATGGTTTCGTAGGTTTCCATGGCATCCTTGTTCCGTCCATTCTTTTCAAAAAGGTCAGCCTGATACAAGAGATACCATTGATTGGCTGGCGCTAATGCAATGGCCTTTCCAATGGCATCAAAGGCATTGACCATGTCTTTTGTGGTGGCGTAAGTGCGGGAAAGTCCGTACCAGGCCGCATCGACATCAGGGTTTTCAAACAAAAAGGCTTTGTATGCTTCAACAGCTTTATCCCAATGGCCCAGCAAGCGCTCTTTTTCCGCGTTGAGGAAGGCACTCTGCTTTTTCACCTCCGATTCTGGCACGGTGGTTTTTACGCCGCCAATGGTGTTTTGGGCGTTTGCATAGGCGGAAACACAGAGCATTATGAGGGGCAAGTATTTTTTCACGGTGGATGTGTTTAAAAAAAGCATGTGTTAATTCCCCTCATTGTTTGGAGAGGTTTGAAAAATCTCCCAAGTCAAGTTCGTCCTTGGCACCGGTATAGTGACTGGAGTTGCCCACCATAGAGGAATCGAGTACCGCATTGGCGATATGGGAGTCATTTTGAATGATGCTATTGGTAATAACAGCACTATCGATGGAAGAGTTGCTTCCGACACTGACAAACGGCCCGAGCACCGAGTTTCGTATCACAGCACCGTCACCGATGTAACATGGCGGGATGATGACCGAGTTTTCAAATTTTGCGGAATCAGACACCTGTCCTTTATCGCGATGAAATTCCAACATACGGGCATTGGAGTGCAGTATGTTTTCTTTATTACCACAGTCCAGCCATTCCTCTACAGTAGCAGTGGTGAATTTAAGCCCTTGGTTTTTTAGCGCTTCAAGGGCCGTGGTTATTTGGAATTCGTTCTTGTCCAGAATGTTTTGTTCAATGATGTGCTGCAATGCGTCGCGTAGCAGTTCGCCCTTTTTGAAATAATAAATACCGACAATGGCCAGGTCAGAGACAAATTCGCTGGGCTTTTCTACAAATTCTGTGATATGTCCATTTGCATCCAACTTCACCACGCCAAAGGAAGAAGGGTCTTCTACTTTTTGAGTCCAAATTACTCCGTCTTGCTCATTGTCAAAACTGAAATCGGCCTTAAAAAGCGTGTCGGCAAAGGCAATCATACATTTACCGTTCAAGCTTTCAGCAGCACAAGCAATGGCATGGCCAACCCCCAGTGCTTTCTCCTGCTGGTAAATGCGGCCGCGGGCGCCCAGCTTTTCCGCTATGCGCACCAATTCCTTCTCAACATTAGCGCCAAAATCACCCACGACGTAAGCAATTTCCTCGATTTTACCAGAATAGGAACTCGCCAGGTCTTCTACCAAACGCTGGATAATGGGTTTGCCCGCCACTGGAATCAGGGGTTTGGGAACGGTAAGTGTGTGTGGCCTCAAGCGCGTGCCACGGCCAGCCATGGGAATAATAATTTTCATAATTGTAAATTCAGTAAGATCAATTTATTTCATCACTCATCACTCATCACTCATCACTCATCACTCATCACTCATCACTCATCACTCATCACTCATCACTCATCACTCAAATCCCGGTGCTGCCAAATCCCCCTGCGCCCCGCTGTGTCTCTTCCAGGCTTTCAACCGCTTTCCATTCTATTTGTTCAAACTTCGCAACCACCATTTGCGCAACACGCTCGCCGGGTTCAATCGTTTGCGCTTCATTTGACAGGTTGACGACGATACATTTTATTTCTCCCCTGTAATCACTGTCTATGGTGCCTGGAGAATTGAGCAAGGTTAACCCGCGCTTGGCGGCGAGGCCACTGCGTGGGCGGATTTGAGCTTCCAGTCCTAGCGGCAACGCCATAAAAAGACCCGTAGGCACCAGGGTGCGTTCCAAGGGTTGAAGGGTGATGGAAACCGTGATGTTGGCGCGCAGGTCCATGCCAGCGCTACCAATGGTTTCGTACTGTGGCAATGGATGTGCCGATTGGTTGATGATATTTACTTTCAAAGCAGCTTATTTTTGGCAAAAGTAGAGTTTCAACCCGTAACTTGGCCGAGATATATAGCCTGAAGGCAGACATTTTCGGCATGAACTACTATATTTCTTTGAAAGGCTGGTAATTTTGACCTTCAATAATCATCCAATTTCGCATGAAATCTCTTTTAATTATTCCATTTACCGCATTTGCCTTCTTTCTTGCCGCTAATACTCCCGATTTACACAGCAGCTCCGGTTTCAAAGATAACAGTTTGTTGGCAGCAATTCCGAATACAGTTGGTGACACCTGCCTGAACCTGGATCTAGGTCCAGATGCTACGGTCTGTTTGGGTGCCGTTTTTACCCTGAATGAAAATGCCATTCCGGGCAATTACAACTGGGTGGGTTCGGCGAATTTGAGCTGTACCAATTGCCCTTCCCCAACATTTACCGCCAACAGTACAGGGGTCTTTATTATAGCTTGTGTTGTGGGTAACCCGATTTGTAACGATACGGATATCATTAGAATCAATGTTGTAGCGGGGCTTCAACCCTTGTTGACCATTTCGCCGGATCAGACAATTTGCACTGGCTCTGTGGTGTCGCTGGGCGGCCCTTCTTCTCCGGGCCATCTGTATTCCTGGACATCTAACCCTCCCGGTTTTGTGTCTACCGTTGCGGCACCGCTGCCTGTTTCTCCGATGAGCAACACCATTTACAAGATTAAAGTAACCAGCCCAGCGTGTCCGTTTCCACGCTATGATTCCGTGGTGGTAAAGGTGTTCCAGCCACCAGTTATTGCGCTGGTTTCCACGTCATCTATCTGTTTGGGCGACAGTGTTTTGCTGGGCGCTACCGTGGTGCAAACAGGTGTGACCTACAGTTGGGTGCCCAATAATGGCACACTCAACAACAATATGATCGCTAACCCTAGGGCAACGCCACAAACAGCGGGTTTGACCAACTATACGTTGACGGCCAGTAACCCTGGCTGTACCGTAACGGGGCAGGCGTCGATTATTGCGGTTGATCTTCTGCTAAATTTAAGTGTGCCAGATTCCATTTCCCTCTGCAAAGGCTCCTCCAGAACGATCAATGTGTCCGTGTCGCCACCGGGAACCAATATCGGCTGGAGCCCACTACAGCAGCTCCAGATTACGCCGGATGGATTAACAGGCATCGTTTCTCCGAGCAGTAATTTTACGTACACCATCAAAGCAACCGCGCCAGGTTGTGCCAAAAGCAAATCCGTTTTTGTACACGTGGACAGCCTGCCTGCTGATTTGGGCGTTTCTCCGATGGATACCAGTATATGCGCAGGGAAACTGGTGACACTCGTGAACAACCTTGTTTTTGATCCAATTAGTTTTCCTGGAATTATGTACGCCTGGATACCCGCAAATTGGCAACAATCGCCGCTCAATGAGCCCTCCTTAATTGTTCAACCTTTAGATTCGATTGTTTATCAAAGGATTACAGTAAATGGCGTTTGCAGGGATACCGTTTATGCTCGGGTGAATGTCATTGAACCGCCAGCCATCAGCATCCTACCAGCCGTTTCAACCATTTGCCTTGGAAAAACGATCGCATTAACGGCTACGGCACCGGGTATCGACAGCCTGATGTGGACACCTGCGGCTTCCCTGAGTTGCAACAATTGCCTCAACCCAAGCGCGAGCCCCACCAGCAGCACAACGTATACCCTTTCGGGAAAATTCAAGGGCTGTCCAACCGTTCAAACGGCGCAAGTAGATGTGATCCCGCAGCCCAAGTACCAGTTCCCACCCGCCGGGATGCCGTGCGGAGGACAGCAGCTGCAATTGAATTTGTTGCCCGACACTACGGGGGCCACCTTTGTTTGGACTTCAAACCCTGCCAGCAGTATTCCGCAAGTTGCGCAGCCAACCGTTACCCTCAACGGCCTGGGACAACAATCGATCACGTATTATCTCGAAGCCAGCAATGGGATATGCAGTGTACGGGATTCTTTTAAAGTTCAATTTGTCGGTATTGATTTAACGGTTTCTGCACCGGATACCATTTGCCCACAAACAAGCAGACTCCTGACGGCTTCCTCCTCCCAAGGCGGCGGGCAATACTCCTGGAGCAATGGCGCTACAACGCAGGCAACCAATGTAACACCTTTACAGACAACAACTTATACCGTAAATTATACCCTAAACGGCTGCACTTTTCAGGACAGTGTACAAATTGTGGTGCAAGGACAAACACCCACGATCATGTTTCCCACGGATGTTGAGCTGTGCCCGGGCGATGCCATCGTACTGAACAGCGTTGCAACACCCGGTGCTACCTATTCCTGGACGGCTAATGTGGGGGGATTCACCTCAAACCTCGCCATCCCGCCCACACAAGTACCCACACAATCCACCGCCTATACCGTAACGGCCACAGGTGTCGATGGCTGTTCTGTTACAAAAAAGCTGGATGTCACGGTTTTCAAGGCGACCTTGAGCGTTTCGGATGATGTGATGGTGTGTGCAGGCGTGCCCTTCACCCTCTCGGCTACGGGAACCGCGACAGGCACCTATTTGTGGACGCCCGATAGCATTACGGCACCTTCTTTCACCAAAACCTTGAATGCGGAGCAGACCATCAAATATTCGGTCTTGTACACTTACGGCACTCCCGGCAATGAATGCTACCTGAGCGATACCGTGCAAGTCAAGGTGTTGCGCAATTTCGGGGTCAGTATCATGGCAGATCCGGATAGTGTATTGAATGCTGGCGAGATGGTGCAATTGGATGCAATTATTGTCCCTTCACAAAATTTGAATGGCTTTACCTTTAATTGGCTTGAAAACAACAACACAAACATTGGTGACACGGAGCAGGTAACCGCGACCGCCATGACTCCCGATACGAGCATTCGCTACACGGTTGTTGTGGTGTCACCCAATGGTTGCAGCCAGACAAAAACCATCCGCTTCCGGGTGTTGCAGCCAATTGTGGAATACCCCAATGCCTTTACACCAAATGGGGATGGGGCCAATGATTCGTTTGGCTTGGCGGTTGTTGAGGGTATTGCAATCGTGGAAACCATGGAGATTTTCAACCGCTGGGGCCAAAAGATTTATGAGAGCCAGGAGCCAAATGCAAGTTGGGATGGCCGGGATGCACCATCCGATGTTTATGTCTATAAAATCCGATGGAGGCGCAGCGATGGCTCGCTTACGGTAAAGGTGGGGGAGGTGACTTTGCTGCGTTAGGCTACAAATAGTATTTTTACCACATAACGCACATAGTTCACATAGCCGACTAAAAAAAATACGTGCAGGTACGCGTTGCGCAAATACCTGCGAGGTTTAAGAAACTATATCTTCGCATTGGCGAGTACCAACCTTAAATTGTCTTTGAAACCAAGCAGTCGTGTCATTCCGGGCGCAGCGAGGAACCTGCCTAACTTTCAGAAATACCTATCACCAGCATTTTATTAAAAAGGAAAATGTGAAACGGATCGGTAATGATCCGCCCAATTACCTTATCAATTACTCCATCAAAGCGAGGCAGTGGGCTGATGCCACACTTCGCGCGCATGTAAATGGGGAACGTGAGCAAGCTATTGCTTCTGCTTTAGTATTGGGTGTAAAAGACGGACTTGATAATGAATTATTAAATGCCTATTCATCTACCGGTGCCATGCATGTGTTGGC
>JBBRWA010000103.1:0-17212 GCA_038246345.1 Chitinophagales bacterium
CACTACATTAACTAATTTATTTATTATTAAAATTTCAAACATCACCCCCCCCCCATTGTCATTTTTCTTTAAATTCAAAAAGTATAAAAAGTTCTTTTCTAAAGTTTGCCTTACGAGGTAATTTTTATCTGCTTTTATTTCTGGCTAGCTTATCCAACTTGGCAGTTTCACAAAATTTTCATTGTGAGACACCTGACCCCACACTTGAGCAATATAGCCAAATGCGCAACAAGGTGCCACAAATTTACCAAAGAAGTCTTATCGCAGCACCTACTACTATTTATAACATCCCTGTATATATTACAGTAATCCGGGATGAAAATGGTCTTAGCCATGACCCTATGTCGAGCAATACTAATCCTGTAGAAATTACAGAAGCCACAGTGGATGCCAATATTGACTATTTTAACGCAAACGCATCTGGGACGGGTATTCAACTTTATCGCTTGGGCAAAGTAAATTATATAGAGGATCAAGTCTTGTTTAATGAAGATGTTGCTTCATCTTTAGTTTTAGAAAACTACTCCTATGTAAAAACAGCCTTCAATGTCTATATAGACAAAAGGGATTTTGGAGCTGGCGTTCAGCCTGGATCGTGGCCGAGTACAGCACCTTATAAAAACAATGTGCTGGCTATTGGCCCTACGCTTTTTTACAATGAACAGAGTGGGTTTTATGCACATGAGGTTGGCCATAATTTTGGATTACTGCACACATTTGGAGCGCCACAACTATATTTTTATCCTGAGGTACTGACAAATCCTACCATTCTTGACCATCCAAAAAGCTTAACGGGATTTGCTCGAGAACTCGTAATCCGGGATGATGTACCCTTTGGCACTAAGAATTTTTTTGAAACGAACAAAATGACTGCCGGGGATTTGTGTTGGGATACTGAAGCGGATTGTTATGTTAGGCCGATTAATCCTTATTCGAATAGATTATTCCCAGAGTTTGATCCTGTAAACATTGACCGCTGCAAAACGGGAGACCCTGGGTGTAAATCCGGTTGCAATCTATCTAGTTGCGCCTCAACAGGGCCTTACAAAGATTATAATGAAGACCTTATTATTGGTGAACCACATAATATTATGAGTTATCATAATCAGTGTAATCGAACATTTTCTGGTTGCCAGCGGTTAAAGATGCTTGATAATTTTGAGGGATACTGGAATGATAAGATTGATATTGACCTTGTTATTAATGTAGCGGACAAAGTAGAGTTCAAAGGAACATCAAAGCCATTAAAAAATGTTGTATTACGTTGGCGGCATCCCGCTTCCACGAAATATACAAATTGCGTTTCAAATAAGTTTGGTGATTTCTCCGGGGTGTTGTTCGACCAAACAGTAACTGCGGAAGTGAGAAAAATCGGCTCAAAGGCGGTCTTTGGAGGGGCGGTTCAAAATCCATTTGGACCTGGAGGCTCAACTTACAATACAGATGATTATACCGTTGGAGACTGGTTGGAAGGAATAACAACGTATGATTTGGTGTTAATTTCAAAACATATTTTGGGCATTGAGCCGCTTCCAACGGGCTATGACCAAATCGCCGCTGATGCAAATCGCAGCAATTCTATTACAACCTTTGATATAGTTGAATTGAGAAAACTGCTGCTTGGAATTTACAAAAAACTTCCTGTTCCAGAAACACCTTGGTTGTACACTCCAGAATATATCCCACAAGACTTCCAAACGCAATTTGATTTCAATCCCTTTCAAATGCAAATCAACAATCAGGTGGTAACACCGATTCAATATACCTCCTCAAGTTGGGAGTACAATATTTTGCCTCCTTTGTCTGGGCAAACAGGTTATGACGGCATCAAAATTGGGGATGTATTTGATGGCAATGAGCCAGAGTTCTGTGACATTGGGGACATTAGTTTCCAAAATCCAATGCTGCTTGCTCCCAACCAAATATTTGAAATTGATATTAAAGCAAGCGGTTTTAGCCAAGTTGAGGCGTTCCAAATTGGAATGTTTATGGACCACGAAAAACTTGAATTGTTGGATGTTACTCCTGGAAACCTCCCAGAGTTATCTAAAACTGAAAGCATTGGCCTTTCTTCATTAGAAGAGGATAAGTTAAATATGGTTTGGTTTAAATCTGATGGCCAGCCACAGACATTAAATGCTGCGGGCAGCATGCTTGTCAAACTGACTGTAAAGGCATTGCAACCAATTACTGATTTAGGTAGCGCTTTAAATATTCACAATGAAAGTATAAGCCTCCCTACTGGTTTTTTTAATGCATTTGGATGTATAGAGAATATTCAATTACAAGCTGTCCTCACCCCATTATTGGGCCTAAAAGGGCGGCTGACAGATAGGAATGATGGCACACCATATAAGAAGCAGCTAGCGAATGATTTGTTTTGTTTTCCTAACCCGGCTTCGGATCAAATCTCAATATTATTTGAAAATGATGCTGAACCGCAAGAAGCCACTTTCACTATTTATGATTTACAAGGGAGGGTGGCAAAATCAAAATCAGTCCATGTAGAAAAAGGAGCTAATAAACTGTTTTTTGGTTTAAATGAAGGTCTCGAAACCTTACCTGAAGCTATGTACAATGTTACGTTGATTACAAATAATACAGTAAGAACGGGTAGGTTTTTTAAAAAATAACTGATTCTCTCAAACCATACGCGCCTCGCATTATTTTCGAGGCGCGTTACTTTCTACTTGTCATGTGCCATACCAGACTTCTTCTGTTGTTTTTTTTAGTGTTTACATTTCATCCCAATCTTCAAGCTATTACCATTTTTGTTAACAAAGCAGCCAATGGCTCCAATGATGGCAGCAGTTGGGGTAACGCCTTTAAGGAATTAAGCACTGCTTTGCCCTTGGCACAGCATGGAGATGAAATATGGGTGGCCAAAGGCCATTATTTGCCCTATATTGAAGGCGTGACTAACACGTTTAATATGATAAGTGGAATAGAGCTCTTGGGCGGGTTTGCAGGTTGGGAAGCAAATAAAAGCCAACGCAATATTGCTGCAAACGAAACCATCTTAAGATGTCAATACATGGTTGCACAAAATGGCGAGATATTCCCACCTTATAATGTTTTGTATGCTACTGTAACGGATTCAAATACTGTTATTGATGGGTTTCTCATCCAAAACATGCTTTCAGGGCCCTTTAATGGCGAGCCCTGTGCCGATGATCAACATAAATGTTATGGCGGAGGTATTTTTATGTATAGCCCGTCTCCGGATATGACTACTTTTTTGACTATTAATAATTGCCGTTTTGTTGATGGTAATTGTTGCGATGCAGGGGGGGGCGCTTTTGGAGTCAATTTCTCCGAAGGTACGGGCGGTTTTACGATCAAAAATTGCGAATTTGATGGAAACTATGCGATTGAGGGCGGCGCTTTTCATATTGTTATCGGTACTGCCCCACAACTCAAAATGTTGGTTGATAGTTGTAGCTTCCATGACAATCATGCAGAATTTGTAGCAGTCGGTGTCATTTATAACTACAACGCCAATATCGATTTTACGGTTTCGAATTCTATTTTCTTAAACAATCAGGCCAAAAATAATGGCGGGGTTTTCTGCCAATCAGGTGCTGGAAAAACGCCCGTAAAATTTATTAATTGCAAGTTTATTTCCAATTTTGCTGGGAATATATTCACTGGCCAACCTGGAGTCGGTGGCGCTCTAAGTGGCCGCAATGTTTATGTAAAAGACTGCCTTTTCAAAAAGAACGGTGCTTTTGAAGGAGGGGCCATCAACGCAGATTATTTAAAGATCGAAAACAGCCTGTTTATCGACAACTTTGGCACATGGAAAGGTGGTGCAATTCGTTGCTATGCCAATAATTGCTTAACAAATTGTACATTTATTAATAACCTCACGACATATAGAGGAGCCGGGATTTATTCTGGAGGAGCGGGGATTTCTAATGATACTATTATCAACTGTATTTTTTTAGGCAACAAGAATAACGGGGAGAGCAATTGGATGTCAACGAATGGAGCTAATCAATATATAGCGAACAGCTACATAGACACTGATAATTGCAATACAGCAATTGCCGGGTTTCAACCATGGGACACTCTTATCTGTGGTGCTAATATGTTTTTTAATATCGATCCAATGATTCGGGATACGGCTCTGGGAGACTATCGGCTGCAAGGTTGTTCCCCTTTGTTGAACCAGGGAGACAGTGCCTGGGTCTCCCGTTTGAGTATTTTTAGAGATTTTGCAGGAAACAACCGGTGGCTGGATGGGGTTCCTGATATTGGGGCTTATGAAACACAGCAATTTACCGCAACAAGCACAGGACAAAACGTTCAGTGCTTTAATGCGGCAAACGGAGAAATCTCTTTGACCTCAGAAGGCGGTTTTATACCATATACATATACGTGGGATGATGGCACAGAAGACGATTTTAGAGATCATTTGCCCGCAGGGATATATTTTGTAACAGTATCAGATGCCGATAATTGCGCTGACACCTTGGAAGTCCAGATAATCCAGCCAGATTCATTACAATTCATGGCCACTATTACTCCAAGTAATAATCAACAATCTCCCAATGGAAGCATCAAAATTGTTGCTGTAACTGGTGGGACAATGCCATATGCTTATAATTGGAACACCGGAAGTATGGAACAGATGTTGAGCGGGCTGATACCAGGTATTTACATGGTAACTATTTCGGATCATAAGGAATGTACTACATCAGCCAGCTTCGAAGTGCCATTTGTTTTAGGTACTATTCAGCATGCTCCATTTGAAACACGAATCGTTCCCAACCCCTCAACAGGGCTAGTAAAGATTATAATATCAGGGGAAGACAAAGCTCTTTCGATAGAAATTGCGGATATGTCAGGAATGGTGCTGCGTTCCCAAGCATTGCCTTTTAAAGAAAACAATGTAAGCCTAAGCGGGCTAATACCGGGGGTTTTGACCATAATATTTAAGCGGCATGGCAAAATCATTCATACAGAAAAGGTATTGTTGCGATAATTAAAACTAAACATTGAACTTAGGCGCTGAAAACCTTACCCAAACCAATGCAGGATGATGCCCTTGCGCGGGTGTTTTAACCCCGAAGGAAACGTATACACCGATGTACCCAAACCGAAATCCTGACAACCACACAAAATAGTATGGGGAGCATTGGCCGCCACCTGTGAAACTTTAGTAAGATTGGACTGGGGCTTGTGGGTTCGAAGCATCACGCTTTGCGTTTCCTGCGGGGTGAAAACACCAACGCAGGGCGGCTGGGCGATGTGGTAGTTGATTGCATGGCCTTAGGCTATTTCACTTTACTACTCAGTTAAGCACCAAACGAAAAGCTAGCGCAAGTCTTCGGCCTTGTGCTGTTTATTCGCGCTGGCTTTGCCAGCAAACGTAGGAACGAAAGCCAAAAAGCCTTTCTATTATTTTATTAAGACACTAGCTTCGTTGTTTTTAGTGCTCATGTTGCCTTTGCTGGCACAGCCAGCGCAAATAGCAGGACACAAAGCTGAAGCTTTGTGCCAGCGCTGCGTTGGGTGGCTTTGGGTTGGTGGTTAGCCTGGCGCGAGCGGGTCATCAACTTTTTAGGGTATGCGCCTATTCCGGAATCAAATCAAAATTTAGGAAGTGACTGCACGTTGATCGAACAATAACCGTCAAAATACAAGCATGGCCTACAAATGAAAATGGATTGAACGATCAGCCAACAATAATTTTTCAATAATGGAAAAAATCAAGCGGGGGGGGTAAAAATTTGCACTTGGCCAAATTATATATTTTTATTGTTAAATCGCAGGGTTTTTCAGCGATTAATTTTGTTTTATAATCAAATTGCCGTTATTTTTACATATTCAAATTCGCGCAATTAATCAATCCATTAGGAATCCAATGCATCCCAACCAATACCTACAACTCCGCATTATACGGGTATTCCATTCATTTTTACTGTGATAATTTATTGGTTGATCGTCTCGTCACGGCAGCCCTATTTTTGTCTGTTTGCCAAGATTCTCATAAAAAAAGAGGCAACGGTTGCAGCCGCTACCTCCCGTCACAACTCCAAATTCCTCCGGTAGCACCGAAATGGCCGGGATATAGAAACAGAGTAGGATCACTAAAATAATTTTACAAAATTATGAAACAGTTTAAAATTCCACCCTCGAATTCATTTTATTGGGTATCTCAAGTAATTGCCGGGCTTCTAATTTGCTGCTTCGGCCAAGTTCATGCACACAACGGATGCGAGTTTATTCCGTTGGGAGGAGCCATGGGTTGTAACGGCGCAACAGTTTCAGTAGGAGGGAACGATAATTTACCAGCTAATTTTTGGGATTTTGGCGATGGCACGCCGATTCTCTCTGGGGGGCCAGGATTTAATTTTGTTGATCATGAATATACGGGCGATATAAACCCTTTTGCAACGCCTGCACCGAAAATACGGCACAGTCAGGATGGAACAAATTGGTGTGAACAAAATTTAAGTGACTTTTTGCCGGCGATCCTGATTGGAAATGGATGCGGCAGTCAACGGACTCTTAGCACACTGATTTCGAACAATAAACTACCTTCGAATGAACTAGTAGGGAAAACGTTGTATTTATTCTGTAATCTGGATATAGATATTGCTTATAAATTTACCGGATGCCTGATCTTTGTTTCAAACGGATGCAAAATCAGGGTAAAACCCGGCGGGGCCTTAACAATTAATAATAACACCATACTCGAAGCGAATTATATTCCTGGAGATGCAAATTGTGGAAGCCTTTGGGGTGGGCTTGAAGTAGAGGCTGGTGGTTCGATCACCACGGACGGTGCAACTATCCGGGACGCCTATTTCGGCATTCGTATTGTAAATCCAAGCAATATCAACCCTATTCCTAAACTTAGCCTAAAAAACACTACTTTTCATAGGAACTTTGTTGGTATCCATGCAGCTTCAGGGTCATTCATTATCTCTAACTTTATCAACAATATTTTCAAGGGAAATGGTGACATTCCGATCTACCCGGCAAGTACCTGTAATATTCCAGGCCCAATTGTTAGTGGAGCCCCCTTTTCTAAAAGAACTTATTGCGGCATATATTTTGATGGTTTTTTAGGGGGGAAATTATTGTTAGCAAGCCAGAGTGTAAATAACCTCTTCATAGATCTACAGTCTGGGATAGTTTGTGTAAACGGAACTTCTTTTATTCAGCAATGTCGATTTGAGAACATCCGGTTTTTACAAAGCACTCCGGCATTTCTCGCGGGGATAGCGGTTTCTTTTATCGATGCCGTAGGTGGTAAACAGTTTGTTCTCACCGGATTAGGCAAAGAAGCAGCTCCGACAATTACAAATTGTGAACAAGGCGTTTTCATATATACGACCAACCAAGCTACCTCAGCTTCAGTATCTCAGTGCCGTATGGAAGAAGTACAAAACGGGGTGGAGTTTTTAGAAGGTACTGGTCTAGGAGTACTAGGGAATTTCTCAAGGGGAACTGTCATGAACTGCTATATCGGATGTACTAAATATTTTGGAAATATCAAAAAACGCTCGACAGGTATTGAGTTCAAAGACCCGAATATCGCTTATAGCAATATTAACATAGGCAACAATACCATTGATGTTGACCAACCAGGGGCTTTCTCCCCTACTGTGATCCCGAACATTCTTCCTTCAGGCATAACCATAATGGCAATGCACAACCAGGCATCAAATGGTGGGATGCTTTTGAACATCAGTTTTAATAAAGTGAACCTTATTGCAGGAGTCAATGGCATCACCGTAGAAAATGTTGTAAACGCCAATATATCAAATAACGAGATAGTTAAGACCAAGGAATCACAAGAAGTGTATCGTTGTATATCAGTAGTGGGCGGATTAAACAATTCAATAACCTGCAATGTCGCTACGAATATACCTCAAGGCGGCCCAGTTGGTGTTCCAGTTGGAATAATCTGCGAATCTTCATTAAACACCCAAATTTCTCAAAACACTATCAAAGACATGGCGTCTTGTCTAGCATTAAGATTTGACAATGCCGAGGATTGCGTTATTTCTTACAATAATTTTGAGAATAGCGATCCAACAATAATCCAAGGAACTGGGATCTATTATTTTGATGCAATCACCGGCCCACAGTATCTTCAGAGTAATTACTGGTTGGGGGATTTTGCTTTTGGGGGTTTTTATGAACATGGCCCACAAGGGTTTCCATACTGTGATTCTCGTTATCAAGTTTCGTTAGGGGCGAATGTGGCTAATTCTACAAATCCAGTCGTTTCAACCTTAATAGAACCCTGCGGGAATTGGTTTTCTGTTGATGGCACTGAATATCGCTACATCTGTGGTGTAGCACCTGACGACGATGGAACACTTGCTAAAAATGAAGCAGACCTGAATTTGGCTAGTGGAGGAACATTTAGCCTTAGCCCGGGGTATAAGTGGAGTTCCGATATGAATCTAATCCGAAAATTCACAGAAAACCCGACGTTAGCGGCAGGGGATGCGATTATCAACGGGTTTCTACAAGCGCAACAAAGTCAGCCAGTGGCAGCATTCTACGGAGTGAGAAACAGCATCAATGCGATAGAAGGGAGTGCTTCTCCTGCCTTGCTGAGCAATATCCAAAACACAATAGCCCAGTTGGAGTCAAACGAAGCCGACTTGCTTGCCTTGTTAGAGAGCATTGATAGCGACCCAAATGCTTTGGTATCTTTTACTACCCTTTCCGCTGAGTGTGATGTCTTGGACCAAACGCTGCAAAATTATTTGGCAGCGGCTTTGAGCAGCATGATGCTTAGTGCCGTCGCCGTATACAACAATAATAATAGCATAAGCTCCCCTACTTTACCCTGCGATTCGGAACGTAAAATCAATGGGCTGTATCTGGAAACTCAAATCATTTCGCCCCGCACCCTCACAGCAGCAGAATTGGAAGACATTCGTCAAATTGGCCTGAATTGTTCAAAGGATGCCAGCAGTGTTGTATATTTAGCAAGAGCATGGTACTACCTACAAACAGGGACGATGCTCAACCCACCGTGCGGTAGTTTTGCTCCCAATATGGAAGGAGGAGAACGAATTAACCAGCTGCAATCTGAGCTCGTTAAAGAGTTGGTACTGACACCCAATCCAACGAATGGCAGCGTAACGATAATACCCCCCGCCGATCTCGGAGAATATACATTGATAATCACCGATATGTCGGGTCGGCTTCTATTCCAGCGCATGATACTCGAATCCGAATCTGACCGCGTGCTGACTATCCCAACTGAAAATATTATTGATGGTATCTATTTAGTTTCCGTCAAAGCAAATTTAGGAACACCTCACACTAAAAGACTGGTCATCATTCATTAAACACCAAGGCTGGATGCCCGTTTTTGGGGTATCCAGCCTTTCAATCTACGCATTTATGGATCATCGTCCCTTGTATCACTATCTGCCTTGTCTGCTACTTATCTTTTCCTTTTGGACTTATCCTTCCCAAGCACAAAAGCATGACTATATGTGGCCGCTTGGATTTGGGTCTAATATAAGCGAGCACCGCTTTTTCTACAACTTCAACAATAACCCACCGAATATTACCCTAAGGTCGGACACCTTCAGCACAGGGCTGTACGCTGCCTCATACTGTGACAAAGATGGTAATATTCAATTTTTTTCAAATGGACAGAAGATATTTGATAAAAATGGAATGGTCATTGAAAACGGCGCAGGATTGAATCCTACGATTCTAGAATGGAATGCAGACCATAGGTCTAGTTACCCTGGCGGCCAGTCTGGCTTTTTTCTTGAGAACCCGAGCAATCAGAATATCGTCTATTTTATCAGCTTAGACTTTGGATTGCACCCTGCGCAAAAATGGCCCTATAAATATGTAGGACAAAATCTTCTAGCAGCCACAATCGATCTACTGGCTAATAACGGCTTCGGGAAGGTGGTAGAAAAGAATAAAATACTGTTGAGTGGCACATTGATGTCACCTGCCGTCTGCCGCCATGCCAACGGGCGCGACTGGTGGATAATGGTCTCTGATGCCGATGAGAACCAACATTATCGCCTTTTGCTAAGTCCTAACGGGTTTTCAACGCCGATCACTCAATATATTGGCACAAAGCCCAATCCTATTCCATACGAAGGAGGAAATAAGAGTAACCAAATTGTGGGCAATTGCTTTTCGCCAAGCGGTAAGTACTACGCTGATATTAATGACCAATTAGGCTTTAGCATTTTTAAGTTTGATCGTTGTAGCGGCCTGTTTAGCAATGAACAACGACTAAACTATCCTCCTCCTTCAAACGATGATCCCCTCAACTATAAAAATACAAATGGTACTGGAGCAGTATTTTCTCAAAATGATAGCTTTTTTTATAAAACTACAAGGTATATTGTAAGCGGATTTGCCCCACTGGGCAGCTTGCCTTTTTTACTTCAATATGAGTTAAGGGGGAACGGCCCGCTTTCCTTAGTCGATACTATTAATGTTATTGATAGTTCCGATTATCATTATCCTACAAATATTACCTGGGAAGGTTTTTACGGCGCGGAAATGGCGCCTGATGGCCGCATCTATATCGCCAACAAAAATTTATCCTATAGTTTCATTCAATATCCTGATGTTCGTGGGAAAGATTGTAAACTCGTTCGCAATATGCCCAATTTCGAAATTACCATTGGCCAAGCCATACCATATATGCCCAATTACCGCCTCGGCCCTTTAGATAACTCACCCTGTGATACACTGGGTATCGATAATGTTCCTGTCGCCAATTTCAGAGTCGATGATTCGCTTGGCATGCTAAGTCGCTTTTTTTACGATCTGTCTCACCACGAGCCTGCTACCTGGCACTGGAACTTTGGAGACGGTATAGAAAGCGGCGAACAAAATCCCTTTCATACCTATGCCGCCCACGGAATTTATCAAGTCTGCCTTACTGTCGGTAATTCCTATGGAAGCGATTCCTTTTGCCGGACGCTGTACATCGGCGTATCCAGTTCAAAAATGCCGAAACCTAAGCTGGACATTTCTATCTTTCCCAATCCATTTTCGGACCAGATCACCGTAACATTGGATTCCGACTTCCTCAATAGTATTTTTTCTTTACATGATCAAACAGGCCGGCTTGTTTTAAGTGCCAATCTTGTCAATGAAACCACGGAACTGAACGGAATCAAGTTGCCCGATGGGGTTTGTTTTTGGGAATTAAGAGGGGAAAGCGGCCGTGTAGCACATGGAAAATTGATAAAAACTGAGAATTAGCCGGAGCTCCTGGTTATCCTTGAATCCTTTCCGCCGCGCTTGGTGTTGTCACCATAGCCGTCAGGCTAAGCACCTTGAAAAGTAATTCTGAGGGTAATTTCGGCAAAAATTGGCACTTATATTCGAAATATGGTAAATAGTTACGAAGTATGTTCCTAAAAACAGCCTGGGATGGAATATTCCCGACTTAGCCTGACGGCTATGGTGAAAACACCAACGCAGGGCGGCTGGGCGATGTGGTAGGGGAGGCTAGAACACCAAGCAAGGCGCAAACACTAATTAATTCTCTTAAAATTCCTTTGAACCAAGACATTATAAGATTGGTTCGGCAAGGTGAGCAAGTACACATGAGATACTTCCAAATCGGAGGAATCTAATTTATGTATAGCCCAGATATGATCAGAAGTAGCATTGTATAATGGGCCTTGCGGATAAATTTTTATATGCAGCAAATTTGTATCAAAAGACCAAGTGCCCTTTACGCTATTTGTATAAATGTCATTTTCCGCAATATATGATGAATCGCTGAAAAATTGAAACCTGGAGTTAACATCAACAGAATCAATAACATTGCCCATTGAATCTAAATGAAGAGATTTTGGTCCGTACTCTTGCCAAGTGCCAATAACCCCTGTTTCCGTTGATGGCGGTTTTTCTAAATCATCATTATCCATAACACAAGATGAAAGAAGCACTAAAGCAAATAAGAAGATATTGGTTTTCATTTTGAATTTTATTTATTAGAATTTCTGAAGAAATTTAGCGACTTATTAAAGGTTTTTGAAGATATCCAAACCCGAAGTAAGATGATGTGCAAACTCATAACTCATCGCTCATAACTTCAATCGTCAATTCCTTCCTCCTGCGTGCGCGGCCCCGCGTTCGCCAGCGTCCTATCCCGGTGCATATTACACCAAGTACAATTCTCTTCGCCGCATCCAGTGCTGAATTCCCGCTGTTGAATTTTGGCGTATGTATCTTGTATGAGCTTGCCAACAAAGGCTATTTCATCGCTTGAAAAACTAATCTCAGCGATGGGAAAACTGCCGCGTTTATCAGGCTCCAGCCATGAAATCGCCAATTTTTCTACGGATTCGGGGTATATTCTGGCGCTGTCCAATAAAATCTGATAAAAGGCCAATTGCCGCCAATAGTCGCCGCCATACGGCTGTTGCTCACTGGGGGCTGCTGTTTTTTTCGCGTCGGGCACGCCCGTTTTGTAGTCCACGATGCGCAGGCCGCGGTCGAGCCATTCTATTTTATCGAGCACGCCCGTGAGCGGCACCCCTTCAAATTCAACCTTGTCGACCCGCCGCTCCACAATGGCGCGTTTGCGCCAGAACGGAATTTGCTCTACGTGAACACGCCGCAGGTTTTCTTTACCCAAGGCCAGGCGTTGCACAAAACCATTCTCTGAAAAATGGTGTCGCACCCGTTCCATTTCCGCAATAAATATTTTCCCCAATGCATCCGAAGAAGGCCATTGGTATTGTTTGTCGGATTTCATTTTCAGGAAAAATCGCTGCATCGTGCCATGCATCGCGATGCCGTAGGCTGCCGCCTCGCTCATGGTTCCGGGCACCTTTAGTATGTCTTCGTACCAGAATGCAAGGGGGCAGCGCAGGTAGCGGTTCAAGGAGGTTACGCTCATGGAAAACTGCGCGAGCAGAGCATCCACCACGGCGCTTTCGGGCAAAGAGATGACAGGTTTTGGCGCTTCCAAGAGCAAGGTTGTCTGGGCTTCCACAACCAAGGCTTGCGGGACTGCAACATGCGTTTTTGACAATTCCGTTTCATCTACAAACTGACTCTGAATCAAAGCCTTAGCGTCATTCCCTTGCTGCGCGAAGGAAATGTAGAGTCCGCGTTTTGCGCGGGTAGCCGCCACGTAAAACAGTCGGCGACGGGCCTCCAGCGCGTCTTCTTCGCCCGAAAGGGTCAGCGTTGGCGGCAAGGCAAATTGGTTGCGCTGGTTGCCACTGCTGCGCTCCCAGGCTTCGTCCACACAGTCGAAGAGAAAAACGTGCTCAAATTCCAGCCCTTTGGCGGCATGGGCCGTCAGCAGTTGCACGCCCGGCTCAATTTCTACCAATTGCCGGAGCGGCAAAGCCAGCCTGTTGCCATCCATGCTGTCGAGCAATTGCAGGAAATAACCAAGGTCGGAGCCGCTATGGTTTCGGGCAGAAAGGCGGCTTTTTTCCGGGTTCGGCACCGCTTCCAAAACTGTGTGTAGTACCTGCAAATACCAGACTTTGTCGGCTTGTTGCAACGCCCAATCCATCAACCCTGTTTGGGTGTACAGGCGTTCGATCAGTTGTGGCAGGCCAAGGTTGGCGGCATCTGAAACCCACTGGTTTAGCTGTTGCCCAAGCTGTTTCAGCTTTTCTGGATCAGAAAGTTGAAGCGTTTGAAGGTGCTGTGCCTCGCCAAGTATTTGTCGCCATTTAAAAGTTTTTTTCGGCAGTGGCGCTTCTCCGCCATCGGCGTAGTTAGGGTTGCGACCCGATTCCACAAACCTATCCTCAGCAGGCGTTGCGGCGCTGGCCACTAGCGCCAAATCCAAAGGATTTAACCCAAAAAAAGCCGCATGCAGCAAGCGAAACAGGCGGTGCTCTCCTGAGAATGGCTGTTTCAATTCATCGTTCAAGTATTGCATCAATTGGCGGAAATGCTGCACCACGGGAATTTCCAGCACATTTAAGGGACGCTTGGTTTGGAATGGGATGCCTTTTTTGCCCAGCAATGCTTGCAATTGGTTGGCCTGTTTGTGCCGACTGTACAGCACCGCAATTTCTGCCGCAGAAACACCCGATTGTATGAGGGCTTCAATCCTGCCAGCGATGTCGGCAAGCTCGTGCAAGCGGGTATCATATTGATGGACAAGGGGTTGAGAAACCACCTTGGTGTTGGCGCGCAACAATTTGGTCAGGGCACCGTCAAGTTTATCTACGGCGCGGAGATGGTTGTGTTGCACCAGGTTTGCCGCAGCATCCAAAATGGCTTGGGTGGAGCGGTAATTTTCTTCCAAAACAATGATTTCCAGCCCATTGCGGTATTGATGGGCAAAATTAAGCAGGTTTTCCAGGCGTGCACCCTGGAATTCATAAATGCTTTGATCGTCATCACCCACGATGAAAATATTGGGCGTTTCCCAAAAATCGAGCAGCAAGTTGAGCAACTGAAACTGGGCACCATTGGTGTCCTGGAACTCATCCACCAGGATATATTGGTAGCGTTCCTGGTAGTTGCGCAGCAGGGCTTGGTTGTTTTCAAAGGCTTTGTTAACCCAAAGCAGCATGTCTTCGTATTCGTAGCGGCCGCTGCGTTCCAGCGCTGTTTGGTATTTGGGAAACAGGTCGGCAGTAGCTTTCAGGCGTTCGAGCTTTTCCGTCAAGTCATCGATCAAAGCCTGCTTGGGGTCGCCTTTTTTTGCCGTTTTTGTGTTTTTCTGATAAAGGAAATCGGAATTTGTGGGCAATCCCTTTAAGTACTCATCTGTTTTCTTTCGTACAAAACCAGGTGTCCAACCCTCCTTTTTCATGTTGGAAAACAGGCCCCGCACCTGCGCTTCATATTGGTACACATCCTTACGGCCTGCCCGCAACGGATGGGTAACGGTTTGTTTGGCCAGCAGTTCCCGCACAATTTCAATGCGTTCCAAATCGCTCAGCGGTTCCAGTCCACCCGAGGCGAATTGCTCCAGGTTCTCCTGGATTACGCGGTTACAAAAACCATGAAAAGTAAAAATAGGCACCCGATGCGCTTCCGGTCCGATGCGCGCCAACAGACGTTTCCGCATGGCATTGGCCCCCGCATCCGTGAACGTCAGACAAAGCACATTCTGCGCCCGGGCATCACTGTTCATTAGAATATTGCCGATCCGGGCCGCTAGTATATGGGTTTTCCCTGTGCCTGGCCCAGCAATAACCAGCACCGGACCTTCCGTTTTTTCCACGGCGGCACGCTGCGCTGGATTGAGCGTGGTGAGGAATTCGCGAAAAGCATCGTTGCGTTGCTGGACTTCGGACATGTTCTTAACGGTGGACGGTAGACGGTGGACGGTAGACGGGGCACAACATGGGTGCAAATCTAAGCATCTGTGTTTCAGCACTCAAAGGAAATTACAAATCAATAGCCTGAAGGTGCTGAAACACGAATTCCAAAAGCAAAAACTGACGTTGTGCCCGTCTACCGTCAACCGTAATCTGTCAACCGTGCCAAAGCTTCGTGCATTTTCTTGCGCGCTTCCTTCCGTTGTATCACCGTGGGCTCCGCGGCCCGTTCTTTACAATCAGTGAGTGGGCAGCGTTCACAGGTAATATTCACGGTGACTTGCGGAATGGCGGGATCGTCCCAAAATTGGATGGCCTTTTTGGCATGGTCATCGAGCAGGACGCCCAGGGTAACACTGACGTTGCGGTTAATGGTTGGGAAGCCTGGTTTGGCTAGGGCGATGCAGAGGTATTCTTCGCCGGTATTGATGAAAGAAGCGCGTTGAACCCCAGTGAGCATCAAGGTGCCGTTCTCCGGCTGTTGCTGTTTCATTTGCAATTCCCGGAGCATGGTGGGTGACAGCCAGCGGCGGCAGTAGTGCTCGTTGATGCCGGAAGCGTGGGGCTGGTGCCGTCGGTTAAGGTGCAGTTCTTTGTCAATTTCGAATTGATCCTGCTCCAGATCGTGGATAAAACGCAGGAAAAACACCTTGTCGAGGTCGAAGTCTTTGGCCAGAACATTGAAGCGCTGGAACAGTACTTCGGGGCTGGCCTGGAATTTTTCCATCAATGTCAGCAATACTTCGCCGTTCCATTTTTTTTCGCCGAAAAATGCGCCTAAATCCTGAATAAAAGCGTGGCGGTTGACGAGAATTGCGACAGCGAAATAAGCGGCTTTGTAGTTGTTGAGTACTTCTTCAAAGGAGTTGACCCGCAAGAAATTGGAGGACAGGGGGCGCTCTTTAAGACCAAGTGCCTGGAATCCGAGTTCTTTGGCAAGCTGAAACGCTCGTTGGCGTTCATTGAGCCGCCCGTTTAACAAAATCCGCTTTGAAGCTGGGATATACACGGACCGAATGCTTTGAAGCTCCGGGAATTCCGCTAGCCCATCCTGTATTACAGTGGTGTCAAAACTCTCTTTTAATACGTTGGCCAACAAATTATAAGGCACCCCGCCATTTTTGGGCAGGCTGTTTTTTTGCACAAAATCATCCGCGGCGGCTTCAATTTCTTCGAAATAGTTGTTGCGTAATTCCTGGTAAGCGCGCAACGCTGCAAAGTAAAAATTCTCTTCTCGCAAGGAATACACCCGTGCGATTTCCATAATGGCGGAAATAAATGCATTCACCCGGTCAGGGTCGCGGGCGATGATTTCTACGATTTGCTGGATCTCGATGCCAAACAAGTCGAGGGGCAGTTCGTTGAGAAAATTGCTGCGCAGCAACTCACCGAGGGGCGCAAATTGTTTGGTCAGCTCCGGCGACAACAGGAATTCTTCTGATTGGCCCAAGGCATGGGCGAGCTTTTGCCGGATATCTGTTTTAGGAAATTTTTTTCCCTTTTCAATTTCGTTGAGGTAGGAAATGGAGATGCCCGTTTGGCGTCTTAATTCCTCAAAGTTCCAGCCCAGCTCCTGTCGGAACTGCCTGATTTTAAGGCCAAATAAGATGCGTTGTAATTGCGGGGATTCCATTGGAGGGCGAAGGTATGTAGCAAGGGGCAAAGGACAAGGGGCAAAATGCAAAATAGCAGTAGCAAGGAAAAGTTTGCGGTGGATTACGGAAGAATTATGAATTTTGTTTTATCAGATTACCCTGCTAGTGGGCCGTCAAGTCAGTTTCGACGGGTGAATTACCACCTATTTAAGCAAAGGATTTGAACATTCGCCCAAATTTGTCAACATAAAAAAATGTTGACAAATTCTCACTCCGCCGCCAGGCCAAGCCACTGAACAGCTTTGACTACTTTTTTTTAAGTTGTCAAACCTCGCC
>JBBRWA010000104.1:0-17154 GCA_038246345.1 Chitinophagales bacterium
AACCCGTTTGGTGTTGCCATATACGGATGCTGCGGGTTTTACGGGCGTTTCTTCCGTTACGGGCAGCTCGTCAGGTTCTCCATATACCGTACAAGAAGAAGAAAATATCATGTTTTTTACCCCTTCGGCCAACATCACATCTAGCAAATTGAGCATGGAACCGAGGTTGTTGCGATAATAGGCCAGCGGTGCCTTCATAGATTCTCCAACAGCCTTAAATGCAGCGAAATGAATGACACCTTCGATCTTTTCAGTGTGAAACACCTTCCGCAATTCCAGGTAATTGTTGCAATCAATCACGTGGCAGGGCACCTCTTTACCTAAAATTTCTTTTAACCCCAACATTACCGATTTTTCCGAATTAGAAAAATCATCGACGACAATGGGGTTGAAACCAGCTTCAACGAGTGAAACAACCGTGTGGGAACCAATAAACCCGGCGCCGCCAGTTACGAGGATATTCATAGAATGTATGTGTTTGAGTCGGGGGCTTGTTTTACTTTGTCGCGCAAATTTGGCATTTATGTTTAAACTTTTCAGTTTCATTTTCCTCAGCCTTTTTCTTTCCTTGCATTTCGGGTCAATTTTGGCGCAATCAAATGCTGCTCCAAAACCGACTACGGCACAGCTTGCTTGGCATGAAACAGAATTTTACCTCTTTTTTCATTTCGGCCCTAACACCTTTACCAACCTGGAATGGGGCCATGGCACTGAAACGATAGAAATTTTTAACCCATCGGAGCTTGATTGTGAACAGTGGTGCCGCGTGGCAAAATCAGCGGGTGCCAGCGGCGTGGTGATTACCGCCAAACACCACGATGGATTTTGCCTGTGGCCTTCAAGGTATTCTACCCATACGGTGCGGGAAAGTAAATGGCGCGACGGAAAGGGCGATGTGCTTCGGGAACTGTCTGATGCCTGCAAGCGGAACGGCCTGAAATTTGGCGTGTACTGCCGCCTGACCAGCACGGCAGGATTCATGCCATTGATTCTATCAGCTTACAGGCTTTTGGCGAAAAACTGAACCGAGCATTTGCCGTAAACCTGGCGTATAAAAAGGACTGTTTTGTAAGTTCAGCTTTCCGGCCTATTCAAAACCGTTCAATGACGGATGGCTTGCGGGAAACCGCTTACGCTTTTTCTGCAAAAAAAGGACAAAACGTCGGAGAAATTGAAATTGACTTGGGCGAGCTGGTGGAGTTTAATTGTTTGAAAATCAATGAAAAACTGGATAAGTACGGACAAAGTGTAAAAAGTTTTAGCATGGCAGTTTGGGAAGACGGTAAATGGCGGGAAGTAACGCGTTTCACCACAATTGGTGCGCGTAAAATCCTGCTTTTCCCTAAGTTGAAAGCCCAGAAAGTGCGGCTGAACATTTTGGACGCAAAAGGGCCGGTGGCGATTAGCGAGATTCAATTGTTTCGGGTGGACTAAAAAAGATGCCGACCATTCAAAAACTCTTGCACGTTCATCCGACGCTTGCCTTCAAGTTGGAGCTCTAAAACCCGCACGTAGCCATCCAGCGTGCTTATTTTCAGCACTTTGTTTCCTTCCGCAAAGAACTCCCCGGCTTTGGGCGGCGCGGTATTTGCGGTTTCTTTTTCGGTCCGCAGAATTTTCAGCAGCTTGCCATCGAGCATAGTCCAGGCGCCCGGGAATGGGCTCATGCCTCGAATAAAATTATGAACATCAATTGTAGCTTGTTCAAAATCAATCTTGCAGGTATCTGTATGGATTTTTGGGGCGTGGGTAGCTTCAATATCTGCCTGTGGGCTTGTCTTTGCCGTGCCGGATTCCAAGGCTTTGACAGAGCGCAGCAGTAATTTTGCGCCGATTTCCATAAGTCTGTAGTATACTTCTCCGGCTGTTTCGTTTTCCTCAATGGGCGTTTTTTCCTGAAACAACAGTTCGCCAGTATCTATTTCATGTTGGAGTAAAAAGGTGGTTACCCCGGTTTCTTTTTCGCCGTGGATAACGGCCCAATTGATGGGCGCCGCGCCGCGATACTTGGGCAGTAGCGATCCATGCAAATTCATGGTGCCAAGTGGCGGCATGGCCCAAACTGCTTCCGGCAACATGCGAAACGCCACAACTATTTGTAAGTCAGCATTTAATGATTTTAAAGTGGCAAGGAACTCGGGGTCCTTTAGCTTCGTAGGTTGCAGGATTAGCAGGTCGTGTTCCAAGGCAAAAGTTTTAACCGCTGATTGCAGCACGCCTTTTCTTCCGCCTGGTTTGTCTGGTGCTGTGACGACCGCAACCACCGCATAACCATTGTCAAGGAGTATTTTTAAAGAAGGCACCGCAAAATCCGGGGTACCCATAAAGACAATCTTCATCGTTGCTGCTTTAAGTTTAATTCTTGCAAAGGAACAGCGAACTGCAAACTTCAGGCTTCAAAGCCACAAGTCTTTTTAATTTTGCAGGAAATTGGGTGGATTAGGCGTGGTTCAGTAAGGGGCACTTATTTATTCACCACAGCGGTACGCAGCGTTTACCAGAGGTTTTCACAGAGGAAAATTGGCTGCTTCGCCGCATTTTAGATAATTAAACAGAATATAACCTCTGTGAAACGCTGCGTAACGCTGTGGTAAACAATTACGATATCCTAAATTTTTGATCGGCAATGAAAAAAGTATTCAATATAACAGCTCCCTCCTCAGGAACAACTTTGAAGGGCAAGCTATGCAGCCATTTGAGATTTTCTGGGAATGCGCTGGGTGCTGTGCTCCTGCTAGCAACGGGCACACTGCAAGCTCAAACACAATACACCATTGAAGGCTATGTTTACGAGCAAAACAATCGCGGCTACCTCAATCAGGTGAAAGTTTTGGTTTATCAACTCTCGGACAACAGCAGGGCCGCTGAGATGACTTCCAATATGCAAGGCTTTTTTAGTACCACCTTGGTTCCAGGCACTTACCGGGTAGTCGCATCGAAGGATATCTTTTTCGAAAAAGCAGATACCGTAGTACTGGGAAGAGAAAAAGCGTTTGTGAAGTTGGAATTACAGCGCAGACCTGGCTACTTGTTTGATGCTACCCTCGCAGAAGTTCGGGAAAGCCCTGATCAGTTGGTAGATGCCATTGAAGGGGCTATGGTTGAAATTTATAACCGAACAACGCAAAAGTCGGTATTGGAAATTCCAAGTACTGTAGGTGCCTTTTTCCAATTTACGTTTGAGCGCGGCAATCATTACACCTTGCTGGTTCGAAAAGACGGCTATTTATCCAAAAGGATTGAGGTTTATGTCAACGTGAATGGCTGTATTGTTTGCGTGGACGGTGTACGCGATGTATCGCCAGGCGTGACCGAGAACTTGACCGCTGGCAATGAAATGGGTACATTACTGGCCAATATTGAACTGGATAAAGCAAAAATTGACAAACGCATCCAAATCCAGAACATCTATTACGATTACGACAGGTGGGATATCAGACCTGATGCCTCCGAACAATTGGACAATGTGGTGACGTTGATGCGCGATAATCCTGGGCTTTCAGTGGAATTGGGCTCCCATACCGACAGTCGTGGTAATGATGATTACAATGAAAAACTATCCCAAAGGAGGGCGCAGGCTGCCGTGGCCTATATTGTAAGTGAAGGCATTGACAGCCTGCGCATAACAGCCAAAGGTTACGGCGAAAAAGCACTTGTAAACCGATGCCTTAACGGTGTGGAATGTTCTGAAGCGGAGCACCAACAAAACCGGCGCACCGAATTGCGGATAACGGGCATCATCAGCGGACTTGGATTGAAGAGCCTGGAAATGATAATTCTGGAAGGAGAAAAAAGCCAAAATGAAAAAGGGAAGAAGCCTCCCGTAAAATCCCGTGACACACAACTCCCGGAAGCCAATAACTCGGTGAAGCTGCCCAGGCCTCAAGTAACTATTGAACCAACTGAAACGGTACAGCCAGAAACACCCGCGCCGAAAGCAGTTTCAAATGAGTACAACGGTATTCGTATTTTACCTTTGCCAGAGGCATTTAAAGGTTGTGCTGTCGAATTGGCCCGAAGTAAGGCCGTAGCGTTGGGTGCAGACAACCCCAACTTTAAAGGCCAGCAATTTATTTTCCATCAGCAAGAGCCAGATGGCGCGCACGCTTATTTTTTGGTGAATCTTGGCTCCTGTGAAACAGCAAAAACCTATTTCTCAAAAAAAATAAAACCGATAAATGCCAATGCGCGTTTGGTGGTGTTTGGGGAGCACGGGAAGGAGTATTTGGATTGACCACATAGAAGCAATTACAACATATATTTTTCCAATACGTAGACACATGAAAACATAGTTGAAGAGTACGTGTGAAGGGTTATCCTATGTTTTCTATGTTCCTATGTGTCTATGTGTTAAAAAAATAGTGTTAAAAAGCATGCCATAATTATGAACGAACTATCCTGGAAAAATGCCGAAGGCCTCAAAATGTACGCCGCAGATTGGTCTGTAAAAAATCCCAAAGCTGTTATAGCCTTAGTACATGGGCAGGGGGAACACATCGGTCGATATGGACACGTGGCCAAATGGTACAATGAGCACCATATTGCCCTCATGGGATTCGACCAGCAAGGCTATGGTCGCAGTGAAGGCAAAAGAGGACATGCTGAAAACCTGAATGTGCTGCTGGACGATATTGGTCAATTTTTGGAAAAAGTGCAGGAGCGTTATGTCAAAACACCTGTATTTCTGTACGGGCATTCACTGGGTGGGGGCCTGGTATTGGAATATGTTATCCAACGCGATCCTGTTATCGCAGGCCTGATCGTCACGAGCCCATTGATTCGATTGGCTTTTGAAGCCCCGGCACTAAAAATTATGGCCGGAAAAATCCTCCGCCGTTTTATGCCGACGATGACCCTGCCTACAGGCTTGGCAGCACAATTTATCTCCCACGATCGCGAAGTGGTTGCTGCCTATCAATCTGACCCATTGGTACACGACAAGCTTAGCGCTGCTGAAGGTATTGCCATCATAGAAATGGGCAACAAATTAAATAAGTTTTCAGGCGTGTTTAGCATTCCCGTGCTGCTCATGCACGGCGGAGGCGATAAAATCACTTCAGCCCCCGCTACAAAGGCCTTTTTCGGTCGGGTTGCAGGCGAAGTCACCTATAAAGAATGGGAGGGGCTTTGGCATGAAATGCACAATGAAAAAGAGAAGGAGGAGCTTTTCACCTACACCTTTGAATGGATAAAAATGGTTGCTCGTTGATCTTTATTTTCGTTGCGCGTTGCTCGTTGTTCGTTCTCATTCGCTCAATTCTCGTTGAGCATCCAGACATATTGATGTATTCATCGCCAACTATTGAACAAATATTCCTTTAACAGAATACCAAGCAAGACTTGAGCGAATGAGAACGAACAAACTGTCCACCCTTGTGTTAAGCTTTAAGCAACTTCAAATTAACCGTCTTAGCCCCAACAATTTTCAAAAAATAAACCCCGCTGGGCAATTTCGAAAAATCTTGCCGCTCAATCTCCTTCCCTGCGAAAACGCGCTGCCCAATTTGGGAGAAAAGTTCATACAGCGCTGTATTGTCAGCAGTTTCCACGTAAATATGGCTTGAAAAAGGATTGGGCGAAACCACATATTCAGCATCATTATTTGCCGTTTCAATAACATCAACTGCCGGGTTGCAAAAGGTGCCGCTTCCAAGCAACTGGGCCATCTGGCCGCATAGGTACGTGTAATTAGAGGTTTCAACGGCACTCAAACTACCATTTAACAGGTTGTTTACCTCCAACGGATCAACTTCCAAATTGTAAAACTCCTGATGCCCATCTACATCAAACTGGAGTAATTTGTAGGTCTGATTGCGCATGGTCTTGCCATCAACATCTCCTGGAACAGTGGTAAAAACTTCCGTGAATACCCAAGGACGAATACTCGCGCTTTGATCTTTCACCAAGGGCAAGATACTTTTACTGTCTACGGGTTTATCCGTTGCAATCTCTCCTTGCCAGTTCTCAAAGCCCAACAACTCAACAATGGTGGCAAACAGATCAGTCGTTTGTACCAAAGCATCGCTGACCCTTCCCGGATTAACCACCGATGGCCCGGCAATAATAAAGGGCACCGTCACGCCATATTCATAAATAGTGCCTTTGGCGCGGTCTAAATTAGCGATTTGAGCCGTTTGACGTGCGTTGCCATTGTCGCCAATAAAAACGATATCGGTGCTGTCCAATTGGTTGTTGGCTTCCAAATAAGCAAACAAACGCCCGATTTCGGTGTCCAACGCTTCGATGGATGCTTTGAAATAGGACTTTGGATTCATGTTGATATCCTGCGTTGTGCCGCTCAAATTGGTGTAGGAATGCAGCCCCGCAGGCGGAAGATGAAATGGAGTATGGGGTGCATTAAACGCCAGCCAAAGGAAATAGGGCTTGTTGTTTTGGCTGCCAATCCATGTTATGGCATCGTTGATGGTTTCCGTTGTGGCATACGTCGTGAACGTAGTAGACACACCATTGGTTACTTTGGTCCAATTGTAATAGTCGGCCAATTGTCCGATGAAGTTGCCCGCAAAATAATCGTAGCCCATGACATTCGGGCTGTTCAGGTTCGAGACGGGCATTGGGGATTGCAGGTGCCATTTGCCGATATTTGCCGTCGCGATGCCGTTGGGCTGGTAGATTTTTAGCAGCTTTGGGATGGACATTTCATTGACATCCAACACACCACCGCCATTGCCAACAACTGCGCCAACACCTGTCCTGAAACCATAGCGCCCGGTCAGCATCCCTGCCCGGGTGGCGGAACAAAGCGGATTCGACCAGGCATTGGTGAAACGTATTCCTTTGGCCAACAACTTGCGAATATTAGGCATGGGAGCGGTATCCTGGTGGTTTTCATAAAATCCCAGGTAGTCGGGGCTTAGGTCGTCGGCAATGAGCAGGATGACGTTGCGTTGGGCCTTAACATGGAAGCAAATGACGGAAAATAGAAGGCTAAATATGATTTTTTTCATGATGCAAGATTAAGTGAATTTGTCTGACACTGGTACGGAGGCAGGGTTTAACTTTCTAAACCTCGTAGGTCTAAAACCTCTGCTCCCTCCCCAAATAGCAGCGCTTTTTAGGGAGGGAGCAGAGGTTTTAGACCTACGAGGTTTAGGGGCCAAAAACTGCGTACCTTCACCGCCCACTTATAGACAACAATTCATGCCTTTTTCAAAACTCGGCCTTTCCACCCCATTACTCGCTGCCATCGACAGAACTGATTTTACAGAACCATACCCCATCCAAACGGAGGCTATTCCTGCCATTTTGGCCGGACGGGATATCCTCGGCGTTGCCCAAACCGGTTCTGGTAAAACAGCAGCATTCGTATTGCCCATTTTGCAACAGTTTCAGGGAGTACCCAGCGGTAAAAACCGCTTCATAAAAGCGTTGGTTTTGGTGCCAACCAGAGAACTTGCGGTGCAGGTTGAGGCTGTTTTTGCGCAGTTTAGCGCCTTTTTGCCGCGTCATGTACAGTCATTGGCCGTCTTTGGCGGCGTTTCCATCAATCCGCAAATGAAGCGATTGGGCGGCGTAGAAATACTGGTCGCCACCCCTGGACGGCTCCTCGATTTGATTGACAACAAAGCCATGAGCCTAGCAGAAGTTTCGGTCTTTGTGTTGGATGAAGCAGACAAGATGCTGAACCTCGGTTTTAAGGAGGAAATGCACAAAATATTCAAAAAGCTACCCGACAAGCGCCAAAACCTGCTGTTTTCTGCCACCCTGGGAAAAGACATAGATACTGTAACCGAGATGATTTTGCGCAAACCGCTGAAAATCGAAGTAACGGCTGAAGAAACGAACCTGGAACTCATCAAACAGCGTGGCTTTCGGGTCACGGAAGAGCGCAAAGGACCGCTCCTGCGCTATTTGATCAAGGAAAATGATTGGAAGCAAGTACTGGTATTTACGTCATCTGTCCACAAAGCGGACGTGGTAACCCACAAACTCAAGCGAAACGGCATCCCTGCCTTGACCCTGCACAGCGAAAAAAGCCAGGGTGCGCGCACAGAGGCTTTGCGTTTTTTCAAATCGGGAGAAATCCAAGTGCTGGTGGCAACAGACCTGGCTTCTCGCGGCATCGACATTCCGTTTTTGCCGGTGGTTGTCAATTACGAGTTACCCCGATCACCTAAAGATTATATTCACCGCATCGGACGAACGGGCCGCGCAGGCGCACCCGGCGAGGCTGTCTCCTTTATTTGTGCGGAAGATGAACAGCATTTCAGGGTGATACAGAAGAAAGTTGGCCAGTGGGCAGATATGGTGGAATCGGAGGGGTTTAACCTGCACGGTCATTGATCTCGAGGAAAACTAAAGCGAGGGTCAAACAAAAACTCCCTATCTGTCAACGTTAGCAGGAAAGCGACCAGGTCCGTCTTTTCGTTGGGACTGAGCACAATTGGCTTCTTTAGCTTTGTGTCCAAGGTTTTGCTTGCTTGAATCCCATCCGTATAGTGGTTCACGACTTCATATAGTTTTTTGAAGCGCCCATCGTGCATGTACGGAAAGGTGAATTGGATGTTGCGCAGGGTGGGTATCTTGAATTTCAAGGAATCCACCGGTTTTTGTGTGATTTTTATTCGGCCAAAATCCATCAGCACCGTATCCACAGGCAGGCCATTGTTGGCAAATTGCTGGTTGGTAAACAATGGTTCGGAATGGCAGGACGCGCAATTTTTCCTGAACAACGCCAACCCATTCACTTCTTGTTCTGTGAATTCCCCGCCCGCTTCCTTTCGGATATACTTGTCGTATTTTGAGTTGTAGGAGTTGAGCATCAAGGCAAATTGTGCCAGCGCTTGCAAAGTGTGTTGCCCGGTCACCACATTGTCGCCAAAAGCCAATTGGTACATTTCTCGGTATCTCGCCGAAGCATTTAGTTTTTGCACCACATTGACCATCGTTTCATCCATCTCTTCCGGACTGCTAATTGGGCTCAAAGGCTGCATATCCAGGTGATTCACCCCGCCGTCCCACATAAATGAACGGCTCCAGGCTAGGTTCATGAGCGCGGGTGAGTTCCGCGTCCCAATTCTGCCGTCAATGCCGTGGCTCAACTTATGGTCGACATGCGTGAAACCGGTGGCCTGTAAATGGCAACTTGAACAAGAAATGGTGGAGTCGCGGGAAAGGATGGGGTCATAAAACAAATGCCGACCCAATTGGAAGCCCGCAGTGGTGATTGGATTTTTTTTGAAATCGTAATTGGGCTGCGGCCACCCTTTTGGTGTCACAAAGGTCGGATCTCCCGTGTACCAAGAAAAGGACAAGAGCAAAAAGAAAAGCGCCAGGAAAGCGGCGAGAAATTGAATTTTACGAATAATCAAAAATGTATATTTTTAGGAAGCAGATGAAAGGAACAAGTTATTCTCCACCCGTTTCTTAACGTGCAATTATAATTTTTTCCACCCCAAGCAACTTTCCCTCAACCCAAACTTGCAGCCAATATGGCCCTGCTGGCAAATCAGCAGTTTCCATACGGACAGCACCGCTTCCGCTTGTCTTTCGAATCAGCGCCCCGCTTTCATTTGCCAATAGAAACACAGCGGGTTGCGCCGATGTTATCAAAACATAATCAGCAGCCGGGTTGGGTGAAATTTGAACCCCAAGTGTTGCATTTTCCTCTTTGGCAGGAGTCGTAACAGACCAGTTGTACCCGTATACCTTATCCGTGACTTTTTGCCCAGGGCCCATGCCGCCTGCGGTAATAAAAAAGTCGGGATCAACCTGCGCGACTCCCCGCAAATCCATGATATAGGGCAGGAAACCAGGGGAGTCGGATTCGAACAGCCCCCCCCCATATTTGTAATAGGTTTTCATACGCGACAAGGCTGGAACGCCACCACTGCCATTGTAAGCAATACCATTGTAGTTGTAGGTTACATCGGAACCACCAATCCAGGCCAAACCGCCAGCCATGGTTGCCACGGCCATTCTATAGCCTTTTGCCCCTGGTGTATTTTCTGCCGACCAGCTAATTTGCGTCGGATCGTCAGGATTGATGCGGCCTTTCCTGAAAACTGAAGTGGCCGGGAAATTACCGCCGTTGCTGGCACCGCCAATATAAAACAAGGTGTCATTCTTGATAATCCCCGAGGCTCCAAAAACCTTGTAATCATTGTTGTTTGGCACTGGGGTTCCCGTCAGCCAGGTATCCGTTTTCGGGTTGTAAATTTGAACATTGGCCACATTCGTGGTATTGCTCCATCCTGTTACCAAAAAGATGAGGCTGTCGCGCCAAACGGCTTGTACATGATCGTCAATGGCTTTGGGCATGTTTGCACCACCAGATAGCCAGGAGTTTGTTTCCGGGTCAAAACGGTGCACCCGATTAGAGGAGACCTCGCTGCCGTTTTGTGCCACATGGTAACCACCAATCACATAGATTTTATTTTTCACCGTGCTCGCTGCGCCTGCGATCAGGCCGCCACTGGGATCAGGGACTGGGGGCAAAGCCTGCCAAGTATCTGTTCTGGTGTTGAGTCGCCACGATTTCAGGTGAATCCCCGACCAGATTTTACTGCTGTCCAATCCCATAAAAGAATATACAAAACTGGTGTCGCCAACCTTGGCGGCACAGACCGCATTATTGGTAACCGCTTCCGGAATGGGGCTGTATTCGTGGAAAAAAGATCCAGGATTTTGGCCAAAAACAGTCACACTAGAAAGGAGTGCGTATAAAATGCCCAAGACTGATAACCTGATTGAATGCTTCATAATAGTCAGTAGTTTTAATGTGTCGAAAAAATCCCCTGGAAATAATCCGCCAATTGGGCGGCCGTCGCAGAGGGAATCATGACCTGATTGGTCGTTTCGAGTTTAAAATTACTAAAAAACCTGGAAAGTTCTGTATGGACTTTGATACCATCAACCTGGTTTGTTTGAACAGTTAACGCTTTCAAGGGCAATACCACCCGCCGAACGGTCTGATTTGGCGGCATATAGCCACCGAAGTGAAATTCAAAACCATGATAGCGCGTGTTGCAGGAATTACTACGCCCTTCTATTTTTACATTAATATAGCCCGTGTTCCAGGCCCAGTACATGCCAAGGGTTGGGTCCAAATCGCCGCCCATGGCACCGGAAACATTCGTGAGGCTGTCGGTGCCAACATAGAAAATCAAGGAATCGTATGGGCCAACGGGCACGTTTTTCAATACGATGGACAAGGAGCCAGCCTCTTCTGCATCCAGTAAATGATAGCTGTCTTTTTCACTAAAAACCGCTTTAGAGCCTTTCAATTGTATGCCTGACACATAAAACCGGAAAACATCAAGGTATAGGCTGTCACCAGTGGGGGAGTGGAACAAGCGCTTGCCGAGCACGATGGGTTCGCCTGAAAACTGTGCCTGAAAGTCAAGGTTAAGCCTCCCCGTTCCGCTGCTTTGTGCGAACAGACTGGATAACGCGCAGCAAACCAATACTAATGAAAGCAAAGACTTCATCTTCCTTCCTCTTTTTTACCCCGCCAGGGTTCGTTTTCCCTTTTTGGCAATATTACTTGCATCAAATCAGGCAGGAGTGCATCAAAATTGCGGCGTTGTTCAGGGCTGCAAAGCGCTTTCAAATCCACAAAATGCTGAAAGGTTATCTGAGTTCTTTCGCGCTGAATTAGGAGCAGAACAGCTTGTAAAGAATCCTGTTGTGCGGGCAGCACGGTCTCGTTTTTTAACAAGGAAAAATAATTGTCCAAAGCAGTTTTATAATCTTTGTCATGCTGCACCATTTGTTCGTGATGGGCCTTTTTCAGTCGATCGAACGCCTGTTTCTGGTCTGGGTTGAGCGATAATTTCTCCACAATCAGCCGATCCAATTGCTTGGGCCCCAAGCCAGGTGGTTTCGGCGGTTTGTGCAAAAACAGGAAGCCCAATGTGCCCAGATTTAGTATAAACAGGAGTATTACCGCTACTACAAGCAATTTTTCTTTTTTCATTGTTGCAAGCGTTTATTGGTAGAGACTATAATTGGCGCATTCAATTTGGTAAACGGAAGGCGTTTTTTGTGCCGAATCTTTGTTTGACAACAAGCTGACATTTGCGAAAATAAGCAATCCCAAACATGCCGCGGCCAGTGCCACATAAGGCCGCTTTACTACTTGGATTTGCTCAATTCCCGCAATTTTTGCCTGAATGGCGGCATATAGTTGTGGGTCTGGCTGGGCGCGTTTGGCACCTTCTATACTTTTGAGAATGTCATCTTTCCGGTTTTCCATCTGCAAGTTGTAATTGAGTTCAACTATGTTGCTGATAATTAGACGCTACTTTTTATTATTTCCTTCGGTCCGGGTAAATATTTTCCAAACTGGTGCGCAAATTCGCCTTGGCGCGTTGCAACAAGGACTCAACAGCCTTCAGCGACAATTCCATCACATCGGCCACCTCCTTGCGCGGCAGCTCTTCCACAAAACTTAAGATGAAGGCTGTTTTTTGCTGGGCGGGCAAAGCGTCAATGGCCTGGAACAAGATGCGGGCATTTTCTTTGTTTTCCAGGATAACACCTGGGTGGTCAAAATGGGGCAATTCGATGCTGGGAGCACCCGTTTCATGTTGAAATAACCTGACCACGAATCCAAAGCGCTTTTGCCGCTGCTTATGATTCAACAAATCCAGCGAACGATTGACCGTTATACGGTAAATCCAGGTACTAACAGAAGATTTTCCTTCAAAGCGGGACGCAGATTGGAATATTTTCACAAAAACATCTTGCGTTACTTCTGCAGCATCAGCCGTGTTTTGCAGGTAACTAATGGCTGTATTGTACACCCGATCTTTAAAAAGCTGGTATAAGTCGCCCAGAGCAGGTTCACTTCCCTGGGCGACTTCCCGCAATAATTTTTGATGTAATGCTTGCACCTCAGCGAATCAATGACACATCTCCTTTAAACACCTCCAATTCCCCATCTTTAAACAGTATTTCAGCAAAATATACAAAGACCGCAGGGTTCAGTGCATTACCCTTGTAGGTGCCATTCCATCCTGCCGCGGGGTCATTCGGCAGGAAATCGCGGTATTCATGGATGGCATTCCCCCAGCGGTCAAACACCAGGAACGATTTTACCCTAGCGACGTCTTCTCCACCAAAAACCATGAGCAATCCGTTGTCGGCGGAATTGGGGTTAAATACGTTGGGAATATATACCCAGCGTTCCCGATCTACGAGAATGTTCCGCTCATCTTTGGCTTTACAACCGTTGGAATCCACTACTTCGACTTGATAACGGAAGGAATACGTTGGCTCCAACGTGTCCGGCAACAAGAGGGTGCTGGGTGTCACCAGCGTTTCAACCACCCTATCAGGGTAGTTGGTTATATTGTTAAGCGTCAGGATGATCCGTTGTCCAAGGTGAATGGTGGTGTCGGGCCCAAGATTTACGATCAATTCCTCTGGTTCACCAATGTTAAAGGTCGTCGCGTATTCACAACCGTTGGCATCCTGTACCACCAGGATGTGGTTGCCAGGCGTGAGCGATTGATAAACAAATGATGTTGTAAACGCTTGATTGTCAATGGAGTAAAGAAAGGGTGCTGTGCCACCCTGAATGGAATCGATGCGAATGGAGCCATCAGTTTCCCCATAACAGGTGATATCCTTTTTTTGCAATACCGCCCCGGAAGGCGTGGCAGGATCTACCATCACGGTCACATTGCGGGTGATGGTGCAGCCGTTGGACATATCTGTGGCCTGTACGGAGTAAACGCCCGCTTGTGTCACTTGTGGAGTGGCCGTATTGGCGCCAGAAAGTATAACGCCATTCTGGGTATTCCACAGGTATGAATATTGTCCAGCACCCACGACACTGGCACCCAACCCAACCTGGGTTGTCGTGCAGTCCAGTTCATTGGGAATGCTTGTTGAGAGATTTGGCGGGCTTGTATTGGCTAAAACAACGGCTGCTTTTGTGCTCACGCAACCATTGGATGCAGTGGCAGACAAGGTGTAATTGCCCGCTGCCGTCACTGCTGGGTTCTGAACATTGGAACTGAAATTTGCAGGTCCCGTCCAGCTCCAGAGCACACCAATGTTCGATGTAGCACCTAAGGTAACACTCGTCACAAGGCAGGTAATGGTGCCGCCTGTAGCAGTGATGAAGGGTGCATTCACATCGGGCGAAACAATCGCCTGAGCGCTGGAACTGCAACCATTTGGCGCGGTTACCACTACGGTGTAGGTGCCAGCCAGCGTGATGCTGGGTGACGCCAGGTTTGAGCTGAAATTTCCCGGCCCGGTCCAGGCGAAATTGACACCCAGTGTACTGGAACTGCTATTGATTTGCCCCGACTGTTGCGTGCAAGTCAGCGTATCGCCCGAGGCCATTACGTTAGGCAGGTTTATGTTCTGCTTTACAATGAAATTGGACACAGCCGTGCAGCCACTCAAGGCCGTTGCCACGACGGCGTACGGACCCGGTGTGCTGGTTTGTGGGTCTTCCACTGTGGAACTAAAATTGTTGGGCCCAGTCCATAAGAAGGTAACCCCAGCTGTCATGGTACTGGCATTCAGTATTACGGAAGTTGTCGCGCAGGTCAGTGAATCCGCCTGCACCGAAATATCGGGTACCGTTGGGTCTTGGGTCACGTTGGTTGTCGCAGCAGTAGTACAGCCATTAATCGGGTTGCTAACAACAAGCGTGTAAATCCCGGGCATGTTCACAGCCGGGTTTTGCAGCGAAGACATGAAGTTCCCTGGTCCAGTCCAGGCGTAATTTACCCCCGGCGTACTGGAATTGCCTTGCAGCGAAATACTCGGGAAAGAACAATTCAGTAAGCCTCCTGTAGCGCTAACACCCTGCGGTGGCGTGATATTCTGGATAATGTTGAGTGTCGGTGCTGAAATACAACCATTTTGAGCGGTAACGGTGTACACGTATGTCCCTGGCGTGGAAATCGTGATGTTTGCTGTGCTGGCGGTGAAGTTGTTAGGCCCCGTCCACACACCTGTTGCACCCATGGTGCTGATGGTAGACGTGAGCGTTATGGCGGTCACTTGACAGCTGAGTGGCGTAGCACCAGCGAGCGATACAATGGGCGAGGAGGTGTTTTCTACCACCGTTGCCGTAGCGATATTGCTGCAACCGTTGGGGCCTGTGACCGTCAGTACGTAATCCCCTGGCGAGGAAACAACCGGATTTTGCTGTGCCGCGTTAAAATTATTGGGCCCTGTCCAGGCAAAACTAGCATTCGTTGTCGTTGAATTTCCACTCAAACTGAGTTGCCCCGAAATACAGTCTACGGTTCCGCCCAAGGCAGTAGCATTGGGCGCTGAAATATCCTGCGTAAGCGTCAGGGAACTACTAGCCGTGCAGCCATTCGGGCCAGTGACTTGCACTTGATATATTCCAGGCAGGCTGGCCGATATGACGGCTGTCGAAGCGTTAAAATTGTTAGGGCCGCTCCATAAATAAGTCACCCCAATTGTTTGAGAGCTTCCTGCCAAAACAGCGTTTAAATCATCACAATTTAAATTGTTCGCACCAACAGCGGCCGCACTTGGGGGCAAAGTATCAATGGAAATGATGGCTTGAGCGCTGGAGGTACAGCCGTTTTGGGCAGTTACAGTCACGGTATAGGTGCCATCAAAGCTGGCACTCGGGTCTTCAAGCATGGAGCTGAAACCATTCGGTCCAGACCAGTCAAATGTAGTGCCCAAGGTTTGTGACGTCCCGTTTAAGACAACCGTAATGTCGGTACAGGTGAGGGTAGCTCCAGTGGCATTGGCATCTGGCGCATTCGTATCTTCTTGTACAACAATATTTGCCGTAGCGGTACAGCCATTTTCTCCGGTTGCAACAAGAGAATAGGTGCCGCCTGCGGTAATCAAAGGACTGATGGCAGTAGCGCTGAAATTGTTGGGCCCAGTCCATAAAACACCTTGTAAGGTTGAATCAGGTGAAATAGTCGTCTGAATATTGACAGATGGCGCAAAACAAGTAATGATGTCATTCGCGGTAGCAACGATGGTTGGAGGATCGTTATCCAGTGCGACGATGGCTTCAGCCGTGCTGGTGCAGCCATTTGCCGCAGTGGTGGTTACGGTAAAAATACCGCTGGAATCAACCACCGGATTTTGAAGGCTGGAAGTGAAATTTCCTGGCCCCGTCCATTGATAAGAAATACCCGAAGTGGTACCGGCGGCAATAGGAACTTGCGGGTTGTTGCAATCAATGGTATCGCCACTGGCACTTGCTCCAGGCGGCACAATGTCTTGGTCTACGGTCACAATAAGGGTGTCAACGCAGCCATTTCCAGTTGCCGTTGCGATTAAGGTATAATCGCCGGGGTTCACGACCAGAAGATTTTGACCCGTCCCTCCTCCCCCAGGGCCGCTCCATTGAAAACCAGCTGCAACATTGGCACTTCCGTTCAGTGTCAAAGAATCCAGGGAGCAGGTTAATGTTCCAGTGTTAGAGGCTGCCTGCGGTGCTGTTTGATCCACATCAACTACCGCCGTGCTGCTGGTGGTACAGCCGTTTACCGTACTGGTAACCGTCAATATATAATTGCCAGTCACACCAATGTTTGGGTTTTGAAGGGATGAATTGAATCCGCCGGGCCCTGTCCACATCCAAGTGACGGTATTCGTCGGAGCGGAAGCGCTCAGGTTCAAGTTGGGTTGTGCGCAGGTCAAGGTTCCGCCTAGGGAGCTGGCCCCAGGTTCGGTATTGTTCAAGGTTACGGTAGCATCCGCTTCAGCAGTACAACCATTCGAGGGGTTGGTAACGATGAGGGTGTAAATTCCATCCACTGAAACCGTTGGGTCTTCCAAGGTGGAGTTAAAGCCATTTGGGCCTTGCCAGGCAATAAGCACCCCTTGGGAGGTGGTACCGCCATTTAAAATAATGCTTGTATCGGTACAGGTAAGTTCCCCACCATCCGCTGATGCGTTGGGTAAGTTGGCGTCTGGGAGTACCTGGGCGATGGCAGTGTCTTTGCAGCCATTTGGTGCCGTGGCAGTCATAATGTAGTTTCCGACAGTGCCTACGGTAACGGAGGGCATGGTCGACATAAACCCGCCTGGCCCTGTCCATTTCAAGGTTGCACCAGGGGTATTACTGCTGGCCGTGATGGTGACAGAGGTTTCTGTACAGGTTACATTACCACCAACCGCGCTGACATCTGGCAGCTCGAAATCACCTAAGACCAAGGCTGTGGC
>JBBRWA010000105.1:0-17150 GCA_038246345.1 Chitinophagales bacterium
AGATCGCCATTTTCCCAAAAACATGAGTCAACCCTTATTTTCGTGAATCCCTGGTATTTTAAGATGGAAGGGCTAGGAGCGGTTGCATTCGTTTTTACTGATTCGTCCAGACCACGAAAAGTGGTCGGACGAGGGCCATTTGGTCTGACGATTTTTCATCGTCCGACCAATAAGTATGCACAAACGCCCAAATTTATACCTATTTTTTCTCCAAAAAAATAAGGGACGACTCATGTTTCGAACCCTACAAGTAATTATGGCTTCACCGTAAACTTCACGGTCTGCGTTACCATATTACCGCTGTGGTCCTCGGCCACAATTGTCAACGTAACCGCTGTTTCCGCAGCAATACCCACTGGTGTCCATACTTCCGCAATAATATATGAAGTAAGGTCATATACGTTTGGTGTTGCGGTAAAAAGCACCGTATTGTCACTGTCTTTTGTAATTGTAACCGACATTTCATGCAAGCCCATATCTGTCACGGTGCCCGCAATAGTCACAACACCACTGATTGAAGCATTCACTGTTGGCGCTGTGATAACAAGGACAGGATCCGTAGCGTCATCATCATCGTGTTCATGTTTATGACAGGCAACGGCTGAAATGGAAAAAAGTGTGATAAGCAGCAATAGGTTTTGAATCTGTTTCATGTTGAATTTTAAATTTATGGTTGTGTTTATTTTGATTTAATTCATGTTTAAAAAAGCGTATCCCTTAGGAATACTTTGCCTTTTCTGTACGTTTCCAATTGGCAAAGAGGCCTCACTATTTCACAAGTACTGCCTTCTCTGCTTGCCAGTCTTTCCCTTCCAGCCGCAGGTAATACCAACCAGAAACCCGCGCCGGGCCATCCAGTGTCAAAATATTCAGCCCTTGATGCGCTGTGACATTGCGGCTCTCGACTAATTTCCCATCTGCCTGAAAAAGATTGAGCTTGACAATTCCGCCAGTCGGCACCGTCAAGTGCACGGTGATATTCTTCGGCGAGGGATTGGGAATTATTTCCATGTAATACTGCGGTTTAGGCTCACCCGTGGATGTCAATTCCTGTACAAAATTGTCGCGACTGATAATCCATAAGTTGGGGTCGAACAATAGCGCTGTCGGACTAAAATCGAGTGGAATTGTAAATACCTGCCCATCAAAAGTATGGTTGAAGACCACAGTGGTATCCAAAACGCCATTTGACAATGTCAACTGAACAGGCATCTCATAAAAGGAAACGGAAGGATGGGATTGAGTTTGTCCCATTTTGATGGTCACTACATGGGCTTGATCCACCGACCAATCAATTTTATAGCTCGGATATCCTTCTCCGTAATACCAGTCGGCAAAAAAACCATCTAGGTTTTTACCAGATACCAATTCAAGATGATGTTTTAAATCCGCTGTATGCGCATAGCCGTAGGCCAGCGCAGGGTCATTCAAGTAGTTGCGGACACCTGCAAAAAACGCATCATCGCCGCAGACCCATCGCAGCATGTGCAGTACCATGGCACCTTTCGCATAAGAAAGTCGGCCGCTGAAAATACGGTTAACAGAAGTGGTGTCATCTACGCGCACAGATCCATCGGGTTGACTGGTTGCGCTATTGATCCTCGTCTGTTTAAAATTTGGCCACCAAACAGGCTGCAAATGCTCGTAGCACAAGCCACTTAAATAGGTCGCGAAGCCCTCATTGAGCCAAATATCTTCCCATGACCCACAGGTAACCTTGTCGCCAAACCAGTGGTGTGCCAATTCATGGCCCAGCAGTTCAAAACCCCATCCACCGACAAAAGTCATGGTTTGATGCTCCATGCCACCGCCCCAGCCAAATTGAGCGTGTCCATACTTTTCATTGTGAAAAGGGTACAACCCAAACAGTTCATTGTATAGCTGCATTTGGGCGACCACTTCAAAGGTGCCATTCTGCGCAGCGGCAATACTTTCAGGGTACACATAGTTTACAATCTTGGTCGTTTCCCCATTGTAAGGCACCAAATTTTCGTATTCAACGTAGTTGGTTACAGCCATACAAATCAGGTACGCCGCAATGGGATAGCGGTGCTTCCAATGCGCTGTGGTCTGACCATTGACGCTGGTTTCACTGAGCAATAACCCATTGCTCGCAGCGCGATACCCCAGCGGGTTGGTGATGAAAATATCCACCGAATCAATCTTGTCGTTCAAGGCCTGCTTGCAGGGCCACCATTCCATCGCGCCATAAGGCTCAGAGAGGGTCCACATAACCGGGGTATTGTCGTGTATATTAACCTCAAAAGAGCCAAAACCTGTCGAAGTAGGTTCCCCTTTATAGAAGAATGTAATAGAGTCTTCCAGGAAAGGCGGCAAAGTTGAAGGGAATAGCACCGACAGTAAATCTCCGCTGTGATTGAACGCAATCTTTTGGCCATGGTACCGAATGCTGTCCATAGTTAAGGCTGTAGAAAAGTCGAAATCCAGGCTGGAAACGGATTCTGTTGGCTCAAAAACCGTCATCACTTCGCCTTTGATATATTTCACAGCCGGGTCAACCGTCCAATGCAAGCGGCAATACCGGATATCGCTGCGGTTGTTGGCATTGGCCATGCCGCCACGATCCTGGGCATGTTGGGCTTTTATCCACGCGGTCTTTTCACCATGTACAATGGATTCAAAATCGCTGGTTTGTGTGAGGCCCTTAAAGCCGAGTAGCAGCAATACTGCCAGCAATGTGCTTTGTCTGGATAATTTATTTGTCATGACAAACGAAGTTTAATGGCCCTCTGCCTTTGAAATAAACTTTTGGGGATTCTCCTGGAATGATTCCTTACAACTTTCAGAACAGAAGCCATAGATTTTCCCTTGGTAATGCAGCGTATCACAATCGCCTTGTGTCACTTTCATGTTGCACACCAGGTCTTTTTCACTGGCCCAAACAAGGCCATCCTTATCTATTATTGCGGAAGTCGCTTGCTCCAGTTTTGAAGCAATAGATCTAGTATCTGTGGGTGAGGTACCATGAATGGGCAGGCTGGTTATATCTGCGTCTGTTGCTTTTGCATTTTTGTCTTTGCAGGCTGGCATGGTGGCCAAAAAAAGCAACCATATTATTGGAAGTACTTTTTTCATAATCGTCGTTGTATTGTCTGTGGTTTTATTTTTCCACAGGGTTAAAAATTGTAGTTGAGCGTGGCCATCGAACGAAACCTATTTTGTACCAAGCCGCCGGCCATATCTTCAAAAACAGGCAATTGGATGGTGTAGCCAATGGAGAATTTTCCGAAATAGGCATCCAGGCCAATGGTTGATAATACCGCCGTGCCGCCTGTTTCCTGCATGTATCGATTGCCATTGTAGGAAACATCCGATAAATCTGTGAACAAGCCCAAATTCGGCAAAAGGGTCACCTTTGAGAAGTTTTTCACGTAGAATACCTTGGCAGAAGTGCTGACTCGATTGCCAAAATGGTATCCATTTTTGTTCGCTGTGTTTATTCGGCCAATAATATCGGATGACAGCCCCCAGTACCCACGGCGCAGGGTATAGGTGGCACTCAACATAAAATCCATACTGCCGGAGCCCGGCTGGAGGTTCTCATGCAGCAATTCACCTTCCTGGTTTTTTGAGCCAAAGCGGCCAGTCGGCAGTTTAAGACCACCACCTACCGTTAATGTATGACGCAAACGCTGGCGCAGACTGTCGCCTGAATTGATTAAAATGTAGTTTCCCATGAGTGAAACATCACCGAGCCCCTGGCTGTTCGTCTGAACGCCTGTTTCTCCGCGATGAAAATTGTGATACGGCACCAGCACCAGTACTTGTACACGGCGGGCTGGATAAAAACGACCAATAAGGTCAATGGTCTGAAAGTGTTCTTCAGAATCATAAATGCCATTCTCCGCCGAACTCAAGCTGTGCGTAGAACGGAAAGATTGCTCAGACCAGCGCAGTCCGACAAAATGCTTATGAAACTGAGGTAGTATACCGAAATAATTGCCTCCAATAGAACACCCACAAACATCGCATGCTGATGCAGCAGGCACAATAGCCAACAGCATCACCACGATCAGTAGTGAACGCATTTCAAAAAATTTAAGTGAAAAATCTGATATTAAAAGGGCTTAACCCAACATCAGACGGAGGGAGGATGGAATACCTCAACAGCCGGGGTGGCTGGAATGGAGCATAAATAGGGCGGCAGCTGCAGGGTTTGCGCTTCAGCAATAAAGCAGATCACGGGCACCGTTAACGACTCACAAAACAACTGAATATCCTTTATTTCACGGAAATCATATGGAAGCTTGGGCTCCTTTGTGTTGTCAGATGCTTCTACGCCCATCTGCTTTTTGAGGTAACATTTGCCCTCACAGTGCAGGTTGGGCTTGTTTTTATTCTCACACACCTTAATATACGCAGCCTTGTCCAACTGATAATGTACAACCCAAAGCGTCCGTATGGATGCTTGGCCTACAATACCAGCGACGAGCAGAAAAATAAAAAGACGTTTCATTTCGACAGTAAAGATAAGGAACCTGCTCCAAAACATTTGTCAAAGAATTGCCAGTAAAAGCAAAACACTTAAATTTAACGAGCCGAAAAAGGCATAAAAAAAGCGGCGAGGTATGAAACCTGCCGCTCTTTTTGAGTCTTTGTTCTAATGAGTAACCTTACAGTGCTACGTGCTTAAAAGCAGACACTGTCAAGTCTTTATCAAGGCTTTTCAGGTACTGGTCTACTGTTAGGTCGTTGTTTTTTACAAACTTCTGGCTGAGCAAGGTGCTTTCCTGGAAGAACTTGTTGAGACGGCCCATGGCAATCTTTTCCAACATGTCTTCTGCTTTGCCTTCGTTGCGGGCAAGTTCTTTGCCCACTTCGATTTCACGCTCAATGATTCTAGGATCAACGTCGTCTTTGCTTACGGAAACAGGACTCATGGCAGCGATCTGCATGGCTACATCGCGACCAGCTTGTTCGAAAGCTTTATCGTTTTTGTTGAGCACTACCATGACCGAACGTTTGTTGTTCGAGTGGTTGTAGGTCAGGATTTGGCTTCCTGTGAGCGGCTCGTAGCGGCTAAGCTCGATCTTTTCACCGATGATGCCGTTCTGCTCGCCTACTTTCTCTGCGATAGAAACTTTACCTTCGAAAGGCAATGCCAATAATTCTTCCAGCGAATTCGGGGCACTTTCGAGGGCTATGTTTGCAATTTTGGTCGTTAGGTTCACAAAGTTCTCGTTGCGTGCCACGAAATCGGTCTCGCAGTTCAGCGCAACGATGATGCCGCGTGTTTGGTCGGCGTTGGTAATGGCTATTACAACGCCTTCTTTGGCATCGCGCTCTTCGCGTTTTGCAGCTTTGGCGATACCTTTTTTACGAAGCCAGTCTTGGGCCTCTTCAAAGTTGCCCGCTGTTTCATCAAGGGCTTTTTTGCAGTCCATCATACCTGCGTCGGTCATTTCGCGCAGTTTTTGAATATCAGCAGTTGTTGCTTTATACATTATTGAAGGTTTTATGGTTTCATAGTTTCATAGTTTCATGGTTTCATGGTTTACGCGATCCGTTTTTGTTTTGAAATTGATTTTCAAATATTAGAACAAATCGCGTAAACCATGAAACCATGAAACTATGAAACCATGAAACCTTTTTTTTAAGCAGTGACAGTGTCTTTCTCCTCCCCTTTCATGCTCTTGCGCTCTTCGAGGCCCTCCTGAATGGCTTGCATCAGGTAGTTAGAGATGTAGGCGATTGCTTTAGAAGCATCATCATTGCAAGGGATAGGGAAGTCAACCAAGGTTGGGTCGGAATTTGTATCGACCATACCGAAAGTTTTGATACCCAGCTTTTTAGCTTCAGCCAATGCCAGGTGTTCGTGGTGGATATCCACGATGAAAATGGCAGAAGGAAGGCGGTTGAGCTGTTCGATACCACCGAGGTGCTTCGACATTTTGATGTGCTCGCGGCCAAGTGTAAGGCGTTCTTTCTTGGTGATGCTGGTGAGGGTCGTGTCACTGAGCATGCGCTCGATGTTCTGCATTTTCTTCACCGATTTGCGAATGGTCGCAAAGTTGGTCATCATACCCCCCAACCAACGCTCCGTTACGAAAGGCATGCCAATGGTCTCAGCAGCTTTTTTAACGATGTCGCGGGCCTGCTTTTTGGTGGCGACGAACATGATCTTTTTTCCACCTTTTGCAAGCGTCTTCATGGCCAAAGCAGAGCGCTCCAGGCATTCAGATGTGCGGTTCAGGTCGATGATGTGGATACCCTTGTGCTCCATGAAGATGTATGGAGTCATTTTTGGGTTCCATTTTTTACGCAAGTGGCCAAAGTGGCAACCTGCATCAAGCAATTCTTTATATGTAGGCTTTTGCATTGTTGCGAACTTTTAGCGTTTAGAGAACTGGAAGCGTTTGCGAGCCTTTGGCTGACCGTATTTCTTACGTTCAACGGCGCGGCTGTCGCGGGTAAGGAATTTCTTGTCCTTCAATGGCTTTTTGTATTCTTCGTTGAGCTTTACGAGCGCGCGGCTCAGGCCCATACGAACGGCTTCTGACTGGCCTTTGAAACCACCGCCACGTACTGTAACTCTAAGGTCGTAAACGCTTTCAACGCCTACTACACCAAAAGGATCGGTTACATTGTGCTGCACGTGGAGCTGGGGGAAATATTCGCGGTAGTCTTTACCATTAATGGTAATCTTGCCGTCCCCTTTCATCAGATAAACCCGGGCTACAGCGGTTTTGCGTCGCCCAAGAGCATTTATCATTTCCATATTGTTGTCTTAATAATGTTATTTGAATTTGATTGCTTCTGGCTTCTGTGCCTGGTGTGGGTGGTCGGTGCCCGTGTACACGAACATCTTCTTCGCCATGGCTTTGCCCAATTTTGTTTTAGGCAACATGCCCTTGATGGCGCGCTCGATGATGCGATGCGGGTGCTTTACCAGCATTTCTTCTGCTGTTACCACTTTCAAACCACCGGGATGGAGGGAGTAGTCGTGGTATTCTTTTTGCGCCCATTTTTTGCCGGTGAAGCGAACTTTGTCGGCATTGATGACGATAACATAGTCACCTGTGTCGTCGTGTGGGGTGTAGGTCGGCTTGTTTTTGCCGCGCAAAATGCTGGCGATCTGGGCACAAAGGCGGCCCGTGATCTGGTTTTCGGCGTCCACGATGTACCACTTGCGCACTGCCTTGGCAGCGGAAATGGACTCGGTCCGGTAACTCAACGTATTCATTAGTAGAAATTTAAATTTTCAAGCATTGTAAAATCCGGGATAATGGAAGCGCAAAAACAGCCTTCCCCCAACCCCTTCCTCCTAAGAGGCCGCAAATGTAATACGACCTTTTTTGCTGTGCAAGGAATCTGCAAAAATTTATTGTAAAAAAAAATGTAACTACCTGAAAATGAGTGGAATTTTCGCACAGCTATTTCAGGCTTTAACTAAATACGGCGGAAATGGTCATATGTTTATCATTCGCTCCGCAGGAGCTGGGCTACGGATTAAGGCACTCCTGCCGACACCAATCGCGCAGCCATCGACAGTTCATACGATTTTTCGCTGCTGACCATTTTTGACAATGCCGCTGACGAAGCACCCTACCAACAGCATCCTGACCACCTGAAGTTTATTGATGGCTGTAAGTACTTGTGGCAAAAAGTTTTGGTGTACGACGCTGTGTAGGCCAATGCCCTTGACTTAGCGTTTTTTAGGACGGTACAACCCGTGCCTGCCCCGGTGGCAATATAGAAAGCCCCGCCAGCATTACGCCGTGGGGCCTTTCTCCGATTAACCAAATCAAACTTTCGTATTTTTAATTTCCGGATTTTATCCGTGAATTTACATCTTCTGTACCCGTTTTGCGCTGACGTGATCCTTTCACGTTCTTGTTGCCGAAACGGTAATTAAAGTTCAGTTTTACATTTTGACTTTCCCAGTTACCGCTTCCAACCATATATAGGCCAGGGGTAAAATCATTTACGCTGCGCCAGCCAGCGGTGCCGAGAATATCACTTACATTGAGGCTGATGTCGCCATCGCCGTGGAGGACTTTCTTGCGAATTCCTAAGTCCAATGAACCCATTGCTTTCGTGCGGAATGTGGCCTGCCAGATGGCTGGCGAATTATACCAGCCTGAAACTTGCAACGACCAGTCCTTGGGGAGTTTGAAGGTTTGTTCGCTGTATATGTTGAAAGAAGAAAATGAAGCTTTGTAAGCGTATCCAGGCCGAAAATTGGCATCAAATGCGCTAATGACACCCGAAAAATTGACAAATCCATCCCACCATTTGGCAATGGGTATGGGACAACTGATACTTAAAGAATAGTTGCTCTGTGAAGCAATATTGCCCTGACGCATGAAAGATACTCCTGCTGATGCTGTGTCGATGTACTCGGTAAACAGGTCGTTGGTGTGGCTATACCCAACGGTCGTGTTCAAAAAGCTCATAAAAGTGTGCGTAAGCTCCAGCGAATGGGTGAATTGGGGACGCAGGAAAGGATTCCCTTTTTTGAAGGTCAATTCGTCGAGCCTGTCTTCAAACGGGTTGAGGTCGCGGTAGCTGGGGCGATCAATGCGGCGGCTGTACGTGAGGTTGAATTGGTTCTGCTTGTTCATGGAATATGTCAAGGCGGCACTTGGGAACCAGCTTAGATACTTGTTGCTCGGCATTTCGTCCTTTTCCGGGTTCAGGCTGGTGAGTTCGCCTTTCCAATCGGTATGTTCTGCCCTAAGCCCCGCCTGGAAGCTCCACTTTTTCAGCTGAACATTGTAATTTACATATCCTGCATTTACCATCTCCTGGTAGACAAATTGATTGCTTCTTCCGGTATCAATTTGCGGCACACCACCCAGCACATTGAAAAAATCAAAGGTGTTGTCCGTCTCTACATTGTTCAATTTAAAGCCTACCCCAAACTTTCCTTTCCAGAGTTTTTGCTCCCAATCTGCTTTTAAAATGGTGACGATAATATCCGTGGGCGTGTTGTTGCGGTAAATTTTTTCTGACGCTAGGGTTTGCTCTGAGGCATCGTAGTAACGGTTTGGCTGGTAGGAATCTGCCCGGGAATGGAAAATGCCCCTGTTGGCATCAATGCTCAGTTCATGCCCTGAAGTATCCACAAAACGGTAGTTCAGGTTAAAGTTGAAATTGTCGCGCGCCTGGGCTTGTCGGTTGGAAGCTATCAGTATCGATTCTACCTGATCGGGATTTTCGAGCGGCGAGATCAATGTTTTGGATGAGTTTTCCCAAGGACCTTGTGCATGTTGGCCATCCACGATAAAGCCTATGGTGTTTTTGGAATTCAGGAAGAAATCTGTGCCGACCTTGAAATTGTGGTTGTTATTATTGTCTTTCATCTCACTTTTCTGATCGTACCGGCGGCTTGGGTCGTAGTTTGGCAGGTTTGGGTCGGTTTGCGAGCCTTGTTGGTCGCGGCGCAGGTTCAGGGTATTGTGCCAATCACCGTAGTGGTTGGAATAATTGCCAAACATGTTCATGGTTTTGTTTCGGTGGTTGAACGACAGGTTGCCGCCACCTTTCAAACTTTTGCCGTATGTGGCATTGCCGCCAATGGAGCCATTCGTACCCAGCGCCTTGTTCTTTTTCGACTTGAAATTGATGATGCCGCCATTGCCGCTCGCGTCGTATTTGGCCGAAGGGTTGGTGATCAATTCAATGGCCGCAATATCTTCGGCACGCATACTTTTTAGCAGATCGGCCACTTCTTTCGAGTCCATCGGCACATCGCGCCCGTCAATCTGGAAACGAACCGAGTTTTTCCCCTTGATGGCTATGTTGTCGTTGTTGTCAACCGTAACACCGGGGGCTTTGCGCAACAATTCGAGCGCATTTTGCCCTTGGGAATTGATATTGCCTTCCACGTTTAACACCGTTTTATCCGCCTTTACTTCTATTAGGGGTTTGCGCGCCACTATGGTGACTTGGGCCAGTTCATTGTTGGCAGCCTTGAGTTGAATGGGTTCAATAAGTTTGTCGCCGCCGTTGTAGTCAAATGCCGCGCTGGCACCAGTACCTTCACCCAGCAAATTGATGTTCAGATAGTACCGACCTTTGGCAATATGCTCCAATTCAAATCTGCCAGCTTCGTCGGTAATGGCACCTTTTACCAAAGCAGAATCGGAGGATTGGTACAACATTACGGTGGCAAACTCCGCAACATTTCCACTCGAGGTTACAATGGAACCGGTAATTTTTTGTGCTTGCACTTTGGCAAAGGCACAACATAAAAGGAAGATTGTTAACAGGTTAGATGATTTCATAGCTTAACTTTTCAGTCTTGAATAGGCGCACAGGGAGACGGCGTACCATCTCGTGTTTTTGTTTTCCTGTTACAAAGGTGCGTTATCTTAGTATTATGCAAAGCATAGAACCTACCAAAGCATACTTCCAAAATATCAATCGCTGAACTTTACCGACGAACGGAATTATGCGTTGGGTACACACCCTGTCTATCCAAGACACTTGCATGGACAGAAGGGTTACAAGAAGGATGCATGGAAAGGATGGACAACCGTTTTGGATAGACGAACGGTTGAAAATTTGGGGTAAAAAAAAGGCCAACGCAGCTGCGACGACCCTTTTTGATTTACTTTGATAAATGAACCGTGATTAAAAACGCCCAATGAATCAGGCTTTAAGAGGAAGGAATATAATAGGTGCGCTACGTCTTCTGGTGCTTTTTCTTTGCTGCGGGGAACAAGATATTATTGAGTATCAAACGAAACCCAGGAGATTGTGGGTGTAAGTTCAAATCTGTCGGTGGATCACCTACATAGTGGCGGTAGTCTTCCGGGTCATGCCCGCTGTAAAAGGTAAAGAAACCTTGACCATAAGCACCATGTATGTAGCGTGCTTCGTTGGCAGGCTTGTTTTCTCCCATAATCAGTACGTTTGATTTGATGTATTGTTTTTGAAACGCGGTGGCCTGCCCCATAAAACCTTTTACGGTGCGGGTTTGGCATTGTGTCAGCATTGTAGGGATAGGATCCCATTTTGCGGAAAAATCAAACAAGGTGAAATAATCCTGCTCTGGAGACACCCGGCGACCCAGCACCTCGCTGTGATCGATCGTAGAATGCTCGTAAATCATCGGATCAGTGATAATGTCGAAATTCTCAAACGCCAGCGTTTTGCTGTAATCCAGTTTTGCTTTGTACCCTGGGTCAATCGGATCGCCATCAAATACCGCTGCGCAAATATCGGTGCCTTCTGCGGCCAGCGCAATATCATAGGTATCCGTGGCAGAACACATGGCAAACATAAACCCTCCACCGATGATGAAGTCTTTTAGTTTCTGGGCTACAGCCAGTTTCAATTGACTCACTTTGTCAAACCCGTTTTTTTGCGCCAGTTTTTCCATCATGCGCACATGGTCGCGGTACCAGGGCTGGCCACTGTAATTGGCATAAAACTTCCCGTACATCCCGGCAAAGTCTTCGTGGTGCAAATGAAGCCAATCATACTCTGCAAGTTTGCCTTGTAGTACTTCGGTATCGTACAACACATCGTAAGGTATTTCAGCGTAGGTCAATACCATGGTCACCGCATCGTCCCAGGGCTGAAGGGTCTGTCCTTTTTCGTCTGTCTCCGGCGTATAAACTGCAATTCTTGGCGCTTTCTCCAGTTTTATTTTGTCCATGTTCACCTCCGGGTTGAGTATTTCATTCTCAATAGCCGCAAACTGAGCATCGGCGATCACTTCATAACTCACATCGCGGGTTTTGCATTCTTTTTCAAATGCCGGCGCATACGCAAAGGCAAAACTACCGCCGCGATAATTGAGCAGCCAATAAGCTTCTACTCCTTGAGAAAGCACCCAATATGTAATACCATAGGCCTTTAAATGATTTCGCTGGTGCGTTTCATCCATGGGAATCAGGATGACAGAGGCTTTCATTTGGCTGTGAATGGAGCCTAAAAATGCCAGTATTATTAAGAGACGACGCATTTTTTGAGTTATGAGTTATGAGTGATGAGTTATGAGTTATGAGTGATAAGTGATCCGGTGGGTTGCTTTAAAACGAATTTATTAGGAAAAGATTTTTAGAGCATGTTATGGAAAGCAAAGATAGTATTTGTGCCGAGGATCGGCCCAGCCCTTAATGCAAACATGCGTCATCCATTATTGTTTTACACTTGACAAGCCATGCTGTTACAAATTTATTGGCCAAAACAGGTTGATAAAAAGGCCGATAAGAACGCGCTCGTTGAATCGTTGCGCGAAAATTAACGTGTCGTGTGCGAGATGCCGCCTGTCTGTCCAGCGGCGTTCACCCAAAAAAGCAGCCGACTGTCAATTTGGCGGCCATAGGTCAGAAAAGTTGCCATTTTTTCTGAAAATCAAATTTGGAAACGAATTTGCCTAAGTAAAATCATTGTTCCATTAACCCACAAAAAGCGACCTTGCAGTCGCATTCAATATAGAATATGACCTACGATAATTTTACCATAAAGGCTCAGGAAGCCATTCTCCAGGCGCAACAAATAGCCGCTGGTTACGATCAACAAAGTGTCGATACAGCACACCTGCTAAAAGGCATGTTGAAAACGGACGACTCCATCACCAATTTTATCTTGAAAAAAGCTGGTGCCAACATGCCGCGTTTTGAAGAAGACCTAGACAAACTGATTTGGGAGACACCTAAAGTACAAGGCGCTGACAAACAATACCTTACCAACGAAGCCAACAAAGCCGTTGCCGCGGCTAAAACAATGCTAAAGGACTTTGGCGATGAATATATTTCGCTAGAACTCCTACTACTCGGCATCGCTAAAGGCAACGACAAAACAGCCCGGCTGCTCCGTGAACACAGTGCTACCCTCGATACCATTACCGCCGCCGTGAAAGAACTGCGCAAAGGCCGAAAAGTCACCGATCAAAGCTCCGACAACGTTTACAATGCCCTCAACAAATTCGCCATCAACCTGACTGAAATGGCGGAATTGGGCAAACTCGATCCGGTAATTGGCCGGGACGAAGAAATCCGTCGCGTACTGCATATTCTCAGCCGCCGCAAAAAAAACAACCCGGTGGTCATCGGCGACCCGGGCGTTGGGAAAACAGCCATTGTGGAAGGTATCGCCTGGCGTATCGTCAAACAAGACGTGCCGGAAACCCTTGCCGGAAAGAAAATATTCTCCCTCGATATGGCCTCGCTTATAGCCGGGGCGAAATACAAGGGCGAATTTGAAGAACGGCTGAAAGCCGTCATCAAAGAAGTGGTGGACAGCAACGAACAGGTAATCCTGTTTATTGATGAAATCCATACGCTTGTGGGCGCAGGTGGCGGCCAAGGTGCCATGGATGCCGCCAACATATTGAAACCAGCTCTGGCGCGTGGAGAACTGCGCACCATCGGTGCCACCACACTCGATGAATACCAGAAATATTTTGAAAGTGATAAGGCGCTCGAACGCCGCTTCCAGGCAGTATATGTTGATGAGCCAAGCCTCGAAGACACCATCTCCATCCTCCGCGGCATCCGGGAGAAATACGAGAATTACCATAAAATTCAAATACTCGATGAGTCGCTGATCGCTGCTGCCGAGTTGTCGCATCGCTATATTTCTGAAAGGAAACTGCCCGACAAGGCCATTGATCTGATTGACGAAGCAGGCGCCAAACTTCGGTTGGAGCTGGATTCTGTGCCCGAAGAAGTAGACAAGTTGGACCGCCAGTTGCGACAATTGGAAATCGAGCGGGAAGCCATTAAACGGGAAAATGACACCCGCAAGCTGGATGCTATGAACAAGCAAATCCAGGATTTGCGCGAAAAATTGGACAGCCTGCGTGCCAAATGGACCTCCGAAAAAGAAATTGTTGAGGCCATTCAAAATTGCAAACAGAAATTGGAAGAGATGCACATCCTGTACCAGCGTGCCGAACGCGAAGGCAGCTTGGAAGATGCTTCCAAAATAAAATACCAGGATATTCCGGCACAGGAAGCCATGTTGAAGGCGGCGGAGGATAAATTAGCGCAGCTTGACCCTGAAAACCGCATGACCACCCAGGTGGTGACCGCCAACGATATCGCTGAAGTAGTAGCGCGTTGGACGGGCATACCGCTGACTAAAATGATGAAAGGTGAAAAAGAACGCTTGCTTCACCTGGAAACGGAAATGCACAAGCGCGTCATTGGCCAGGACGAAGCGGTGGAGGCTGTCAGCGATGCCATTCGCCGCAACCGCGCCGGATTGAGCGACCCCGACAAGCCCATTGGCTCCTTTATTTTCTGCGGGCCTACGGGTGTGGGTAAAACGGAACTCGCCAAGGCACTTGCTGATGTGCTTTTCGACGATGAAAAGGCCATCACCCGTATTGACATGAGCGAATACCAGGAGAAACACAGCGTTTCCAGGCTTGTGGGCGCGCCTCCAGGTTACGTGGGTTATGACGAAGGTGGCCAATTGACAGAAGCGGTTCGCCGTCGCCCCTACTCTATCGTCTTGCTCGATGAAATTGAAAAAGCACATCCAGACACGTTTAATATCCTGTTGCAGGTACTCGACGACGGACGCCTGACCGATAACAAAGGCCGCACGGCCAATTTCAGAAACACCATCATCATCATGACGTCCAACCTTGCCAGCGATCGCATCATGGAAGTGTTTGAAGATTACGATGCCATGCCTGACAAACGCAAATCTGAAGTATTTGAGGCTGCCAAAGCGGAAGTAATGGATGCCTTGAAAACGGACCTTAGGCCTGAGTTTCTCAATCGTATCGACGAAGTGGTGGTGTTCCATCCATTGCAGAAAAACCAAATGGCACAAATACTGGAAATCTTGATGGGCGACATTCGCGAAATGCTGACCAGGCAGGAGCTAAGCCTTGAAATAACAAAGGGTGCTGCAAAAGTTTTGGTAGATCACGGATTTGACCCGCAATTTGGTGCACGCCCGCTCAAACGAACGCTCCAGCGCGAACTGATAAACGAACTAGCCAAACACCTGCTCGGCGGCGATTATGTCAAAGGGGATACAGTGCTGATAGATGCGAAGGGGGTGGCGCTCATTTTTGGGAGGAAGTCAATTATGAATGGAAAGGAAGTGGTGACGAAGGAGTTACCTGCCAACTAAAAGTTGGCGGCACATGACCCATTTTCACTACCTTTGCGCCCGCCAAAAAAAGAAGTAAAGGACAGAACTATATTTTGGCACAAGGTTATACATGAAAAACATCCGAAATTTTTGCATCATAGCACACATTGACCATGGCAAAAGCACGCTTGCTGACCGCTTGTTGGAACATACCAACACGATCAGCAAGCGTGACATGCAGGATCAGGCCCTGGACAATATGGACATTGAGCGTGAGCGCGGCATCACCATCAAGAGTCACGCGGTGCAAATGCACTATATCCACCCAGCCAACGGAGAGGAGTATATTTTTAACCTCATTGATACGCCGGGGCACGTGGATTTCTCCTACGAAGTGAGCCGTTCTATTGCCGCTTGCGAAGGCGCTTTGTTGCTGGTTGATGCTTCACAAGGCATTCAGGCCCAGACAATTAGCAATTTGTACCTCGCTGTTGACCACAACCTTGAAATCATTCCGATCGTCAACAAGGTGGATATGGTCAGCGCCAATGTAGAAGATGTACAGGATCAAATCATTGACCTGATTGGTTGCAAGCGCGAGGACATAATATCGGCATCTGGTCGCACGGGTATCGGTGTTGCTGAAATCTTGTCCGCCGTTGTTGACCGAGTGCCTGCCCCAAGTGGCGACCCTGCTGCGCCATTGCAGACCATGATTTTTGATTCCATGTTCAATTCTTATCGAGGCGTGGTCGCTTATGTGCGCGTCATGAATGGCTCGATGAAGAAAGGAGATAAACTCAAATTTTACAACACAGGCAAAGAGGTAATTGCAGAAGAAGTCGGTGTGCTGCGCTTGGGCCAGTTTGAATCTGCAGAAATCGGAACGGGTGACGTAGGATATGTTATTACGGGCATCAAGGTGAGCCGTGAAATTAAGGTTGGCGACACCATTACCCACGTAGCTCGGCCATGCCTGACAGCGGTAAAAGGTTTTGAAGAGGTAAAACCAATGGTTTTTGCCGGTGTGTACCCAATGGATACCGATAATTTTGAAGACCTGCGCGATTCCCTGGAAAAGCTTCAATTAAACGATGCTTCGCTGGTGTTTGAACCCGAAACATCCGCGGCGCTGGGCTTTGGTTTCCGCTGCGGCTTTTTGGGCATGTTGCACCTGGAAATTGTGCAGGAACGACTCTCCCGTGAGTTCGACCAGGATATTATCACCACTGTACCGAACGTACCTTATTTCGCTACCAATATGAAGGGTGAACGCAAGCTCATCCGTCAGCCGAGCGAGCTGCCAGAACCCAACCACCTTCAAGGTGCTGAGGAGCCTTACATCTACGCACAGATCATCACCAAGCCAGAATACATCGGCAACATTATGAAACTGTGCATGGACAAGCGCGGCAACCTCATAAAACAGATGTACCTCACCCCTACCCGATTGGAGATGACCTTTCACCTACCCCTGGCCGAAATCGTATTCGACTTTTATGACCAGTTGAAGTCCTCCACCAGGGGCTATGCCTCCTTTGACTACCACATCCTGGACTATCGCGCCACGGACTTGGTTCGCCTTGACATCAAACTCAACGGGGAACAAGTAGATGCCCTATCTGCGCTCGTGCATCGCTCAAAAGCAGAGCAAATGGGGCGACGTATGTGTGAAAAGCTAAAAGAACTTTTGCCCCGCCAGCAATTCCAAATTGCCATCCAGGCTGCCATCGGCCAGAAAGTTGTAGCCCGTGAAACCATCTCTGCACTGCGCAAAGACGTTACATCCAAGTGCTACGGCGGCGACATTTCCCGTAAGCGCAAATTGTTGGACAAGCAGAAGGAAGGTAAAAAGCGGATGAAGCAGTTTGGCAATGTTGAGGTGCCAGCAGAGGCGTTTATTAAGGTGCTGAAGTTGAACGATTAAAAAACGCACGATTACCCTACTAGAATCGCTTGGCAAAGCAATTGCACCTGATTTTATTTCCATAAAATACCAAACAGAAGTGTCATTCTGAGCGAAGCGAGGAAACAGTGTCACGCGATAAACACAGGGTACTCGCGTCGCGCAGAAATACACATCTGTTAGGTATTTGGGTAAGTTATCGGTGATGCCAGCC
>JBBRWA010000106.1:0-17143 GCA_038246345.1 Chitinophagales bacterium
ACTTGCACCACGTGGGACTCCACTACCATCCACGGTAAACGTGCAATCTATGAACTCAGCACCATCATCAGGGATCGTCCATGGCCCGGGGGCTGGTTTGTCAATATTCAAATAAGTGTAAAATCGAACGCCGATATTATTGTTTCGGAAGGTAGCGCCGTAAGCAGATATTTTGCCTCCAGCATATTCAATACCATTGATGAATGCCCGGTTTCTGATGCCAAACTGGGCAGCCTCGATAACAGCGCCATTTCCGACGACAATTTCTCCAGGTATAAGCTGGCTATAAAGCCCATTTGTACCAGCGACTTCTACTCCAGACCAATAGTCTGATGGTTCGCACAAATTGTTGCTTAGTTTGCCTTCTAAGATGACCCGAGCATTTGGTTCAATTACAAAATTGCTCGTTTGGTTGCACCTGCGAAAATGTATTTCTACCCCAGCGTCAATAGTAAAGACCACACCTGACTTCACAACAATTTTATCCATATTAATGATCCCATTGTTTGGTAGGTTTGAAGTAGTCCATGTAGTATTTTGATCGATTTCAACTTCGGTTGGGAAGGAGGCAGGAGTTAAACCAGCACATTCGAGGCCTAATGGAGACCACAGCGTATTGTAAGCATCAAGTAGCCTTGGTTGGATAAACTTATTGTTTTGTCCTTGGGTGAATGACTTGCTTAGACAATAATTATGGCCATAAGCCATGAAATTATCAGTATTGTCATTAACATCCGGATTCTCATTGTGGCAGGAATTCTCGGGTTGGTCACAGTAGTAATAGACTATATCTTGCGGCGGCGTGTCCTCTACAAAATCACCTTGGGTATCTCCTTCTAGTTCGTTATAACAGCGATACCATGTTGGGGTATCCATAAGGAATTCTGGCCCCCAGATATGTAGAAGCCCAAAAGCATGCCCAGCTTCGTGAACAATGGTCTTGAATAATGCGTAGTTAGGGAACGCAGTTCCAATGTCCCCAAAATACTGATTTAGAATAACAATTCCATTAGATGGATTTCCTGTACTTGGTAGATTAGCAAACGCTGCGTAATTCGCATTGTCAAAGCAACTGATGACCCAAATATTAAAATAGCGTGACTTTGGCCAATAACTCAAGGAGGATACAGGAATGCCGGGCTTTGGGGTGTACGACCCTGTCAAAATGCAAGGTGCCGTATTTTGGAAAACCCTAACGATTCCATCGGTTGTACATCCATAAGGATCTATTTCTGCAAGCCTAAACCGAATCTTTGTATCCAACCCAGCTGGGTCGAAATCCCCTTGAAAACCTTGATTCAATATTTCAAGTGCACGAAAAATCTGGGCATCACTTATATTTTCCGGCCCTCCAGAGTGGATGACATGCACGACAACAGGAATAATATATTCATCTTGGGTGGCTAAATTACTGACAGTATTTCCAGATTGAGCCAATTCGTTCAATAGATTGGGGTTTTGCTGTAGTTGTTGCTGAAAAAGTGCCCCAAAGCCGCACTCTTGAGAAATTGCCTGGAAATGAGAGAGTAAAAAAAGGCAAATGAATAGAGGGAATAATAAGAACTTGTTCTTCATACATTTGAAGTTTTAGGTGAAAAATGAGCGTTCATAATAGACGGAATCGCCATTATGCCATTCAAATATTCACCCGAATCGTTCTACAATAGCACACAAAATCTTTCACTTATCAGGAAAGAAATTTCACTTATTCCGAAATGTTTGTCGAAAAGACTAATTTTGCTATCAAAAAACACCAAATCAACATGGGAGACTTTGGATACAACCTTCGAAAAATTCGTGAAATGCGCGGTTTTTCCTTAGAACAAATGGCAGAAAAAATTGGAAAATCAGAGCGCACCTATGCCAAGATTGAATCTGGGGAGCGTGATATGACCCGCAATGAGATGAAAGAGGTGGCTAAATTGCTGGAAATCCCGGAAGAAGTGATGATGTCGCTTGATAAGCGCCCTATTTTCAATAGTTTCAATAATAATCAGGATGGTGAATATTTCAACACCTATTCTGGAGGAGCAACAGGGAAAAATGTTGACTTGATCCAACGTACCACAAAACTGGAAAGCAGGGTTGAATTTTTAGAGAAAATATTGCTAAAGCTGGTCGAAGAGAAGCATCAGGTATAATTAGGAGCCTTTTCTGCTTGATCCAGAAATCCGGTTTTTGCGCTTCATGGAACCTCATGCAACAAGGCAAAAAAACACGTCCGGCAAAGGCTCATGGCCTTGCCGGACGTGTTTTTTTATTCGATCATAACAGAACCCAGACCAAGCATCCCGCCCCCATTATCAAATTATCTCATTATCAAATTATCGAATTCCCCCAAATTATCACATTTTCCTTTTCGGCTTCTTCACCGTAAACACCCTCGAAATATTGAACCCCAAACGCAGTCCGCTCAACATGCGTCCGTCGCTGCCTTTGAACAACCAGTCTTCTTGGGTCTCCGTGATAAAACCTTTGTAGGTCATATCGGGAGAATTGGTGACATGCAATTGAAAAACGTGTCCGCCCGTCTCGATATCAACACCAACGGAGAGTGAATTGGCAAATAGCGTAGCGATTTGGCCATCAGGCACATAGTAATACTCGGCATTTAAAGTGACGCGCTTGGTGAGCTTGATCCTGCCCGCAGCTCCGATTGCGAAAACGTCGTTAGCATCTTCGGGGATGGTGGTAAGGTTGCGGTGTACGAGCGTTGGCATCAGCTGTAGCGTCAGGCGCTCATTGAATTTCCGGCCTATCAGTAATTGGTGGGTGTAATAAAGCCGGGAGCTAAATTTGTTGTCCCGCTCTGCATCAGAAAATTTCACCGTTTTTATTTGTGCATCAATCAGATACGAAAGCGTGATGGGCATGTTTTTGGCTCCTGAACTTTGGCGCAGAATTTTGTACTTCGCAAAACCGTCGATGATTTTTTCTTTGCTGGAGCGCCCAACACCGATCATCAACCGGTCGGTGATACCATAGTCGAAGCCGAAGCGGATGGAAGCGCCATCAAGCCCAAAAATATCGTATATACCTTGGCGCATCTGCGAAAATCGGTGCGAAATTTTGAAATCCAACACGCCTGGCGCGGTATTCTCAATGGAATGCCCGTTGACGACGCGGTTGGTTTTGAAACTAGCGGTAGCGTAGTCGGTGGTTTTTTCTTCGCCAAGCAAGGAGAGCAGGTCGTCCTGAGCGCTTAATAATAAGGGAGAAAAGAAGGCAAGTAGCAAGTAGATTTTCTTCATAAAACATTTTTGATATTTCAGGATTCAGGTTTCAAGGTTTCAGGTTTACAATAATTTGTTGTAGCCTTGAAACACCTTTTCAAAATCAACAACCAACCGCGTAAACCTGAAACCTGAAACCTGAAACCCGTTTACTTCATGGGTGATAAAGATGCGTCAATCAGCACTTTAGCCTCTTTGGCTACTTTGTCGCTCACCATAGATGGGATTGAGATGCCGTAGTCGGCCAAGGTAATAGCGAAGCCCGCGTTCAAGTTGATTTTGCCTGCGGCTACCGCCAGGGCACCGTTGGTAGTGATGTCTTTGGTGACCCCGTGGACAGTCATTTTGCCCGTAACAATGGCGTTGTAAGTGCCATCTTTGGTGAGGTTAACCTCGCTTAGGTTGGTGATTTGACCAGAAAAGGTCGCTTTGGGGAACTTGGAAGACTCCATGTAGTTTTCGTTGAAATGCTCTTGCATCAGCGCTTTTTCAAATTGAAAGCCTTTGATAAGAACTGCCCATTGCATTTTACCGGAAGCGGCATCCAACACACAAGAGCCTGTAGTGCTCAGCGCATCAATCGCTTCTGGTGAATTGGCGTTGGTAGCGTCGAATTTCACCTTGCCATCGCGGGTAAAATAATTTTGGGCAGAAATGCTCGCACCGATGGAAACCAAGGCAACGAGAAGAAGAATTTGCTTTTTCATAGTATGTTTGTTGAATGATTTGTGTTTAAAAATCGGTATTGTATTTATTCAAAAATTGAATTGTAAGCCACTCATCACTCATCACTTAATTTCAACGCAATTTGACAGCTCCACATCAAAATTAAGTCCATTACAAGTGCCTTTAAAGGTCACCGCTTCACCTGGACTAAATTCGGTGCGGGCATGCGACGAAGTGGTAGAAAGCAAGCAACGCACCCCGAAATCACCTCCCGTTTCCAGGCTCACTTTTACATTGCCTTCGTCGTTGGTCACCTCTTTCACTTTTCCACTAACAGCGATTACTTTTTCGAGGTATTTTGCGTTACAGCTAGTTTCGTCTGCGTTGTATTCGGCGAAAAGGGCTGTTGCATCAATGGCCAGATCCGTTTTGGCAGTGGCCATGTCTTGATGCGGCTTGTTCCACATGTAATAACCGACACCTGCCCCAATCAAGGCCAATGCGAGCAAAGCGAGTAGTATCCGTTTCATTGGTAAATGTTTTAATTTTTAATTGTTGGGTGCCCCGGCATTAACCCAGGCTTCGATAAGGGCAATGTTACAACTGTTCATTTTCCCAGATGGTGGCATCAAACTGCTGCTGCCGTTGGTTCGATTCACGACATCGCGGGTGTCGGCGTATTTTTTCAATTCATCGTAGGTAACCATTGGAGAAGTTTCCTGTTGGCCGCCAGGGGCATGACAACTGATGCAGTTTGCATCAACAATGGGCTTGATGTCAGCAATGTAGCTCACAGCTGTGGTGTCGCAGTTGCCTGTGCCATACAGGTCTTTCTCGTTATCGTAGTAACAGGCCGTTTGTGAGAGGCTTGCCAGGAACAAAAGGGTTAACGCTGCAAAAATAAATTGTCTCATGTTTCGTAAGCGGGAATAAGGTTTTAATAACAAAAATTCAGGTGCTAAGGTAAATTTCATATGCCCAAAACTCTAAAAGTCTTTGAACAAAAGCCTGGTATTTGCGAAATTTTAGTTTTCAGGCGCTCCAGCATCCACCCATTTTTTCAGCTTAGCCAACTTACAATCGTCTAATTTGGCACCACCCTTGGGCATCAAACTAGCATTCACAGTCACCGAGTTGTAGAGCCTGCCATTTAGCGCGAGCGTTTTGGTTTCTGCATAGGTGGTCAGTTTAATGCCGCCTTGAGGATTGCTACCACTGTGACAACCCATGCATTTACCTTGGATGAGCGGTTGCACAAAGGTTGCGTATTTCGCTCCTGAAATGGTGTCGCAACCGCCAAAACCCTCATCACAAGCATTGTTCAATGCACCCTGATTCACCCATTTTTTGATCAAATCAATCTGATCTGTTGTGAATGGAGGCTTGTTTTGAGGCATTCTTTTCTCTAAATCCGTTTCTTGCAGGGATTTTATCAACTTATTCTTTCCCCAATCGTTTGAGGTTACGCGTTCTACAGTGGACATCAAAGTTCCGTACGACGTAATGACAATTCCTTCTTTGTGATCCTGTGCATTGTGGCAACCCGATTCCGTGCAGTTGGAAACCAACAAGGGCAAAATCTGGTTCTGGAAATATACAGAGTCTGGACTACAGGCATTACCAGAAGGCGGGTCAACAACCGGATCATTGGGAACCAATGGTTCGTGTTTGCAAGCAAAAATGAGCAGGGAGAACAATGATGTAAAAGCAAAAACTGAAAAAATACTGCGTTGCATGGGCGGAATCAAAAGCGTGAATAAAACGGTGAACTGCTCCTATTTAAACGCAAAAATGCCTCCAAGCAACATTGAAAAACCAATTTATAATACTGAACGGGAATAAATCGCCTCTGAACATGGAACAAAAAGGCTGGAAGACATGGCTGCGCCGATTCGGAATCGGTGGATTTCTATTTTTTTTAATCAAAGGACTCGTCTGGCTAGCCGTTATTTTCGGCGGAATCAAAGCTTGTAGCTGAGCTTTTATGTCAACAAGCTTGTTAAAACAAAAAGTTTTTTTATTTTTGCAGCTTCGTAGTTTTTAACATATAGGGACATAGAAAACATAGCATTACATACTCAAAACTATGTTCTCTATGTCCCTATATGTTAAAAATACATGTTTAAAAAAATACATGGTTTAATGGCAAAAAAATCAACGGTAACCAATCCAATGGCAATAAATACATCCCTCGACGTTGATACCGACCTCGTCGATCCCAACCATATCACTATTAAGGGCGCGCGCACCAACAACCTGCGCAACGTTGACCTCCGAATTCCCAAAAACCAGCTCGTGGTGGTCACTGGCGTGAGCGGTTCCGGCAAATCGAGCATCACCATGGACACCCTCTACGCCGAGGGGCAGCGGCGCTATGTCGAGAGTTTATCTAGCTATGCCCGGCAGTTTTTGGGCCGCATGAAAAAGCCAGATGTCGATTATATTCGGGGCATTTGCCCTGCTATTGCCATAGAGCAGCGCGTGAGCACCGGCAATACCCGATCCACGGTGGGCAGCATGACGGAATCGTATGATTTTCTGCGCCTGCTGTTTGCACGCGTGGGCAAGTTTTATTCCCCCATCTCAGGCCGTATGGTGCAAAAACACGAGGTCACCGATGTTGTGGATTTTATCAAAAAACTCCCTGATGGTTCCCGTGGCTTGGTATTGATCCCTTTTCATAAAAAGCACCACGATCGGCCGCTTGTACAGGAACTCAATGTTTTGCTGCAAAAAGGCTACACCCGCTTGTGGCGCAATGGCGAAGCCCTGCGCATCGAAGAACTGATTGAAGACCCGAAGATCAATAAAGACACTGAATTCCGCAAAAACACCTATATCCTCATCGACCGCTTTGCGTTGCCGATGTCGGAGGAAAGCGATTGGATGCGCCTGGCAGATTCCATCAACACCTCGTTTTATGAAAGCGACGGCGAATGCGTGGTGCAAGTGGTGGCCAGCGAAGGCGAAAAGCAACCCGAACCCGCCATTTTTAACAATCGCTTTGAACTGGACGGCATGGTTTTCCCAGAACCGACACCCCAACTTTTCAACTACAACAACCCATACGGCACCTGCCCTACCTGCGAAGGCTACGGCCGCGTATTGGGCATCGACGAAGACAAAGTAGTACCTGACCAGTCAAAATCCATGTACGAAGGCGCGGTGGCTGCCTGGAAAGGAGAGAAATTTGGGGAATGGCAAGATGCATTTCTGAAGCATGCCCACCAGTTCGAATTCCCGGTGCATACGCCGTATGAGGCGCTGAGTAAGGAGGAAAAGAAGCTCGTGTGGGCTGGGAATCAGTATTTTGAAGGCATCAGCGCCTTTTTTGCAGAATTGGAAAGCAAGACCTACAAAATTCAAAATCGCGTCACGCTCGCGCGCTACCGCGGCCGCACCACCTGCCCTACCTGCGAAGGCGGACGCTTGCGGCAGGAAGCCCTTTGTGTGAAAATTGGCGGCAAAAACATTTCTGAGCTCACCAGCATCCCGCTCGATGAGGTTTTGGCGTTCTCTAAAAGCTTAGACACAGTGCTAAGCGAGCATGAGCGACAAATAGCCCGCCGCCTGCTGTTAGAAATCAACAACCGACTGAAATTCATGGTCGACCTCGGCCTGGGTTACCTCACCCTCGACCGCATTTCAAGCTCCCTTTCCGGCGGCGAAACCCAACGCATCCACCTCACCCGCACCTTGGGCAGTAACCTCACGGCTTCCATGTACCTGCTCGATGAGCCCTCCGTAGGCCTGCATCCCCGCGATACGGGACGCCTGGTGAGCGTGCTCAAAGACCTGCGCGACCTCGGCAATACCGTTGTGGTGGTGGAGCACGAAGAAGATATGATCCGAAGTGCCGACTTCCTCGTGGATATGGGACCGGAAGCGGGCGTGAACGGCGGTCACGTGGTGTATGCCGGACCTTACGCCGACATTGAAAAAACTGCGCCCGAAAGCCTGACAACCAAGTACCTCACGGGTGTTATGTCCATCAAAACCCCGGAATATCGGCGAACAGCCAAGGAGTTCGTGCGCATTGTCGGTGCCCGGCAACACAACCTGAAAAACATAGACGTGCGTATCCCGCTACACTGCCTGACGGTGGTGAGCGGCGTGTCCGGCTCCGGAAAAACAACCCTCGTACGGGACATCCTGTACCCCGCGCTCCAGCTGCACCTGCCTGATTCGGGAAGCAAGCAACCTGGAGTTTATTCGAGCATCGAGGGTAATGTGAAAAAAATTACCCGTGTTGAGTTCATCAACCAAAGCCCAATCGGCAAAAGCAGTCGCTCCAACCCCGTCACTTACGTCAAAGCCTACGATTATATCCGCGACCTGTTCTCCAAGCAGCAATTGTCCAAAATTCGCGGTTTCCAGCCTAAGCATTTCAGTTTCAACGTGGAAGGCGGTCGCTGCGAAGCTTGCAAAGGCGAAGGCGAACAAGTGGTGGAAATGCAGTTCCTCGCCGATGTGCACCTGGAATGCGAAGAGTGCAAAGGCCGCCGTTTCCGCCAGGAGGTGCTTGATGTTCAATACAAAGGCAAAAGCATTTTTGACGTGCTCAACATGAGCATCGAAGATAGCTTGGACTTTTTCAAAGACCATAAGGACATCCGCGAGCGCATTCGGCCACTGTTCGATGTGGGATTAGGTTACGTTCAGCTCGGCCAATCGTCCAGCACCCTATCCGGCGGCGAAGCACAGCGCGTAAAACTTGCCTCTTTTTTGATCCGGGAAAACTCCGGTGGACATATCTTTTTTATGTTTGACGAGCCAACGACGGGCCTGCATTTTCACGACATACAAAAACTACTCACCGCCATCAATGCCCTGGTGGAAAAAGGCCACAGTGTGCTGGTGGTCGAACACAATATGGAAGTGATCAAATGCGCTGATTGGGTGATTGATTTGGGGCCGGAAGGCGGCAATGCGGGCGGAAACCTGGTATTTGAAGGGGTGCCGGAGGATTTGGTAAATGTTGAAGGGAGTTACACGGGGATGTATTTGAAGGGAAAAATATGAGCGGGCTTTCATTTTTCAAATTATCATTCACCTAAATTCAATATTAAAATTACATGAGAAAACTAATTCAATGCACACTCCTTCTCGGCTGCTTCCTAGTTGCCAACACCGCTTTTTCACAAAAAGACTGGCGCTGGGACGGACACGGCGTAGGCTTTAGTGCGCCCGCCAATCTAAGGGTCACCACCAACAACGCCAGTGAATTCAGTGCTGAAGGCAGCGACCTTTTCCTATCCATCTACGCAGAGCAAGATGGGGAGGTAAGCGAAGAAACCTTGGCAGATGCCCTCGTTGTTGCGGCAAAAGAAATGGAGTATGACGAAATTTCTGACGTAGATGCGCTGGAAATCGATGACTTCACGGGCTATTATGTAGAAGGAACAAAAGATGGCGTGGGTGCTTTTATCATCACGTTGCTCGACAAAAAAAGCGCGACAAACCTGGTCATAGCGCTGGTATTTACCGATGATGCGTCGCGGGAAAAGGCGATAACGGTCGCGCACTCGTTTTATGCGTTTGATTAAAGGTTTGATGTAGATAACATCAAATTTTCGCGTTTAAAGCACTACACAACGCGCCGGTAGCACCGCTTTCAAGTCGCCTTTTTCGATCAATTCCTTGACCTTGGCTGGATCAATTTTTGCATTATGACTTGGGAATACCCCATCGAGCAGGCTGCGCACAGTTATCGGGTAGCCGTGTGTTCCCCCATCCAAAATGTATCAATTTTGACGCGATGTTGCGGTTTTTCACCGTCTTCTGCTTCCTTGTCTGTGTCTGGGCTGCCCATCAGAAAGCTGCCACCCGGCACTTGCACCATGCGGAAAGCGGCGGCGGGGTTGGGGAGTTATTGTTTGTAGTAGGGATCGGATGTCATGTAGTGGGTGGGGGGGGCGGTGAAACGGTGTGCAAGTATAGGGGAATCTTGATACACGGAAGGCTGTTATACTTGTGTGTCTGGTTCAAGTACACGCAAAAAATTGGAAACTTCATACAATGGCATACCGCCAAGTACTAAAAATCGCTTCAGTAGTGACAGCAGTTTTTGGTGGATAATATCGGGTAAGGGATTTTTTGCATTTGCCTTTTGCTTGGTTTCCAGCAAGAGGGTTTCACCTGATGCCCATAAAAATTCATCAAAAGAAAACGGGAACATAAACATGGAGCGCACTCGGCCAACACCATAAGAGGGCAATTCCTGCAATGCAAATTCTAATAGCGAGCCCCTGCCACTACATGCAGGCTCGGCATTTTTTCAAAAAAAAAGCGCAGCGAGGAGATTGCAGCTGGGCAACTCTGCGCTTCATCCAAAAACTATAAGGTTTTTCCAGGAACAATCTGAATATTGTAAAACACCGATAGATTTTCAATCAACCGTTCTGGTTCTAAATCACCTTCAAACAGCGTCTTAACACTAGGGCTTTGTTCAAAATTGACCTCTACAAAGGAATCAAAATGCCGCGCCAATTGCTTAACGGCAGTCGATTTGCCTACCTGACGCGCTCCCCGAAGCAATAAAGGCTTTCTATTGGAATCGTTTTTCCAGTTCAGCAAATATGCATCTATTGATCTAATATAGTAAATTTTCGTTTTTTATAGGCTTAGAAATGATAAAAAATGAATTTTTTATAGGCGAAAAAAGCCATAAAAATGAATTTTTTATAGGCGAAGGCGGCTAAACATGGCATTCAGGCCTGTCTCTAATGCACGTGCAGCATAGGTATAGGTAGCACCGCGTTCACGCCAATGTCGTTGACTTAAGAATTCAGGCCTCGGAGAACCTGTCCCGTACCGAAGGTCGGGAGGCCCAATGTTTGTAGCCTTTTTGTGTGTATTTTATTTGGCCTCGGAGCGGCCTAACGTTATATAATATATTGATTGCCAAACAAATGTTGGGCCTCTCCGAGGCCTGGGAATATTGGCGGCCAATGATTTCTACAAACGTTTGGCCTCTCCGAGGCCTTAAGTCAACGACATTGGCGTTCACGCCAATGTCGTTGACTTAGCGATTTTGACGACGGAACAGTAGCTGATTCCCTGGACAACAAAAAAAACGAATGTCCAATGTCCAACAAGGAACACCCAATTTCCAGGTGGGCGGAACGCTTGGTCATATCATAGAACAAGCCAAAAACAACGTTTTCTTAGGCTTATCAGGTGAATGAGGGGTACGTTTAATACTTGGAGGTTGGATATCCCTTGTTGGACATTGGATATTTTTTGAGTTGAGCGTAGCTTGGCTTGTGTAGATTTCTCGCCTTGGGCTCGAAATGACAAATCACTATGGATAAAATAAGGGATGGATTGTTGCTTTGCGAACGGTAGCTATTCTCAACGCCTCATTGCATATATTCTTTGAGCTCCTCCAGCGGTTCATTAAAGTCCGCAGCCATTGGAATTTGGCCTTTCAGCGTGCCCAGCGTTCTTTTTTTTGGCTTTTGGTCTGGCGTTGATGTTGTGCTTTTCGTCAACAAAAAATCAATAAAATCACCTGCCAGCATTTGATCTGTTGGCGCTAATTGTTGATATTTTTTCAAAATGAGTGCATCTCCCATGGCAATGATTTTTGACCGTGCTGGATTAGTTTCCTAAAAAAAGTTACGCTTATGTAGGGATCAAACAAAAAATCCCTGCAACACGAACTCGCGCGTTGCAGGGAATATATTTCGCCAACCAACGGTTAGCGGTACGCAGCACTAGGCTTTACCAGCTCGTGCTTTCTCAATTACAATCTTCGCAACCGCTTCTGGCGGAGGCGCGTAGTGGCTGAACTCCATGGTAGAAGATGCGCGACCGGAAGTGAGGGTACGGAGCTGGGTCACATAGCCAAACATTTCTGACAGCGGCACTTCTGCCTGAATGGCGATGGCGCCACCCATACGGGTTTCTTGTCCTTTCGGCATACCGCGACGGCGGTTCAAGTCACCAATTACCGGGCCAACGTATTCCTCAGGTGTGATCACCTCAAGTTTCATGATCGGCTCCATGATATTCGGCTTGGTGGCTGGCGCAGCTGCGCGGAAACCTTCCTTTGCACACAATTCAAACGCGATTGGCTTGGAGTCAACGGCGTGCATACTGCCGTCTGTTACCCGCACTTTCATCGAGTCGATGTTGTAGCCAGCGAGAATACCATTGCTCATCATCTGAACAAAACCGTCGTTGATCGGCTTCTGGAAGTTCTTGTCAATCGCGCCGCCGACGATACCCCATTCGAATTGGAGTTTCTTCTTGCCGCTCTTGAAGTCGTCGCTTTGCAGGAACTCCTCATCGGCTGGGCCGAGGGTGAATTCCATATCGGCGAAGAGACCGGAACCACCCGTTTGCTTTTTCAAGCGCTCGCGGTGTGCCGTAGTTTTGGTCAAAGCTTCTTTGTAGTTAACCTGTGGTGCGCCTTGGTTGCATTCTACCTTGAATTCGCGACGCAGACGGTCAACGATTATCTCAAGGTGAAGCTCACCCATGCCTGAAATAACGGTCTGGTTTGTTTCCTCGTCGTATTTCACGCGGAACGTTGGGTCTTCCTCCGCCAATTTGTTGAGGGCCATACCCATTTTGTCCAGGTCTTTCTGTGTTTTTGGCTCTACCGCCAAACCGATTACCGGCTCTGGGAAAACCATACTTTCCAACACAATCGGGTGTGCGACATCACAAAGGGTGTCGCCCGTACGGATATCTTTAAAACCTACAGCAGCAGCAATGTCGCCAGCTTCAACCGCGTCAATCGGGTTTTGCTTGTTGGCGTGCATTTGGTACAAACGGCTGATACGCTCTTTGTCCCCGGTGCGGGTGTTCAATACATAAGAACCAGCATCCAGGCGACCAGCATAAACGCGTATGAAGCACAAACGGCCTACGAATGGGTCGGTTGCAATCTTAAACGCCAAAGCTGTGAAAGGCTCTTTAATGTCTGGCTTGCGTGATACCTCAGTTTCGTTCCGTGGATCGGTGCCCACAACTGGTGGAATGTCCGTTGGTGCTGGCAAGTAATAGCAAGTAGCGTCAAGGCAAGCTTGTACACCTTTGTTTTTGAATGCAGAACCACACATTACAGGGGTCATCTTCAGGTCGCAAACAGCGGCGCGTACTGCTGCGCGCATTTCATCAACGGTGATGCTGTTTGGATCCTCGAAAAACTTTTCTAACAGGGAATCGTCGTAGCCTGCAACCTCCTCGATGAGGATTTGACGCTGCTCTGCTACCATTTCCTTCAGGTCTTCAGGAATTGGAATAACATTGTAGGTCATGCCCTGATCGTCATCGTTCCAAACGATGGCTTGGTTCATAACCAAATCAACCACACCTTTGAAGTTGTGCTCTGCACCGATTGGCACCTGCAATGGAATTGCATTGGCACCCAATTTCGCTTTCATGTCTTTCACACACATCATAAAATCAGAACCTGCACGGTCCATTTTGTTGACGAATGCAATACGTGGTACGCGGTAGGTATCGGCCAAACGCCAGTTGGTCTCAGACTGAGGCTCAACGCCGTCAACGGCAGAGAAAAGGAACACGAGACCGTCGAGGACACGGAGGGAGCGGTTAACTTCCACCGTAAAGTCAACGTGACCAGGCGTGTCAATGATATTCATGTCGAATTTTTGGCCTTCTACAACCCAATGACATTTGGTAGCGGCAGAGGTGATGGTGATACCACGCTCTTGCTCCTGCTCCATCCAGTCCATGGTGGCGGCGCCTTCGTGTACTTCGCCAATCTTGTGATTAACGCCAGTATAGAAGAGGGTACGCTCAGTGAAGGTCGTTTTGCCCGCATCAATGTGGGCGGCAATACCGATGTTACGGGTGAACCGGAGGTCGTTTGCCATGACTTATTTTATAGTTAAGATGAGTGAAGAGTAAATTGTTTGAAAAATTCTGCAAAACGGAAGCAAAAGACCGCTTATTGGAATGATATTTTGAGTAAATGACGTTTTCGTTTTAAAAATTTTGAAATGCAAAAACAATGCCTGCTTTTCAAATCCCTATTAAAACGCCAATACCGCCGAAAATTGACCGTGCATTTTCAGAAGAAAGTGCGTGGGCAATTCTGGCGGTAGGTGTGGCTGAAAGCTTGTTTAGACCCTGAAATGGGCGAAAGCGCGGTTGGCTTCTGCCATTTTGTGTGTATCTTCGCGTTTTTTCACAGCGTTGCCCTCCCCTTTGGAGGCTGCAATGACTTCTGCGGCGAGTTTTTCAGCCATGCCTTTGCCACTGCGGGCGCGGGCGTATTTGATCATCCATTTCATGCCGATAGAAATTTTCCGGCCAGCCGGTAGTTCAGTCGGGATTTGGAAGGTAGCGCCACCAATACGGCGACTGCGGACTTCCACTTGAGGCATGACGTTGTTGAGTGCTTTTTTCCACACTTGCAACTCGTCCTCGTTGGTGCGGCCTTTCACGATGTCTAGCGCATCGTAGAAAATGCTGAATGCAACGCTCTTCTTGCCCTGCCACATCAGGTTATTGACGAAACGTGTTACCATCGTATCGCTATAACGCGGATCAGCGGCCAATACTCGAGGTTTCGGTTTGTGCTTACGCATTTTTTAAATGATAAATTATGAGTGATGAATTATGAATGAAAAACCATGAATGAGAACCCGATAGGATTCATCAATCATCATTTATCATTCATCATTTTTTGGGGCGCTTGGTGCCGTATTTAGAGCGGCTCTTGTTGCGCTTAACCACGCCAGCAGTATCGAGCGCACCGCGCACGATGGTGTAGCGTACACCTGGGAGATCTTTAACACGACCACCACGCACGAGCACGATAGAGTGCTCTTGCAAGTTGTGGCCTTCACCCGGGATGTAGCAGATCACCTCTAGGCCGTTCACCAGACGCACTTTTGCGACTTTACGAAGGGCCGAGTTAGGCTTCTTAGGAGTAGTGGTATAAACACGGGTACAAACACCGCGTTTCTGCGGGCTTGAGCTCAATGCACGACTCTTACTCTTGTATTCCACCTTCTCGCGGCTGTTGCGCACCAATTGGTTGATAGTAGGCATACCGTTTTTTTGTAAAAATTTATTGTAACTCGTTCAAAATCAATGAGAAAATGGCACGAAAAGACATGCCTTTCCCAAAAGCGAACGCAAAGGTAACTCTACGCGGCATATTTTTACTAAGAACCTTAAAAAAAAGTGGATTTAAAGTGGATTGGCTGCAAAGTTGCTGACTGTCGCTTGTTACCAGCAGGTTAAGACCAGATTCAAAGCGCTAGAGAAGTTATTATCGAATACTTTTGCAGCAAGCATGGCGCTTGTAAGGAAGAGGCTGCCTCGTACGTCTGGGAAACTAATTGTCGCTTAGCGTATGTATAAAACAGCCCAGTTAAGTCGCAATCGCGTCGAAGATACAGTTCCGATGGAACGGAGTACATTATTCTTTGGCGTTGCTACAAAGATAAAGTTCCGATGGGATTTTTAGGCCCACTACAGTAAATTAACACAAAACATGAACCCAAAACGTATTCGCCTCATCATCGGACTTATGTCGCTGGCTTTGGTCGGCCTCATCAGCCTGCAGGTTTATTGGATTGGCTGGAACATTCGCCTCAACGAGGTGAAATTCGATACCGATGTATTTGATGCCCTCAATAAAGTAGCCAGCAGGTTGCAATACAACGCAGAAATGAAGGTACAAGAGGCGCTCAATGCTTCCCGCCGACAAAGCAACAGTGAGGCCAACCGCAACATCCGCGAAGCCGCCAAGTACCTGGAAAATGGTTTTGCCTCCCGCAAGGTAGGCTCCAACGACAGTTTGCCCAATCCTGTGGGCGAAGGAGAGACCTTTGAAGAGAATATCAACCGCTGGGAATACATGAAAGTTATTCAGTTGGTGGATGCCAAACCACTGGCAGAGCGCATTTCCCTGGACATGCTCAACCGATCTGTTCGGGAAGAAATTGAAAGCCGGGGCATAAAATCGATCTATCAATATGGCGTCTATTCCACTGCCCGCAACAGCTACGTCATCGTGAACGACCATTTTGTGGTAGAAGACAACGGACCACAAGTGGCACACGGCGGTGCGCCGACCCTCTTTAATTCTCCCTACAAAGTAGCCCTCTTTACCCAGGATATTGAATCACCAGGCTACCTTTCGCTCTACTTCCCCAACCGTACCCGCCTGGTATTGCAGTCGGTACTCGGCACCTTATTATTATCCATCATTTTTACGGGCATCATTCTGTTCTGTTTTTGGTACACCATTCAGGTAATATATCGCCAAAAGCAGCTTTCCGAGATGAAAACGGATTTTATCAACAACATGACCCATGAATTCAAAACGCCCATTGCTACCATCTCCCTGGCCGCTGACAGCATCAGCAGTCCCAAAATATTGAACAGCCCCGACAAGATCAAACGTTTTATCGACATCATACGACAGGAAAACCGGCGCATGAACAGCCAGGTAGAAAAGGTGCTTCAGGTGGCTGTCATTGATAAAAAAGATTTTGAACTCAGTGTTGGAGAGCTTAATATGCATGAAGTGATTCAGCAAGCAGTGGATAATTTCAGCCTGCAAATTGAAAACCGTGAAGGCAATTTAGAGGTCGACTTCCAAGCCCAAAACCCGATCATCGAAGGCGACTCAACCCATATCGCCAGCATTATCCACAACTTGCTCGATAACGCTAACAAATACAGCCCCGATAAACCACACATTATTGTAAGTACCCGAAATGTGCCCATTGGACTGGAAATAACCGTGCAAGACCGTGGATTGGGCATCAGCAAGGAGGCTCGAAAGCATGTTTTCGATAAATTCTATCGGGTGCACACGGGAAATTTACACGACGTGAAGGGCTTTGGACTCGGGTTGAGCTATGTAAAAGCCATTATGACGGCGCACAAAGGGCTGGTAGATGTGCACAGCGAATTGGGCAAGGGAAGCAGCTTTGTGTTGACTTTCCCAAAACATTAAAAAGGTAGCGCGGATTTAAAGCCGCCAATACAAGGCCATTTATCAGCATTTTCGGCCATAAATGGCCTTGTACTGGCGGCCTGAAGGCCGCGCTACCGACGCAACCCCTCTCCTAACCCAAATCCACCTCAACGCCAAAGGCTCCTATTCCGCAATCCGAACTCCGCAATCCGAACTCCGCATTCCGAACTCCGCATTCCGCACTCCGCATTCCGAACTCCGCAATCCGAACTCCGCAATCCGAACTCCGCAATCCGAACTCCGCATTCCGAACTCCGCATTCCGAACT
>JBBRWA010000107.1:0-17140 GCA_038246345.1 Chitinophagales bacterium
GTCTTCGTGACTGCCACCATAAGTTTTTTGCCATTGGATATTTCCGGTACTATCCAATTTTACCAACCAACAATCGAGGGTAGTATCATGAGTGCCGCCAACATCACCATCGCTGGAATTGGAGTGGCCAGCTAGTATATAACCCCCATCATTTGTTGATTCTATTGACCACAACTCATCCCAGCCGCTCCCACCATATGTTTTTTGCCATTGGAGATCGCCATTACTATTAAGTTTTATGACCCATGCATCAATATAGCCTTGGAAGCCTGTAACATTGCCATCATCAGAAAGAGTAATGCCTGCAAGAATATAGCCTCCATCAGGGGTTTGTTGCACATCGTACGCCCAGTCATTGTTACTGCCTCCAAACGACTTTTCCCAGGAAGTACTGCCTGAATGGTCAAATTTTACGACTAAAAAGTCATATAGCCCATGATTTTCTGTGACATCTCCATCAGTTGAAAGGCTGTATCCACAAGTGATGAACCCGCCATCATTGGTTTGACGCACTGCTTGAGCTGTCTCAAACTCACTACCGCCAAATGATTTTTGCCATTGGAGAGTAGGCTGGGCAGGGAGTGATTGAATGACAAGAAAAAGAATGAAAGTAGGGATAATTTTTTTCATATGCAATATATTTTCATGCAAAATTTTAGATTTGAGAAATTCAAATTACCATTTCTGCCAAACGGTATGCATTAATAAACCATTTATTCAAGGTTTAGAGTTTCAGCCATTTGATACCGAAATACTTAATTCAGCGTAAAAGACTACCTGTCAAATTTTATAGCTTTCAAGATTGTTGAGCCATAACTGTTTTCAACTATTACTATATATAACCCGGGGTCAACCTTTCCCGTTTCAATAGAAATTGAACCGAGATTATTACTGAATTTTTCCTCGAATACAAGTTGGCCACTAACATTAAACATTCTAATCTTTATTTGATTGTTATCAAGACTTAAGGCTGGTATAAAAATGGTTAGTGTTTCCACAAATGGACTGTTCAGCCCTACTCCATTCATAGTTCTTTTTTCTAATTTTTTTGATAGTCCTTCATGGTAAAACTCTGTAGCCTGTGGACGCTCTTCTGTATTTTCTGCAACCAAGGCCGTAAATGTGTAGTTGAGATAATTCCACACTGGCGGGCCAGAAAAAACGCAAATGTCAACTGATGCCTTTTTATCATGAAGGGTTACACCTATCCGGCCGATATCTTGAAAACCACCATTCTGCAAGGGTTTTGTGATAAGAGGAGGGTCTGTAACTGGAACTATTTCTCCAGCAAACTGAGGGTATTTATGAGTCAAATTTGAGGCAACAATCTCTCCATCCACAAGAACTCTTTTTATTTCTAGGTGTCCATTTGAACCAATTTCGAATTCAAAAAGATGTCCTGTGGGAGTTAGGACAGAATTTCCTGAAACAACTTCTTCTACCTTAAATCCAACCCAATCATGTTTTTTTAAACTAATGTTATAACAATCTACTGGAATCGGATTTATTGGTGCCCGCCCTGATATTATCAAGTCAATAATAATTTTATCCTCCTCCAAATCTGAGTGCTTTGCACTCGGCTCCCCTGTTTCACAGTTGGTAGCAATCACGAACCTACAATAGTGCTCAAAACCAACACCTTCGACAGAAAAGGATGCTCCTGGCAGGTCATTAAATGTCCCAAACGGTTCCCAAGCATTTGCACTGTCAGTCCTGATGAAAACTAATAAAGTATGATTCGAGCCAGCAGAGATGGGATCCCAAGTAAGATCAATAAAGTTGTACCCCCTGCTTTCCGCCCGAAAATTCTCCGGGGGTGGAACTTCACAATTTTCTTCAGCAACAAGAGTGGTCTCTGGAAATGACTTGCTGTTTAAAGCAAATACATGGGGAATAGTGCTTAAAGCAATGCAAAATAGTACTACAATACGAGTTGATTTTTCCATGATGATTGAATTTTGAATGTTGTCCAAGAATAATTGAGCCAAAGGTCTTTCCTTAGAGCCTGAAAAATACTTACACTTTTTGGTATAAATTCCGAAAAAGACATGGAGCAATCACATTTGTATGAACTGATAAAGCGCTTGAGCCCCGAAGAAAGGGAAGAAGTCTTGCCTTTTGCTAAAGTCTCATTTTTTAATTCTGGCCGAATGCGCGCTCAAGTGGGGCCATTGATTGAGTTGTGTTCAGTTCATTTACAAGAAAACCCAGAGGGTATTCTGGAGAAATCTACAGTTTATGACATCGTTTTCCCGGGACAAGACTACGTCGAAGGAAAGCTGGAAAAAGTAATGGTGGAGGCTCAGAAGCTTATTCGGCAATTTTTACTGACAAAATATTACTTCCGGGAAGAGAACGAGTTCCACCAGACCCTGGATTTCGCTGAAATCGCCCGACAACGAGGCTTAGATGGGAAGTATAGGCAATCCATGGAGCGGCTGAATAAAATACAGGAGAAAACTCCCGTTCGCCATGCTACGCATTTCCTTCAACAACTTCAATTAGAAGGCGCGATCCACTATGCACAAAGCATTACCAACCAAAATAAAGGCGATATCAATATTGCCAACCTGATTCATGCCACTGAAATGTTTTACCATATCAGAAGGGTTTCCTTGCTCAGCCGGTATCTACTACAGCTCCGTGTCGCAAAACTTGAGATTCCCGTTTTTATTCAACAACTTTTGGAAGAATTAGAGGTTCCTGAGCGCTGTTTGGCAGAATCCGCGCAGCTAAAGATCAATTTTGAGATTTTCAAGATGATCAAAAAAGACACCCCGGAAATAGAGGAGGTGCAGGTATTGTTGGCTCTCTTACAAGAACGTGAAGCAGATTTAGATCATGAAACAAGCCAGGAGTTTTATACCTACTTGAGAAATTTTGCAACCCTGCTAGGATGGAAACACCCAGAAAAATTGGAAATCAACTACATGTTGCACGATTTGTTTCTCGACAATTTAGAGCGGGGATACTTGCACTATGAAGGAAAGCTAACACCAAACAGATGCTTGGTTATTGTCGAAAACGCATTGGCAATAAATGCGTTCGAATGGGCAATGGAATTTCTTGAAACAAACAAAAATCTCATACACGGCGAGAACGAAAGCCATGACATATACCGATACATCCAAGCACGCTATCTTTTTGCTACGGGTAAATATGATCAATGTTTGGACATGCTCCCGGAGACCTCTCTTTATCTTGAGTTTTTGCTACTGGGTCGACGCTTGGAGATCAAGGCATATTATGAACTGGGTTCTGATTTGTTTCAGTACAAACTGGATGCGTTCTCCGTGTATTTAAGCCGGACTTCTCCAAAAATTCTTTCTGAAAAATTCCGACAAGCAAATGTCCTGTTTACAAACTTTCTTACGCAAATAACCAGTTCCATCCCCGGAGATATAGACAGGGCGAACCTTGTGTACAAACGCATCCACAAGAACAGGCAAGTCATAGATTGGCATTGGCTGCTCGAAAAAGCCGACGCATTGAAATCAAAAAGATAATCAGGCAAAAAAAACGAGCATAATGCCCACTACAGACATTATGCTCATCAAAAGCAACATACGGCGATATTATGCGGCTACATGCGCCTTATACGTATCGGCATCCATCAAACCACTAAGATCGCCCGGATTAGCGACCTCGATTTTAACGATCCAGCCATCACCATAAGGGTCGCTGTTCACCAATGAAGGATCACCGCTATCGCCAACTTTATCGTTAAATTCAAGGACTTTGCCCGTGAGGGGCATAAACAGTTCAGAGGTGGTTTTTACGGCTTCAACGGTGCCGAAAACATCACCGGCCTCTACGGTTTCACCGACAGTTTCTACTTCGATGTACACAAGTTCACCCAGTTCGCTCTGGGCATAATCTGTGATACCAACATAAGCGGTATTTCCGTTTTCGACGCGTACCCACTCGTGGTCTTCTGTGTACTTGCAATTGGCTGGAAAGGACATGTTTTTTTAGTTATGAGTGATGAGTGATGAGTGATGAGTGATGAGTGATGAGACTCCTTTCATGCTTGGCATTGGGAATAATGGATGGGCAAAAGTAGTATTTTTGGGGAGGGCCGTTGTTCTCCCGGCAAAAAAAAGTGTGGGCAGGGGCAGAATGGCGATATTTGGTCGAAAGAAGCCCTGTTTCAATTTCCGCATGTTGGCTTTTTTCCTAAAACAGCCCTACTTTGGCGGCTCAAACATGTAATTTCACCCGAAACCAGTTTTTTCCACCAATCAAACAGTCCCGCAATGAAATATCAGCCGCTGAGCTCCGACCTGTACCGACACAACAGAAAACGTTTTACCGCCCAAATGAAAGCCGGTACCGTTGCCATATTTAATTCCAGCGACCAAGCACCGCGCTCGGGCGATCAATACCACAACTTCCGCCAAAATGCTGGTCTTTTCTACCTCACAGGCATAGACCAAGAGGAAACCATGCTGTTGCTCTTTCCGGGTTGCCCACGGGAAGAACACGAGGAGGTACTGGTTATCCGCCGCACCAACGAGCACCTAGCCGTTTGGGAAGGACACAAATATACCAAAGAAGAAGCCCGCGCTGCTTCCGGCATTCAAAAAGTGTATTTCCTCGATGAAGCCGATCAAATGATCAATGAGCTTATTATCCTCTCAGAAGGCATCTATTTGAACCTCAACGAAAACGACCGTTTCCTTTCGCCTGTTGAATACCGCGACCTGCGCTATGCCCGTCAGATTCAGCAACGCTACCCTGCCCATACCATCCACCGCGCCCAGCCAATCTTGAAACGGCTGCAAACCGTGAAAAGCAAATGGGAAGTAGAAGCCAGTCAGACCGCCATCGACATCACCGAAAAAGCCTTCAAAAGGGTGATGAAATTTGTGAAGCCCGGTGTTTGGGAACACGAAGTGGAAGCTGAAATCATCCACGAATTCATCCGCAATCGCGCCACGGGGCATGGCTACACGCCTATTATCGGCTCCGGCGCAAATGCCTGTGTGCTGCACTACATCGAGAACAACAAACAATGCCATGATGGCGACGTGCTGCTAATGGATTTCGGCGCAGAATACGCCAACTACAACGCTGACCTCACCCGCTCCATTCCGGTCAACGGCCGTTTTACGCAGCGCCAAAAGGCTGTGTACAACGCCGTATTGCGCGTAATCAAAGAAGCCCGCGAAATGCTGGTGCCTGGCACCGTTTTTATCGAATACCACAAGGAAGTCGGCAAGATTATGGAAAGCGAACTGATAGGCCTCGGGCTCATTTCACACGATGATGTTGCCAAACAGGATAAAGACTGGCCAGCCTACAAAAAGTACTTCATGCACGGCACCAGCCACCACCTCGGGCTGGATGTACACGACATCATGTACCGCTACCACAGCTTCGAAGCTGGAAACCTATTCACTTGTGAGCCAGGCATTTATATTCCAGAAGAAAAGCTCGGTATCCGCATTGAGAACGACATCCTCATCACGGAAAACGGGAACATTGATTTGTTCAAAAACATTCCGATGGAAGCCGAGGAGATTGAGGACTGGATGAATGGGTGAGCGGAGCAATTTTGATCATAGTTTTTTGAACACATAGGGACATTGAAAACATAGTTTTTGAGTACGTACCGCTATGTTTTCTATGTCCCTATGTGTCTATGTGTTAAAAAATACGTGATAAAAAAAACCAACCTAGTAATGCTCCACAACGATCATCCTTGCCCCATCCTTCCCCACAATCCGCAGCCCATACGCCCCCGCTGGCAACGGAAGCCCTCGGAACAACTCATTCTCTCCTGTTTGCAGCACCAGCATATCCCGCCAGACTACTTGTCCGGTAAACTGTAGCAATTCTATCAACACGGGCTCCTGCGGCGGCGCGTCTGTAAACAACGCCAAACGATCATTAAAAGGGTTGGGGGCCACCAAAATGCCATCAAGGATTGATTCCGGCGTGTTGGTAGCCACCGTCGCGCAGCTCGTGCGGTTGCACAAGGCTGGATTGGTAACGAAAGGGCTGAAAAAATCCGCTACAGTTTGGAGTCTGACATAAGGTTGATCTACATAATGATAGGAACCATTGTCCCCGTACCGAACGCATTCAAACAGCGCCAGACCCGGATTGAAAGCGGGGCAGATCGTAAATTCTGTTTTAAAACATATCGGCTTTCCTGGCATTGTTTCCAAGGCAGATGCAATCGCTCCTGAACCATAAACATGCGGTGTTTTATAATGCCAGGGCGTACAACCCAGGTTACAATACTGAGAAATAACCTGGAACGGCTGCCCGTAACTAAAAGGTACAATACCGTCGCAGGTTTGGTGATAGAGGTACACGGCGGGCGTATCGGGGCCTTGCAGCCAATTGTTGGGCAGCGCTTCATACGGCATGCCGCCAAAGAAGTTGATTACACCGAGCACATTGGCATCTGTGCCGTTTTGATTCAGGCTACCGTCAATAGAGCCTAGGTTGGGTCTTGTCAGTTTGGGTGCTGTAATGGTAAAGCTTGTAAGCGCGCAATTTTTCAATACCGCCTGATTGTACATATCTGGGTCCGGCGGCAGCGCATCCGGCAAGTCAAAACAGCAGAGTGGCTTTTCCGAAGGTCGATCCAGAAAACCCACCGCCAGGGCATTGAAACCACCCGCGCTGAACCCACCGACCAAGACCTTGCACACATCCACAGAATCGAGTTGTGCGCGTCCCTTAAGCCATCGAATGGCCCCTTTTACATCCTGCTGCCCCCGGTACAAGGCGCGAATTATTTCGCAGGAATCATAAGGGTACAAGTTGCGCTGGGTGCCGTCAAAAAGGCAAATTGGCGTAGCCACATTATTGTCTTTGTGCCAGCCAAGTCGATAGTTGGGACAAGCGACTACATAGCCCCGGCGGGCCATATCAATCGCATAATCTTTGATATCTTCCTTACACCCCGCCAACCAAGAGCCGCCGTAAACCAGCACGATCAGCGGCCGTTTCGGGTTATTGTCCCCCAGAGGCTTATAAATATCGATTTCAAGGGTGTCCGTTATCCCCACATAAGTTTGTGCAGTGCCATATACCAGGTCTTTTTGTACACGGTAGCCATATTTGTTGGCAGTGGTATAGGGCATTTGGGCGGAAAGGGTGGCACAGGAAAGGCACCAAAGTAGCAAGCAAGAAGTTAGGCGCATGGCAGAATTACAGTTTATTGGTGAGCAATAAAAGTTACGGCAGTTGCAAAGCTGCAACAATGAATGCACACTGGCCAAATTTCTTTGGGGTGAGTTTTGAAAATTGGCGGAAATCCGTGAGGTGCTAGCGGGTTACAGGCAAAGCTTGTTCAAAGGGTACTTTCACAATTGGTGTGGCAAAGCAGTTGATTCAATTTTGTTTCATGCTGGAAACCATACAGTCGTGTCATTCCAAGCGAAGCGAGGAACCTGATTATATAGCGTAACCCGGGTTCCTCGCTTCGCTCGGAATGACACAACCGCTTGGTTTTTAGCATGAAATAAAAAATGTAGCCTGCCAGATCAAGGATGTGTACAAACGCCAGGTTTAGGCCAAAAAACGACATGAAATCCCAATTCATTTTCAATGACAGCCTTTTTGACCCGTTCCGGCACAAAAAACATGGGCCATCCTGAACGCTCAGAATGGCCCATATTAATTGTAGACCTCGTAGTTTTTCAAACCTACAAGTGCTCGGCTTACTATTTCACGATCACAACTTTCTTACCCACCACAAACTTGCTGTTGGCGATATGTACGATGTAATGACCTGGAACCAGGCGCGAAACATCGATTTGAGCGCTTTGCTGAATGTTCAGGTTTTGAACCATCACTTGTGCGCCCAGGCTGTTGAAAATAACAACCTGCACATCACCTTGCAGCTCTGCTGCGCTGATGTTGATATTCAAGATATCTTTTGCAGGATTCGGCGCAATGACAACGGTGTTGGCTGACAAGAGATTTACCGTAGAAGTAGGCGGCGTGAATGCATATTCACCACTGGCAGAGTTCAAGGTAACCCGATAGGTGCCGCCTGTAACGGGGATATTTGGCCCATCTTGCGTACCTACGCCTGAAGGCCATTGTCCCAAGCCCCAGTTTATGACCCAGGCATTTTCCGCCCTGAATTTGGCTTCACCAGTGACCAAATCTATTGAGTTGATGAACCAGAAAGACTCATCCACAGCATCTTTGGTCATGTCAACATCTGAATTCCAGCCGTCTGGCGTGGCCGTTCCAATGAGCCCTACGGTACCATAAATTTGCAACAACTCAAAGTTGTAAGCGCCAGTAGTGGAGTTGAACGTGATTTTGTATTCGCCCGCAGGTACCGGTATATTGGCCCCACCGACTTGTGCAATGCCCGTTGGGAAATCGCCCGCGCCCCAGTTAACCGCCCAGTCGTTGTCTGACCTAAATTTAGCTTCGCCATCAATCAGGATGACGCGCAACCGCCAGAGGGAGGGGTCGTCGGCATCTTTTATCATATCGGTATCGGTGTCCCAACCACCCGGAGTGGCATTCCCGATAAGGCCCACCGTTTGGAAAAGCGTCAGGGGCAAAAAGTTATATTCAAAAGTTTCGGTATTGAAGGTAACCTGGTAATCACCGGCAGTGACGGGGATGTTTGGTCCATTGAGGATACCGATGCCCGATGGGAACAGGGTGTCGCCCCAGCTGATGGCCCAAGCATCGTTGGCGCGGAATTTGGCATCACCATCCAAAAGCGTGATGTTGGCTTTCCAAAGATTTGGGTCGGCATTGTCTTTCGTCAGCGGCGTTTCTGTAGCCCAGCCACCAGGTGTTGCACTGCCGATCAGGCCAATCGTTGCAAATTCCAGGATTTCTTCAAATAAATATTCTCCGGTAGATTTGTTGAACGTGATCAGGTATTTGCCGGCAGATGGAATCGGAATATTCGCACCACCCTGTGTTCCGACACCTGATGGAAAATCAGTTGAACCCCAGTTAATGGCCCAATCGCTGTTTGCCCGGAATTTGGCATTCGCTTGCGTAAGGCTCAGCGTAATGAAATAGCTGTTGGAATCGGGGTCTGTCGAATCGTAGTACATCTTTGTATCCTCGCCCCAGCCATTTGGAGTAGCATCACCGATGATGCCAATGTCGGAGGTGTAGGCAAATGCGTACGCGCCGGTATTGGAATTAAAGGTGATTGACCATTGGCCCGCTGCGGGGATGGGAATATTGGACCCGCCCTGGGTACCAACACCCGTTGGGAAGGCCGCATCGCCCCAGTTAATGTCCCAGGCATCGTCTTGGCGGATCTTTGCTTCGCCTACATTCAGGTGTATGACCATCGACCACAAGAATGAACTATCGGGATTCTGCACCATATTCGTATCCACATCCCATCCGTTTGGCGTGGCGGAACCAATCAGGCCGATGGACTGTGCCTGGCTAGCGCTAAAGAGCAGCAGGCTGCAAAAAAGCGTTGAAAAAAATAATCGTAATTTCATGTTGAATAAATTTTAAAAGCTTGAAAAAGAGTTGATTTTGCAGGTTAACCTCGTAGGTTTTTTTCCAAACCTACGAGGTTTTAGTTACGTATTTTAATACCCCCCAGGGTTCTGTTTCAGGTTAGGATTCGCCCCCAAATCCTGCGACGGAATCGGGTAAACATTGCGGAAACTGCCAACCGCAGCGCCTTCTTTCACCCCGCCTTTCCAGGCCCATCTGTAGGTGCCGTCGGTAAATTGACCAAAACGCACCAGGTCGGTCCGCCTTTGGCATTCCCAATACAGTTCCCTTGACCGCTCATCCAGCATGACCGGAAGGCTAAGGTCGGCAGCTGTGTAGTTGCCCACAGATCCGGAGAAGGCGCGCTCCCGCACCTTGTTGAAATATTGCGCTGCCTTTTCCTTGTCGCCGCCAGGAGTCCTTAAAATAGCCTCTGAAGCCATCAGGTACACATCCGCCAGGCGGAACATGGGGAAATCTGTGTCGGGAAAATCTGTGTCGGAACCCTGTGCCCCTGTGGACGTCACATTTTTGAATTTGTTGACCGCGTAACCCTCCGTAAACAGCGTCAGGTCGTTGATATCCAAACTCTGCCCATTGGTATAGAAAATGCCGCGCCGGTCGAAACTGGTCAGCTTAATCTGGTAGGTATAGTCCGGCTTATCCACGTCGAGGGCAATTTTATACCCGCCTTCCTGGTCAATTTGAATTTCCGCGCCATTCGCTTCGAGGAGCGCATCGGCACCAGTGTCGCCAAGGTTCACGGCATCGCTGGCATTGCTCCTGAATTTGAACGACCCTGCCATCAACTGGCCGCTGACCACCAATAATTGCTGGTCATTGTCCCAGGTCATATTCATATCGACCCCGCCGGTAGCACTGCCGATAATACTCCAGGTACGTTTTTCGATGGTATAGGTTTTGTCGTTGAGGTTCACTTTCATGAAATGCAACCCTGCTTCCGGCACGAGGATGTTGGCGCCGCCCGTTTCAAGCGTGCCATTGGCCCCGTTGTCGCCAAACTTTGGTGCAGAGTTGGAAGAAATCTGGGTGAAAAGGATTTCAGTGTTGGGGTTTGGGAAGTAGCGATGCCCTTCATATATCCTGTTGTTGGGCGCCGTAGTGGCTGTAGCTGCCAGTGAATTGCTGGTTTGGGTGGCATCCCAGCCCTGATGCGAGCCCGGAACGTACAATTTTGGGTAACTTACAGTTGCGCCCTGGTTGAAATCTACTTTGATGCCCGTCAGGTCGGAGGGGAATTTTTCGATCAACTGCCGGGTCGTCCTGGTGCCGCCCCAGCCGCTCACTACGCCCGATGCCACGGGGTTCATGCTGCCACCGATGCCAGCCCGGATGATGAAGGTCATGCCGCCCCAAGTGCGGGTGTTCACCCCGTCAAAGGTGACCGGGAAAATAATCTCCTTGGAATTGTGGTTGTCGGCCAGGAAAAGATTCTGGTAGTTTGGCTCCAGTTCATAGCCTGCACCCAAAACGGACTCACAATACGTCAGGCAATCGTTGTAGCGAGCCTGCCCAATGTACACTTCGGCGTTGAGGTACAGTTTGGCGAGCAGCATCCAGGCCGCTGCTTTGTCGGCGCGACCGTATTGGTTCGTCCGAGGTGCCACCAGTTCCGGCTCGATTGCTTTTAGCTCTGACTCGATATAGCGGAACAAGTCATCCGGTTTTGCCTGTTTTGGCGCGCCCGCGCCAACCACATCTTCCTCTGTTGCAAAAGGAACGTTTCTGAAAAGGTCAAGGGCATGCCAATAGCTCAAGGCACGTAAAAAACGTGCTTCGGCCCGGTATTTTTTCACCTCAGCTTTCAAGGCGGCATCTACACCCCGCGCATCCAATTTTGCATCGGTTGTTTCCCGCATAAATTCATTTGCCAGGGAAATCTGGTAAAAAACCCGGCTGTAAAAGGCATAGATAAAGCCATCGCCAGCCGTCCAGCTCTGGGCATGAAAATCCTTGATGGTCTGGTCGTTCCATCCGATCACCGCCTCGTCGGTCGACAATTCCTGGTGGTACCAGAAGCCCCGCAGGTATTGGCCGAAACCCTCGTCAATGCCCGAAATATCTGCCTGGCCCGCAGGGCCTTGCTGGCCCGACAAGGCAAGCCCGGCGTATAGTTTTGCCAGCACTTGTTTGTAAGCGCCCGGTTGCTTGTACACCGCTTCTGCAGTCAGGATATCTGGATCCAACGGAATGGTGTCCAAGTCTTTGAAACAACCGACAGCTCCAAAAAGCAGTATTGTGATGGTGATGATTTTTATGTTGCGCATGATTTCAGCGTTTTAATTTTTTAAAAATTGACATTCAACCCCAACACGTATGTTCTGGGCCGTGGGTAAACACTATTGTCGATGCCGTTGCCGATCTCCGGGTCAAGGCCCTTGTATTTCGTGACGACGAACGGGTTTTGAACCGTGAGGTAAACATTCAAATAATTGCCGATCAGCTTGTCGAAACTATAGCCGGCAGTGATGTGGTCGAACCGGAGGAAAGCGGCGTTTGTAACGAAATGATCGCTAAAAGTGAGTTTCCCTTGATCCACCACGTTGAGGTCGACGGCCGATTGGTTTACATTCGACAAGTAATTGGTGGTTGCGTACAGGCGGTTCAGGTAGCCCATGTCGGTCTGCACGTTGTTGTACACGTAGTTGCCAAAATTGGCGCGGCCAGCAAACGACAGGTTGAAATGCCCAATGCTCAGGCTGCTGGTGAGGCCAAAGGTGAACAAGGGTGACGGGTTTTTGTACCGATACTTATCGTTGTCATTGATGACACTGTCTCGGTTCCGGTCGACAAACTGCCCTTCCAGCAGTTTTCCTGTTTCGTCATATTTCTGTTCAAAGACATAAAACGAACTCGGGAAATATCCGACGCTGTGAATCTGGATGTTACTGCCTACCCCACCAGCGATGCCGCCCGTGAAAACACCCTGATAGCTGGGGTCGTCACTGGTGGTCAGCTTCGTAATGGTGGAGGTGTTGTAGGAAAAATTGGTAGACACATCCCAATTGATATTTTTGGTTTTAACGGGCATAAAATTCAGGCTCAGCTCTACCCCTTTGGTTTCCATCGTGCCAATATTGTCTGTTCCGAAATTGGTCAGGTTGGACAGTGCCGAAAAGGGAATGAAGTTCAGCAGATCCTTGGTATTCCGTTGGTAAACATCCAAAGAACCAGAAAGCCTGTTTTTTATGATCGAGAAATCGAGGCCAGCGTTGTAGGTGGTCGTTTCTTCCCATTTGATATCGCCCACATAGCCATTGGGCCGGATGGTGGTGATAAACTCGTCGCCGAATTGGTATTGTGCGTTCGGCGTGCCAAACTGGTAGCGGGCCAGGTATGCGTAATAATCGCCGATGTCCTGCTGCCCGGTGACGCCCCAGCTTGTCCGCAGCTTGAGGTTGCCCAAATATTTTTTATCATTCTCGATCAGCTTCACCGCAAGTGCCGCAGCCGGGAAAAGTCCCCAGCGGTACTGTGGCGCAAACCTGGAAGTACCGTCGCGGCGCAAAGAGCCCGTAAAGAGGTACTTGCTTTTGTAGGAATAATTCAAGCGCCCGAACAAGGAAACCAGGTAAAACTCCGCCGGGTCGGTGCCAAAGGTAGTTTCAGCTGGGGTGCCTGCGCTGTCCATATCCAGAAAGGAGCTTCCCACTTCGAAATGTTGCCAGGAGTAGCCGCCCATGATATCCACGTCGTGGTCGCCAAAGCCTTTTTTGTAGTTCAAATAAGATTCCAGTACGGAGTTCTTCTTGGTTTGCGCATAGGTGTTGTTCACACCACCGCCATTGAGCGCATCGAACGCAAAGGCTGCATAATTGGGTACCACCACGTTTCCAGAGCCTTCGGAATAGTCGTAGCCTACACTCAGGTTGGCCCGCAAAGCCGGCAGGAACGGCAACCTGTAATCGACCGATGCATTCGCGATGTACTGTTTAACGGTAGAATTGTCTTGGCGCAGTTCGAGCAGCGAAACCGGGTTGGCAGGTGCCAGGCCGTTGGGGTTGCCATTCGGTATTGTCCAGGTGGTAAAACCGCCATAACGCGCAGACGTATCGCGCACCGTCCGGGTGGGATCGAAGCTCAGCGCGCTGCCGATGGCACCGCGGTCTGCGAAATGGTTGTCAGATATCATACCCTTAAAATGCACATTCAATTGCAGGGTATTGTTCAGAAACCCAGGGTTCAGGTTCACGGCGGCAGAATAGCGGTCAAAATTATCGGTTTTCAACACACCATCTTTATTGGTATACCCCAAGGAAACCCGATAAGGCACTATGCCCACACCACCTGAAAGACTTACACTGTGATCTTGGCCCCAGGCCGATTGGTATATTTCATCCTGCCAGTCTGTATTGGCCGTGCCGAGCAATGCCAGGGAAGGATGCGGCGGTGCCATGGGGTCAGTGTTGGCATAAAAAGCTTTTACCGTTGACCTGAACTCGTCGGCAGTAAGCACGTCTACGCGGTTGAAAGTTTGACCCACCGACACGTTGGCGTTGTAGCTCACCTGGATTTTTTTGCCGAGTTTGCCCTTTTTGGTCGTAATCAGGATAACGCCACCCGATGCCCTGTTGCCATAAATAGCCGCAGCAGAAGCGTCTTTCAATACCGTGATGGACTCGATGTCATTGGGGTTGATGATGTTCAGCTGGTTGCGGCTCCCCGATACGCCGCCGTTGTCCAAAGGAATGCCGTCGACCACGATCAAGGGATTGTTGGAAGCGGAGAGCGAAGCTTCCCCCCTGATCCTGATTTTTGCCCCGCTGCCCGGACCGCCGTCGTTGGTGATGACAACGCCGGCAATTTTCCCGGAAAGCAGCTCCTGTGGTCCCGTGATGGCACCTTTGTTAAAAGAGGACGCCGTGACGGTTTGTACCAGCCCCGTCGCATCTTCCCGTTTGACGGTGCCATAGCCGATTACCAACGTTTCATTGAGGGCAACACCCGCCGACATGTACACATTGATGGTGTTGTTGGCGCCAACAGTAAGTATTTGCTCCGAATAGCCGGTGTAGGTAACTTTCAAAGATTTGGTCTCAAGGGGTACGGTCAAGCGGTAATTACCGTCTAAGTCCGTTATGGCGCCTGTCGTTGTTCCCGGAATAGAAACGGTTGCCCCGATTAATGGGTCGCCGTTATCGATATCAGAAACATTACCCGTGATTTGCCTTTGGGCAAAGGCCATACCTCCCGAGAAAAGCAGGCAATACAGCACCATTAGACATGATTTGAGTTGACGTTTATTCATACGATGAATTAAGTTTGATTTGGATTGATAGAAATGAAATTTCGGCTTCTTATGTTCAATGAGCTTTGGCGGCGTCAGACGCACAAAAATCTACATTCAAATGATTATAGCACTTGGGGTGCATCAAAATCTTACAAAGTGTCGAGTTTTAACATGTAACTATAATGCAGCGCATGTTATATCAGTGGGTTCAATGGACTGTTGATCAGCATGCCCGGTTCCCAGCCCATCAGCCAACGCTGTCGATCATCTTCCTGGTTTGGGTTCTGGGGTTCCGTCACCCTTGCGCCATCTGCCACGTAAATAACCGTCATCACTTCCCGCATTTTGTCAGAATGGTTGCCTGGTGCCGAATGCAGCGTCCAGCCCGAATGGAAAGTGGCGTCACCGGCTTTCATGGATTTTGGACTTGAAATTGGGTAGCCTTTTTCTTGAACCAACTTGCCCAACTGTGCCTCCGAATCGTCCGATATTTCGAGGTTGCCCAAGAAACCTTCGCGTTGAGAGCGGGAGGCAAAAGTCAACATACCCATGCCTTCGGAAATATCCACCAGGGGCATCCACATCGTAATGGTGTTATTTGTGTCGATGGGCCAATAATACTGATCCTGGTGCCAGGGTGTGTGGCCGCCGCCGGGCTCTTTGAACAAAGCCTGGTCGTGGTACAGCCGCACCCTTTCCACCCCCATCAGGTCGGCAGCCATTTGAGCAAAGCGTTTTGCCAGGGTGAAGCGCCGCACGGCTTCATCCTGTTCCCAGAGGTTCATGATCTGCAAAAAAGCTTTTCCGTAAGTATCGCGGGCTTCCAATGGGCGCTTTTCCGTGTTCAATTTTTCCGCAGCATGCAGGATTGCGGCCCGGTGCGCAGGCACTTCCCCCGGGGGCAATACCTGCTCCAACAATACATGCCCGTCTTCCCGGTATGCCGCGGCTATTGGGGCCGACACATGGAAGAGTTGAGCAAGGGCAGATATGGTGTAGGCTTCGTACATCGTCGGATTTGGTTACCACATTAGTTTTACAACCCAATTTTTCAACACATAGCGCAAATAGAACACATAGAAGCGCGTAAGTTGAACGATGTGTTCTATGTGCGCTATGTTGTGAAAATCAATTTGTAATTTACTCCTGCAAAAAAACAAAAGTGTCTAAAAAACACCTTCTTCATTTTTAGCTAATTATAGTGCAATATTATCCTAAAGCTTCATTAATTTTGCCATTTCCAGATAAAATAAAATAAAAATGCGGGCTACACTAGAGCAATTGAACGAAACGGCAGAAAACTCCTTCCTATATCGGCGGTTTACCCAAGCGCGCTTAGACGCTCCATTTCACTTTCATCCCGAACTGGAATTGACCTTGATTCTGGCGGGCAAGGGCAAGCGCATGGTGGGTCGGCAAGTGTCCAATTTTGAGCCTGGCGACCTGGTGTTGTTAGGACCAAACCTGCCGCATACCTGGTCGGGCAACGAACCAGAGGGCACCGAAGTTTCCCGTTCCATTGTCATCCAGTTCAAGGAACATTTTGTGGGCGAGCAATTCTGGGCGGTCCCTGAAATGGCAAGCATCCGAAACTTGTTTCAAAAAGCCCAATCAGGCGTATGGATAAAAGGCAAGACGCGGGATTGGGTCGCGGAAAAAATGGAGCAAGGCACGGAGCTTCCACCGATTCAAAAGCTCCTGCAACTCATTGACATTCTCTACCATATCGCCACCTCAGAAGAAACAGAGCTCCTTGATTTTCAGCTCGACCACTACGCCCCTTCTACCCTCGAATCGGAGCGCTTCCAAAATGTATATGCCTACCTGATCGAACATTACCTCGAAGATATTTCCCTGGAAACGATTGCGGAAGTGGCCAACCTCAGCCCTACTTCCTTCTGTCGTTTTTTCAAAAAAATAGCCCGCAAGACCTTTGTGGACACCCTCACCGAATTCAGGGTAAAACACGCCTGCCAACTGGTTTCCAGCACCGACAAGCCCATTTCAGAAATCTGTTTTGAAAGCGGCTTTGGGAATATTTCTTATTTCAACAAGGCGTTTAAGCGGTCGTTGGGTAGGAGTCCGATTCGGTATCGGAAGATGTTTCGGGGGTAAAACCAACGAACAGTTTTGACAACTTTTTTTCAGAAGTTGTCAAAGCTCGCCCAGGGCCCAAGCAAAATCGCGACCATCAAATACCCACAATACATTTTCGCAAAAAATACACATTGGTTTCCAAGAAAACACCAAGAATTTGTACACCAGTACAAATTTGTCAACATGAAAAATGTTGACAAATTCTCACTTCGCCGTCAAGCCAAGCCAACGAACAGCTTTGACAACTTTTTTTCAGAAGTTGTCAAAGCTCGCCAAGGGCCCAAGAAAAATCGCGACCATCAAATACCCACAATACATTTTCGCAAAAAAATA
>JBBRWA010000108.1:0-17132 GCA_038246345.1 Chitinophagales bacterium
GTATTTGTCGCTGGCAGTTTAGCCTATTATACTATTTCATTCAACAATTCTTCCTCATTAGTGCCAGCGACAAATTCCAAAAGCATGGCCAAATGATGAGCATATTCCGCACTCCGCACTCCGCACTCCGCATTCCACACTCTGCATTCCACACTCCGCACTCCGCACTCCCCATTCCGCATTCCAAAGTCCGCATTATTTTTAAAGGGGGCTTGTGGATTGGTTTTTTTCCTTTATTTTTAAAGTAAAAAGACCAACATGAGAGAAACAAATCCTTTGAAAGCCAGGTTCAAAACGTTTGCTTTGGCCATCGTAGAATTCGCAGCTACGCTTCCTGATGAAAAAAAGTACAACATCGTAGCCGACCAAATGATGCGGAGTGGCACATCCAGTGCCTCAAACTATCGGGCAGCCTGCCGCGGAAAATCAAGCCGTGATTTCAGGGCAAAGTTGGGTATCGTCGAAGAAGAGCTTGATGAAACAATGTTCTGGCTTGAATTTTTAGTGGGCCTTTCCGCGCGTTGGCGACCACTCATCACAGCCCACTGGAAAGAAGCCGATGAATTATTGGCCATCACCGTTTCTTCTATCAAAACATCACGAAAAAACGACCCCCCAAAGTAATGCGGAGTGCGGAGTACGGATTGCGGAATGCGGAGTGCGGAGTATGGATTGCGGAATGCGGAATGCGGAGTGCGGAATATGCTCATCATTTGGCCATGCGTTTAGTATTTGTCGCTGGCAGTTTAGCCTATTATACTATTTCATTCAACAATTCTTCCTCATTAGTGCCAGCGACAAATTCCAAAAGCATGGCCAAATGATGAGCATATTCCGCACTCCGCACTCCGCATTCCACACTCTGCATTCCACACTCCGCATTCCGCATTCCACACTCCCCACTCCGCACTCCGCACTCCGCATTCCCCACTCCGCATTCCCCACTCCGCATTCCCCACTCCGCATTCCCCACTCCGCATTCCGCATTCCGCACTCCGCATTCCGCACTCCGCACTCACTTGAGGTACTTGTCCAGCCACCCAAAAAACTCCCGCTGCCACAGCAAACTATTCTGCGGCTTACTCACCCAGTGTCCTTCATCGGGGAAGCTCAAAAAACGTGAAGGGATTCCTTTTAACTGCGCTACCTGAAATGCCTGCATGCCTTCGCTGAAAGGCACCCGGAAGTCAAGTTCGTTGTGAATCACGAGCATGGGCGTGTCCCAGTTTTTTGCATATAGGTGCGGGCTGTCGGTTTGGTACATTTTTGGCGTTGGTGTTTGCCAGTAAGCTCCCTCGAAATCGTAATGCGGGAACCAAACCTCTTCTGTTGTCCCATAAAAGCTTTCCAGGTTGAACAAGCCGCAATGGGAAACAAAGGCTTTGAACCGCTTTTGGTGGTTGCCAGCCAGCCAATACACGGAGTAGCCACCGAAACTGGCACCCACGGCACCCATTTTAGCCGCATCAATAAATGGTTCCTTGGCCGCCGCATCTGTAGCAGAGAGGTAGTCCTTCATCGCATCACCCCATTTGCCCGTAATGGCATCGTTCCAGGCTTGGCCGGAGCCGGGCATCCCGCGGCGGCATGGCGCTACCACGACATAGCCATGGGAAGCCATCAAGGCGAAATTCCAGCGGTAAGAGAAGAATTGGCTTAAGGCTGATTGTGGGCCACCTTGGGCATACACCAAGGCGGGGTATTTCTTTGCCGGGTCGAAGTTTGGCGGTAAAATCAGCCACACGTTCATGTCTTTCCCGTCAAAAGTTTTCACGGTGCGACGCTCTACCTTAGGCTTGGTCAGGTTGTCCCACACTTCATCGGTAACCTGAGAAAGCTGTCGCGCAACACCCGTTTTGGCGTTCACGGCATATACTTCCGCCGGTGTTATCATGGAATTGCGCGTGGCAATGAGCTCATTGCCGGCCACTTTTAAGGCCGTGTAATCATGTGTGCCTTCTGTTATGCGCCTGATTTTTTTGTCGGCGATGTTGATTTGGTAAATCTGCTGCGTAAAATTTTCACTGCTGATAAAATATAAAGACTTACTATCAGCTGCCCAAACGGGGTTATTGGCTTCATAAGTCCAGCTAGTGGTAAGCTCCTCTCGCTGACTGGTTTGCGCCTCCATCATCATCAGGCGCGGGCGATCGGCCTCGTAGCCTGCGCGGGCGAGGCTTGTCCAAACGAGGTATTTCCCATCGGGCGACCAAACAGGGTCGCGGTCGTAGCCAGGAAGGTCTTCCGTAAAATTGAGTGTTTTCCCCGAAGCAACTTCATAGGCATACAGGTCGCTGTTGGTGGATTGGGCTTCAGCCGTGCCGTTGGCTTTCCGACAGGTGTAAATGATCCATCGCGCATCGGGGCTCCAGGAAATTTGTTCCATGCCGCCATCGGGGGTCAGGGGGGTGTCGAAGCGTTCGTCGCCTTGAATATTGATGGGTTTGGATGTGAATTGTCCGTCGCGGTAGTTCACGTAAAAAACATTGCTGTATGCGTAGTCGTGCCAGCTTTTCCAATGCCGATACATCAGCCCGTCAAAAGCGCGACCGCTGGATTTGGGGAGGTCGGCATTGAGCTCCTGGAGGTTTTTATCCAATTTTACGTCTTGGGCAAAAAGGATATGCTTGCCATTGGGTGCGTAGTGGAAACCATTAATTTCCAAGTCACTGACCTTCACAGCCTCGCCTGGGCCACTGACGGGCATCTCATGCAACTTTCCATCGCGCAGAAAGCCCAGTTTTTTCCCATCGGGGTGAAATTCCGCGTCGGAGCTTGTCTTCTCCGGGTCGGTGAGCAGGCGGGTATCGCCGCTTTGAATATTGACCAAATACAGCGCCCGGCTGCTTTTATTCGTTGGCATATCGTAGCGGGCAACGCCATAAACAGCCAATTGACCATCGGGCGATACACATTCCAGGCCAACACGACCTATTTTCCAGAGCAGTTCGGGCGTAAGTACCTGGTTTTGGGCATTCGTTTCACTATGTGCCATTATGAATAAAAAAAGGAGGATAAAAGGGAGGTGTTTCATGCGCGTTATTTGTTATTTTGTGAATCAAAACGGGTGAATTTACTAGATAGTCCGTGTATTTTTTAACACATAGACACATAGGGACATAGAAAACATAGTTTTTGAGTCCGTCGTGCTATGTTTTCTATGTCCCTATGTGTCTATGTGTTAAAAAATCATGGTCTATATGTTCCCCACCCCGCAAAAATCGACTTTTCGCCAAACAAAACGACAGAACCATGCAAAAGTACCTCGTAGAATTTATCGGCACCTTCTTTCTCGTGCTCACGGCAATCCTTACTTCCAATAACCCCGACATAACACCCCTGGCACCACTGGCCGTCGGCGCCATGTACACGGCAATGATTTATGCGGGTGGCCATATCTCCGGCGGGCACTTCAACCCTGCCGTCACGCTCGCGGTGCGTATTCGTGGAAAAATAGAAATAAACGACACCATTATGTACATGGTGGCGCAGATATTTGGCGGGGTAATAGCCGCTTCTATTGGAGCTTACCTGCACGGTTCTGGCGGCGGGGCAGCCATCGCCTTCTACAGCAATCCCGATCCTTTTGCGTCCCTGTTGAGCGAATTTTTAGGCACTTTGGCGCTGGCTTATGTGGTGCTGAACGTAGCGACCACAGAAAGCAACGCCGGCAATTCCCACTATGGCCTTGCTATTGGCTTCACCGTGATGGCCGCAACTTACGGGTTGGGGGCTATCAGCGGCGGTGCCTTTAACCCGGCAGTTGGCATCGGCGCTACCGTCGCGGGCATGTTCTCTATGGGCGATATTTGGATTTATTTGGTGGGCAGTTTGGCTGGGGGTGCTGCGGCGGCTTCGGTGTTTTTAGCGGCTTATGGGAGAGGGGATTGAATGCGGATTTTGGATTGCGGAGTTCGGAATGCCAGACACAGCGTGAAACTACGAGCTTATTCCGCACTCCGCATTCCGCATTCCACACTCCGAACCCCACTATTATTCACCCCAAATAACAGCCCCGTTTTCCCACCTAGCTTCAGCACTTCCAAAGCCCGCACATCACCCCGCACTTTGAGTCCCGATTGCTGCTGGGGCGAAAAAACAAACCCGCCTTTCCCATCGCCTAGAAACAGCTGCCCGTGGTTGCCATCCAGGCTGCCGAGCTTCACGCGGGCGTGGGTGCGGTTACCCGCCAGCACGATATCAGCATGCCCATCGCCATTGGCATCGAGCGTGGCGATGGCTTGAACGGGAGCGATTTGGGCTTGAGTGGGCAGAGCTCTTTTTTCAAAAATGCCGTTTTTATTTTCCAGCCAAAAGGTTTCAAGGTTAGCAGCTTGCGCATGGGTGGCTGCCGACATTTGCGCTGGGCGCAGCACATCGCCAACTTGTGCATCGGCGTAGTCCTTGAAATAGTTGAATTTTTTGCGGAGGTAAGGCAATTGGTTGGTTAAATCCTCCATGGAAACCAGCGGGTATGACTTCCCCTGCACATGATAAAACATCAAAGGATCGACGCTGCCGTTGCTGTCGAAATCGTCGTACCAGATGTTGATTGGCTCGGTCTCGCTGGCCTGCATTTGGGTGTTTTGGCCCAAATTCCCGGCAATCAGGTCAAGATCACCATCTTCATCAAGGTCGGCGGCGTGGATGCTGCACCACAAGCCTGAGGAATTGAAGGGGATATATTTAGCCGTTTGCGCCTTCAATTTACCGCTTTGGTTTTCATACACTTGAATCGGTGCCCACTCGCCAATGATTACCAGATCAAGCTGTTTGTCCCCATTTACATCCAGCCAAAGCGCGTCGGTTGCCGCCGGGAATTCCTGATCGCGGGAGAACTTGCCTTTCCCATCGTTGCGCCACAAGATACTGGGTGCTGTTTTAGGGTAATTTCCGGGCAAAATGCCTCCACCAACAAATAAATCCAGGTCGCCATCGCCGTCCACGTCCATGGGCTGCACGCAGGTGCTCGGATATGGGAAGTTAGGAAGGGATGGTTCTGATTTTGAAAAGTTGCCCCGACCGTCGTTGCGGTACAATTTATCCTGCAATAAGGGACTTTCCGGCTCAAATTCGTAGCCGCCGGAACAAACGTACAAGTCCAAGTCGCCATCGCCATCCGCGTCAAAAAAGCTGGCATCTACGGCTTCTGTGCCAGCATCTGCGACAAAGCTGGATTGGGTACTTTTAGCAAAAGCTCCCGCACGCTGTTGCAGGAACAATTCGCTTGCCTGGCCTTTCGCCCCACCCAAAAAAACATCTTCCAGGCCATCGCCATTCACATCACCTACTGCCAGCGCAGGCCCTTGCCGGGAATAGAACCAGGGCATCAGGCTTTGCTTTTTCAGATCATTGTTTTCATTTTCCTGGTGTTGAAATGGGATTGTGCCAGGCATTTCCGAAAACATGGGCACAAGCGTTTGTTGTTTAAAAACCCAATGTTCCTGCGCTGCCTCAATTTTCAAGGTCAATGTCTGATTGGTCGGCACGTTTTTCAATACCTGCTTTTCGTCCGTTGGCCATACCAGCACCAGGGAATCCAATTGGCCCACATTGCCAAGGCCCAGTGACAGCACGGGGTCGACGGATGCCTGAAAACCGCGCACAGGATTTTGTTCCACATAAACGACGCGACCCGCTGCGTAGGCCCACACTTTAGCCCCAATTCCCCAAGGATTGGCCTTGGAGCCCTGAAGCTGCACGCGCAGCCAGTGATGCTGCGGGTTTTCGTTGGCATTGTTCTCCAATACATCCGCGTATTCGTTGGTGTTGTTAAGCACCAGGTCGAGATCGCCGTCGTTGTCAAGGTCCGCCCAGGCGGCGCTTTGGGTCACCACCGGTTTGTTTAGCCCCCAGGCTACAGTTTGGTTGCTGAATTTTAGTCCCCCCTCGTTTTTGAAGAAATAATTCGGCTCCATAATGGGTGGCATTTTTTGCAAATACTCCTGAAAACCGATGTTTTGTTCCCCTTTCTGCATGCGCACCACTTCATCGGCGGTGAATTTCAGAAAGTCCATGTTGGTATGGTCGCGCGGGTAGCCATTGCTGATGAACAGGTCGCGGGTGCCATCGTTGTCAAAATCAAAAAACAGGGATGCCCAGCTCCAGTCGGTGTTCGACACCCCGGCCAACTGTCCGATTTCTGAGAAAGTGCCATCGCCATTGTTCAATTGAAGCATGTTGCGGCTGTATTGTTTGTAAAATCCGGAGCGCATCATCGTGTACACCTTCTCAAAATTATCAGCGCCGGAGTGCATTTTTTGCAGGTGATTACCTTCAGGGAGCATGTCGAGGCTCACGAGGTCGGGCAAGCCATCGCCATTGAAATCGGCCACATCGCAGCCCATGGAAAACAGGGATGTATGGTCGAAACGTTCTGCCAGTTCCTCCCGAAATGTGCCATTTTTTTGGTTCATGAACAGGTAATCTGGCTCGTTGAAATCGTTGGAGATAAAGATGTCGGGCCAGCCATCCAGGTTGATGTCGCAGGTATTCAGCCCAAGGCTAAAAGTGAGTACATTAGATGTTATACCTGCGGCTTCTGTGACATTGGTAAATCGGGGCCCTTGTGGCGTGTTGTCGTTTCTAAAAAGCTTGTTGGTAAAATCAGGGTTCTTTTTTCCTTTGATGGAATAAATATCGAGTGAGCCGCGGGAGTATTCCACGGTAGAATGGTTGATTAAAAACAGGTCGAGGTCGCCGTCTTTGTCGTAGTCGAAAAAGGATGCCTGGGTGGCATGGCCAAGGTCGGCGAGCCTGTATTCCGCCGCTTTTTCTACAAATTTCACGCTTTTATCCGCAGTTGTACCCTGGTTGATGAACAGGAGGTTGCTGCGCAAATTGTCGAATGGATAGCCTGCCCGGCAAATATACAGGTCGAGCCAACCATCCTGATTGATGTCGATGGGCGTAGCGCCCGTACACCAGCCTTCTTTTCCAGCAATACCCGACTCCTGCGTTGCGTCACGGAATTCAAAATTTCCTTTATTCAAATACAAGCGATTCTTGACCATATTCCCTGTAAAAACCAGGTCGATCAGCCCATCGTTGTTGAAATCGCCAACCGCCGTGCCGCCGCCATTGTAGAAGTATTGGTACTTGAAAATATTGAACGTTTCCTTTTCAATGAGGAGGTTGCGAAAGTCGATATTGGTGCGGCTGCGGGGTATTTCGGTAAAAGCCGCGCCAGATGGGGTGCTTTTTTTGCAGGAAAAAAAGAGCGCCAAGGTCAGAATGAGGAGACAGTATGATTTCATGCACAAATGTAGCGTTTGTTCCAAAAAAGCCCGCCTGTGATACACTACAGGCGGGCCAAAGGCACTAAACTATTTGAAGTATAATCGTTGTGACATTAATCTACATCCCACCAAAGCGCTGTACCGCCGTTATCGGCGCCGCCGAGGCATTGCACCGCCCGGGTCACTTCGGCTTTGTTGGTGCTGTATTCCGGTGCGGGGAAATTGATCCGCTTGATGCCCTTATCGGTATCAATTTTGCCGGCACTGTTGTTTACCAACACTTTGTACAGCCGTGGGAAACCTGTGCGGCGGTATTCTGACCATGCTTCCTGTCCATCAGGATACACTGCGATCCATTTCTGGGTGATAATCTGCTCCCATTTCACGGCTGTGGCGGCGGCATCATCCCATTTCGGTACGACGGCACTTGCCGGGCCAGCATTGTTGGCCGCATTCACCGGATCTACATAAGCTGCTGCTGGGGCCGTACTGGCCAAATAAGCCGCGGCGCTGCCTGCGCCATGCTGCGTAAAGGAAGTCTGCACGCCTTGCTCATACAAGCTTTGTGGTGTGCCACCAGCACCCGTCCAACCCAAAAGGGCTGCTTCAGCACGCAGGAAATAAACTTCTGCAGCCGTCATCAACTGTACTTTATCAGGGTCAGCGAGCGCCGAAAAGCCTTCATAGTCAGATTTTGAGGCAATCGCAATGCCTTGGCGGATACCTTTGTAGGCACCTGGCACTATCACAGACGGCACAAAATACTTGGCCAAACGCGGGTCAGCATAGCCGGTCAAGATAGATTCCATCGGAGCAGCCATACGAATGTCGTTCCAGGCATTGTCCATCACGTTCAATGGGTGGGTGGTGCCATCAGCACTCGTCACCAGGAAGTCGCCGCTGTTGTCGGTCATTAAGCCAACAGATTGGGACATTGCTTTTTCGCCCTCCACTTTGGCAACTGCAGGTGCCACGCGCGAAACGCGAATGGCCAGGCGCAGGTGCAAAGAATTGGCGAATTGTATCCATTTGGTGATATCACCGTTGTACACGAGGTCGAATTTGGCAAAATTAGCTTTTGCATTCACATCGTCTTTTAAAGGCGTGAGGGCCGCAACAGCCGCATCAAGGTCTTCAAAAAACAGTTGATAAGCTTTCTCCTGGCAGTCGTATTCCACGCCGCCACCAGGTGTAAGCACCCCATACTGCGAGTAAATAATTGGGCCATAAATATCGCTGAGGCGGTGCATGGCTTCTACGCGGCAAATTTTAGCCCAAGCGTTGAACTCGGGGTAATTTGTGCCTGCGTTTGCCTCCATGCGGCGCAGGGGCGACATCACGCTGCCGTAAGCCACGTGCCAGGGCCATTCGTTCCAACCGTCTACCAGATCGTAGGTCATGTTGTTGGAGTTGCCCCGGAAAGGTGTGGGCGGCGTCATATAGCCAGAATACACGTCTGCAATCAGGTTTTGCTGCAATTGTGTAATCCATGCTGGAGAATAGGCGTAGATGTTTTGGAGGACTTGTTTGAATTCTTCACCAACGGGTATGTTTTGTGGACGATACGGGTCGGTGTTGATTTCCTCAAAGTCCTTTGTGCAACTCTGGAAGGTCAGCAGGCCAGCTGCTACCAACACGATCGCACCAAATAAAAGGCTGAGTTTCTTTTTCATTGTTATTTCAATTTATTGAAAGTCAAATTGTTGTGTTTAAAGGACTTCATTAAAATGTCAAGCCCACATTTACGCCAAAGCTGCGAACGGAAGGCGCGCTGAATACATCAACACCCTGAAGTCCCGTTCCTGTAGCCATTGAAATATCCGGATCAAATGGTGCCTTATTGACAAAATAAATCAGGTTGCGGCCTACCAATGACAGGCGCAGCGACACATTTTTACCCATCCCGCTGGTAAAAGATTTTGGGAAAGCATAACCCACCGAAAGCTCGCGCAAACGAATGCTGGTGCCATCATAAATATAAGCTTCCGTGATACCGTCGCGACCACCTACAGCCGTGTAGTACTTTTCCGCATCCAATTTACCGGAGAACGGCGTGCCATCGGCCAATACAGCTGCCACATCAACGCCACCGGCATCACGGGCATCAGCAGTTGCCTTCGAAGCACCAAAGCGATCCAAAACAGCTTGTGTAACCGACATTACTTCGCCGCCGAAACGACCGTCGATGAGCACACCCACGGAGAAATCGCCAAATCTTACGGTATTGTTCCAACCCAAAGTGAAGTCAGGTGCAGGATTGCCCAACACCGTGTCGGCACCAGCAAGTGGCACACCTTCTGGGCTTACCACGATTTTATCATTCAAGTAGGTAAAGCCTTTGCCGCTAATTTCACCAAATGCATACCCTTTGCGGATGACCATGTCGTAGTTGTTCACACCACCATCGGTCAGCGTGTACACGCCATTGTTCAACAAGGGAGTAAGTTCAATTACCTTGTTTTTATTGGTTGTAAAATTCACCTGCGTTGTCCACTCCACATTCCGGCTGCGCACGGGCGTGAGTGAAAGCGATGCTTCAATGCCTGAGTTTTGAATGTCACCGGCATTGATAATGGCCGTAGAAAGGCCGCTACCCTCTGGCACTGCCACCACAATACGCTGGTTGGTGGTATTGGTTTGGTACCAGGTGAGGTCGAGGCCGGCACGGTTGCTCCAGAACCGCACATCGGCGCCAAATTCAAGTGATTTTGACAATTCGTTCTGTACATCAGTGCCAGGCAGCAAGCCCGTAGTAGGCGCTTGCGCGCCACCAGCAGGGAAGGCGTATTGAATGTTGGTGTCGTATGCATTCACGCCATTGCCCACCTGCGCATAAGACGCGCGCACCTTGGCAAAGTCAATTCCTTTCATGGCAAACATCTCTGACAGGATGACTGAAGCGCCTACGGAAGGATAGAAGAATGAATTGGAAGAGCTAAATGCCAGGGTAGAGGACCAGTCGTTGCGGCCTGTTACGTCAAGGTACAACATGCTTTTATAGCCCAAGGAAAGGCTTCCGAATACGGATTGCAACTGTGTGCGATTTGGCTGACTCTGGGTGATGTTTGCACCCGGCTGTTTGATGTTTTGGATCACAAAGGTATTGGCATAATACAAGCCAGGACCTTTTGAATCGGCATATAAGGAGTTCACTTTGATGTCGTTGATACTTGTGCCAAGGGTAAGCGCAGCGTTTAGGTCGCTGGTCAAATCCTTTTTCAAGTTCAATAAAATATCGCCGTAACGCACGGTGCTTTTCAAATCATTCATGACAAAACGGCCATTGGCATCAGCCAGCGTGGCCTCCGTTCCGGCAAAAGAATGTTGCTCAAATCGGTCGAAAGTTTTGTCCATGTTGCCGCGAACCTGAATATTGGCCCAATCTGTAAGCTTGAGGCTCACACCTACAGTACCATAAAAACGGTTGCGGGAATCGAAGTTCGGGTTGCGGTTTAGTATCCACTCTGGGTTTTGCCAGTCGTCGCGACTTCCCACCCAATTTTGAAGGTAGAGCTTGCTTACGTCGTCGTATTTTTCAAAGTTAGCACCGCTGTAATCAGCATAACGCAAGCCGCGTGGCATCAGGTAAAGACCTGTCAGCGGGTTGAAATACATACCTGAAACGTTGCGGTTATCGCCACGCTGGTTGGTATAGTTGAGCGTAGCGTTCAAGGATAGGCGGCCATCCAGAAACTCAGCCGTTTCACGCAACGTAACGTTGTGGCGCGACAGTTCGCTGGTTGGCACGATGCCTTTGGAGGAGGTATTCGCGTAGGAGAAATAAGTCTGCGCTGTTTTGTTACCCCCGGTCAATCCAATAGAATTGATATAGGTAGCACCGGTGTTGAAAAAATCTTTCACGTGGTCGGGAGAAGACCCTTTGGCACCCCAGCTGAAGTTTTCGTTCGGGCGGGCGTTGTAGCCAAACTGCAATTCTGGCGACATCACCGCCGTTTCCCAGGTGGCGTTTGAGGAGAATTCAATTTTTGAATCCCCCGCTTTACCTTTTTTGGTTGTTACGAGAATAACACCATTGGCGGCTTGGCTGCCGTACAAGGCTGCTGCAGAAGCACCTTTCAGCACAGTCATGCTCTCGATGTCTTCCGGGTTGATGTTGGAAATAGCGTCGCCGCCATCACGGCCCACGTTGCCAGAATTACCCGATTGGCCCCAAATGTCGCCAGGCTGCCCTGGAGAGTAGTTGAACATGGGTACACCGTCCACAACGTAGAGTACGTTGTTGTCGCGTGTCGATTTTTGGCCGCGCATCACCACACGGGTAGAACCACCCACGCCTGAGCCGCTGCGGTTGATTTGCAGACCGGCAGTACGACCGGACAGTGAATTGATGACGTTGGCATCTTTCACCCGGTTGAGTTCGCTGCTGCTCACTTCCTGAGCGCCGTAGCTGAGCGATTTTTTCTCGCGGGAAATGCCGAGGGCCGTAACCACTACCTCATTGAGGGCAGTACCTGCTTCGAGCATCACATCAGCGGTAGCGCTGCCAGCAAGCGAAACAGATTTTGTTTGGTAACCCGTGTAGCTTACCGACAAGGTAGCGTTGGCGCTGCTGACATTCAGGCGATAGGCGCCGTTGGCATCGGTAGTAGCGCCATTGCTGGTGCCATCTTCCCGTACCGAAGCGCCGATGAGCGGATCTCCGGTGCCGGCATCCGTCACCTTTCCACTCACGGTTTGCGCACTGATATGGCCGACAAAGACCATGCACAGCAGCAGCAGCGGAATCTTGTAGATTCTGCTGTGAAGAGCTTGTTTAATTTTGTGCTTCATACAAAAATGGTTGGTTAAATTAATTAATTCATAATCACTATGATGGGTTTAGGAAGGTTTCCAACGGACAAAGGCCTCCATGGCTTCGTACTCCGACAAGCCAAGTGCCCGGTAGGCGTGGGCGGTTTCGCGGTTGCGCTCTTCGGCGCGTTGCCAGAATTCGCGGTTGTCGTCGCCGGGGAATGGCGGACGGTCTTTCTGGCTCTGGTGCATAAAAATTGCCTGGCGTTTTTTGCGGAGTTGCTGCGGGCTCATGGGCACGGCCATTTCAATTTCATGCACAGCCCATTCGTGCCAGGCGCCACGGTACAGCCAAACCCAACAATCGCTCAACCAGGGCTCTTTTTTCAATCTACGGTAAGCCTCAAAAATAGCATCGAGGCAAACGCGGTGGGTGCCGTGTGGGTCGGCCAAATCGCCTGCTGCATACACCTGATGGGGTTTCAACTGCTGCATCAAATCCATGATGATTTTGATATCAGCGTCACCCAGCGGTTTTTTACGGGTTTTTCCTGTTTCATAAAAAGGCATGTCGAGGAAATGAATATGGTCGTCGTTAAGGCCTGTAAACCTGGCACCTGAACGCGCTTCGCCCCGGCGAATCAAGCCTTTGATGCTGCGCACTTCAGGCGAATCTTCATCGGAGGAGTTTTTCTTTCCCAAGAACTGAATGATTTTTTTCAGGCGCTTTGCCTCGGCTTCGTCCATTGTTTTTTGTGTTTCCCCAAATTCCAGCATGAACTCTGCGTAGCGCAGGGCATCGTAGTCGTGCACGGCGATGTTGCCCGAAGTTTGGTAGGCCACGTGCACATCATGGCCCTGATCGACGAGGCGCTGGAAGGTGCCGCCCATGGAAATCACATCATCGTCGGGGTGGGGACTGAAAAGGATAACCGTTTTTTTGGCAGGTTTGGCGCGTTCGGGGCGCTTGCTGTCGTCCGCGTTGGGTTTACCCCCCGGCCAGCCGCTGATGGTATGCTGCAGGCGGTTAAAAATTCGGATGTTGAGTTCGTAGGAATTAGCTTGTTCGATGATGAGTTCGCTGAGGCCGTGTTCGTTGTAATCCTCATCGGTGAGTTTGAGGATGGGCTTGCCAGTTTTTTGCGAGAGCCAAACGACCGCTTTACAAATAAGGTCGTCTGTCCAGTTGCAAATACCGGCAAGCCAGGGGGAACGCATCCGGGTCAGCTCTTCAGCGGCGCTGCGGTCGAGCACCACTTTTACATTGGGGTGTTTTTGGAGAAATGAAGCAGGTACTGCGGTAGAAATTTCACCTTCAATAGCTTGCTGGACAATATGTGCCTTGTGTTGGCCCCAAGCCATCAGGTATACCGTACGGGCTTTGAAAATGCTGCCTACGCCCATGGTGATGGCCCGGTAGGGCACATCGTCTTCGCCTTGAAAATCTTTGAGTGCGTCGTGGCGGGTAAGGTGGTCGAGGCGCACCATGCGGGTTGGGGAAGTTTCCCAAGCGCCGGGTTCGTTGAAGCCAATATGGCCTGTTCGGCCAATACCCAGCAACTGGATGTCGATGCCACCGGCAAGGTCTATCAGTTTTTCGTAACGCGCACAATCGTCGGCAACCTGTTCCATCGGCACGGTGCCATCCGGTATGTGGATGTTGGCGGGCTGCATGTCCACGTGATCGAACAAGTAATCGTGCATAAACCGCCAGTAGCTCTGGCGGGCTTCCCGGGGCATGGGGTAATACTCATCGAGGTTGAAAGAAACCACGTTTTGAAAGCTCAGCCCTTCTTCTTTGTGCATGCGCACGAGTTCCTCATACACTTTGATCGGCGTACTGCCTGTAGCGAGACCTAATACGATGCGTTCTCCATCTTGCTGCCGCTGGCGAATGGCCAAAGCAATGGATTGGGCAACGTGCCGGGAGGCTTCCAAGGCGTCGTCCCATATTTTGACGGGTAGCTTTTCGAAGTTTTTGAGCTCGTACTTTAGGTATCCAGTGTTCGCTTTTTCTTTGACTTTCATACAATTAGCACCTGTTCTGTTCTATGAATGTGTTGAATTGTGGGCCTAAATGGTTCAAATAGGCGGCTCAAATATAAAACAGGATATTCATACCGTGTGCGCACACGGAAACTTTTTTTATTTAAGTGTGCGCACACGGAAAAACTATTCTCCTGCCGTGTGCGCACACAGGGTTATTATTATTCTGATTTATTTTTCGAGGATAAATGAAGAAACATCAAAATCGCCTACCTTGGTCGCTGTTTGGAGATATGGGGTACCAAATCAAATTTTATGAGCCAGCGAATACGGATCAAAGACATAGCGAAACAAACCGGAGTTTCCATTGGCACGGTCGACAGGGTGCTGCACAACCGTGGGCATGTGTCGACCGCTGTACGCGAACGTGTCATTAAAGTAATGCGCGAAATGGGCTACGAACCCAACATTGTCGCGCGGTCGCTGGCCAACAACAAAAAGCCCCTGCGCATTGCCGTCATATTGCCTCATTTCCAACAAGACCCCTACTGGGCGCAACCCAAGGAGGGTGTGGAACGCGCAGCAGAATCAGTACGTCATTATGGTGTTGTCGTAAAGTTTTACTTTTTCCCGCTCTTCGAGCCAAAAGTATACGAGGAAGTGATCAAAAAGGCACTCGAAACCCAACCTGAAGCACTGCTTTTTGCGCCCGTTTTTTTGGCCGAATCCGATTATCTCATCGCAGAAGCGACGCGCTTGGGCATCCCCAAGGTGATGATAAACACCCATATTGAAGGCACCGACGCGCTGAGTTACATCGGCCAGGATTCCTACCAAAGCGGTGTGCTGGCCGGGCGCCTGCTCAATTTTGGCCTCAACGACGGCGACCATGCCATGGTGCTCAACCTCGACAAGGAAGTGCAAAATGCCCGGCATCTGCAAGCCAAACAACAGGGCTTCAAAGATTTTTTCCTGCGGCACAACACTAAATCCATTGAAGTACATTCAGAAATTTTTGAAGACTTTGACGATCCGGCAAAAATGAAGGCATGGATCAGCGCGCAACTGGAAAAGCACCCACGACTGAACGGCTTTTTTGTCACGAACTCGCGCGCTTACAAATTGCTTATCCCCCTGTCCCCCGAAATCCAACAGCGCATAAAAGTTGTGGGCTTCGACCTTATTGAGCCCAACCTGAAATTATTGGAAGAAAATAAAATCCGCTTTCTTATCAATCAAAATGCCTGGCATCAGGGCTATTTGGGTATTCTTACCTTGGTTAACCACCTCATTCTCCGCAAAGAGATACCCGCCGTTCAATATCTTCCGCTAGATATTATCGTGCGGGAGAACGTGGAGTATTACTTGAAGCGGACGTTGGAAATTCCGATGATGCTTGTTTGAGTGATGAGTTATGAGTTATGAGTGATGAGTGATGAGTGATGAGTGATGAGTTATGAGTTATGAGTTATGAGTTATGAGTTATGAGTTATGAGTTTGCACAACATCCAACCTTTTGGGGGCGTGGTGTTTCAGCACCTAAAATGCTTGCGGATCGGGAATGCAACTCGTAACCAGTATTCTTTCCTTAGGCTTTTACACACCCACAGCTAGGCCAACACCCAAGTGCCCTCCCCACTCCATTTAGCAGGAGTGGGTGGCATATACCTGCATCATTGCTCTCTCCTGTTTTTAGTGCTGAAAAACCACCCCCAAACCAAAACTACATTGATGAGCCCACTCATAACTCATAACTCATCTCTCATAACTTTTTTTCAACCTTACCCAACCTTTCACCACGACCCTGCGTGTATGTGATTGAGTTGGACAATAACAAAACATGAACCTGGACCCGCAACTACTACAAGCAGCCCACAAAGGCGATCGTAAAGCGCAGTACGCGCTTTACCGCGCTTGTTTTCCGTTGCTTATGGCCGTTTGTGTCCGGTATCGGCGCGACGAACAAGAGGCCGTGTCGGCGCTCAACATTGGGTTTTTGAAAATCATCAACAACCTCGATAAGTACCGCCGCGAAACCGTGCCTTTTGAAGCCTGGATTCGGCGGATTATGATAAACACCACCATTGATGAATTTCGACGGGAAAAGAAATGGCGGGAGCTTACCGTTTTTACGGAAGACATAGAACGCGCCCATCCAGAAGAGCCCGTTGAATGGCAGGAAACAGAAAAAAGGATCGACATACAACAACTGGAAGCTTTGATGCGCAGATTGCCCCCCATGACCCAACAAGTATTTAATTTGTTTGCCCTGGATGGGTTTAGCCACAAAGAAATCAGCGATATGCTTGGCATGAGTGAAGGAACTTCAAAATGGCATGTCAATGCAGCGCGAAGCAAATTACAGACCTGGATTGCGGAACATTCGGGCGCCTAGGGGCAAAAGCCTTGAAAACCAACGCCAAGCCAATGCCCAATTATCACATTATCGAATTATCACATTAAAAATTGTGAAAAACATAGACGACCTGATGCAACAAAAGTATGACAACGACGACCCCAACGGTCGCTTCGCGTTCCGGGAGGAATACTGGGAGCAGGCGCTGGCGTTGATCGAAGCGGATGAGGCAAGGCGGCGGAAAAAGCGGCGCTGGTTGCTGTGGTGGTGCTTGGCCGGCCTGCTGCTCGTAGCCGCCGGGTATGGTTTGGGGGGGGGATTTTCGAACACCTTTGAGGCGAAAGCAGCAGGCCAAGTGGAAAAATCAATTGTTGCAGCGCACGATCAAGAAAATAAGCAAGAGGCGAATGCGCAAATGGCAAGTAACAAAACGGGAAATAACAATGGCACCCAAAAACCTGAAAACACTTCCCAATTGTCTGTCAATCCATTACCAATTGGACAACAGGCAGGTAAAACTAAAGGAGTTTCCAATGAATTAAACAACGGGAAAACACAAACAAATAGCGCTATTTCCCAAAATCTATTGTCGACTTCAAAAGCTGCAAGTACCAGCCCTGCCCCAAATAACCAATTCATGCCAGGCCAGCCATTACCGAATTCAAATGCCGGAATTCCAGCACAATCTCAACCGGATAATGCACTGGCGCAAGACCAAACCCTAAAATCATTGTTCGCGCCAATATTTGCCTTACCGCTACCGATGGATACGGTGAGCAGCAACAGAAAAGCCGCAGATA
>JBBRWA010000109.1:0-17090 GCA_038246345.1 Chitinophagales bacterium
ACAAACGAATTGAGTAACTTTGCAAAATATTTGAGATAAATAATGGCAAAAAAAGAACTGAAAGATAAAGCTAGACAATATAAACCGTCAACAGTAAGACGCTTAGACACTCTTTCGGGGAATGAATGTGCACATCCCAACTGTACAAAAAAATTGATTGCAGAAGATGGAATCTCAATAATTAGTAAAATTTGTCACATTGCAGCAGCAAGTAAAGAAGGGCCGAGGTTTGACGAGAATATGACCGATGATGAAAGAAGGGTATTTGATAATCTAATTTTGCTCTGTGATGAACATCACGTGATGATAGACAATAAGGAAAATGAAACTCAATATCCAACCCCTCTTTTGAAAGAGTGGAAAAGTGCCCACGAAAAAAAGATTTTAGAATTAATTTCAAGTAAAAATTTACTATCAAAACATCCTTTAGCTTTAAATAAAGTAATTAATATAATTGGCTCGAAAATGGATGAAATTCTTAATTTACCTGAAACAGAAAATGCCCCTAATACAGAAACAAAAATTTTATTCAATAACGTCAAAAGATATGAATCAGTAATTAGGGAGTTTGCGCCGTACCAAGTGAAACTTAATAAGATTTATGAGATAATTGAGAAAGAAGGTTCTACTAAAAAGGAATTGGTTTTGCATAATATTAAACGAATTTATCTGAGCGTAAAATCGGAATTTAATAACATCGAAGAAATAAGGAATAATGCCGACATTATTTTGGATAAAGTAATTGAATCTGTATGGGATACTGTAGACAAAGCACCAAACAAATTAGATGAATTTGACCAAGAAACTATTAATTTTAGTTTGATGATAGTAATCGTTGATGCTTTTATGCGGTGTAATATTTTGGAAGAACCTCCTAAATCGATGTAAATTATGATAATTGATAAAAACATTAATCCAGAAAGAGATTTATATTATTTGGGCGGTATCCTAATTGGCGTACTTCAAAACATGGACAATAAGGAAATCGATTATATGGATTTGTATACATTAATTAACATTGAAAAAGAAATTACTATCAACTTATTTTCCTTAACATTAGACTGGCTATTTATTCTAGGATTAGTAGCTAAGGGAGAAAACGGAAAAATAAAAATATGTTTCTAAAGAAACTGAAAATAGAGAACAAGCTTGGATTAGTCCGTGAAATTGAATTTCATAAGGGACTCAATTTGATAGTGGATGAAACCGTTGAAAAGGATAAAAAAACGACTGGTAATAATGTTGGAAAAACAACAGTGCTACGACTTGTAGATTTTTGTCTTGGTTCAAGTGGAAAAAACATTTACCAAGATTCAGAATTCAAGGAGCAAGAAAATAGCACTATCAAGGATTTTTTAATTAATACAGAAGTCCTTGTTGTTTTAACTATGGTTGATGACTTCGACTTTCCGCTAGATTCAATCACCATAAAGAAGAATTTTTTAAAGTATGGAAAGAAAATTCAAGAGATCAATGGGGAAACATTCATAAATGAAAAAGAATTTGACTTAAAGCTCAAAGAGTTAATATTTAACACAAGCGTTGAAAAGCCGACATTTAAACAGATCGTTTCTAAAAACATTCGAGACGAAAAAAACAAGTTGGCAAACATTGTAAAAGTTTTAAATCCTTATACAAAAATTGAAGAATATGAAGCTTTATTCCTTTTTTGGTTAGGAATAAATACAGACACCCATAACCAGAAAGAACTGTTAGCTAAAGAAAAAACCCGAGAAGAAAGTTTTCAAAAAAGACTTAAAAAAGAAGGGGAACTATCATTAATTGAACAACAACTTGAATTAGTCAATTCAAAAATTGAGGAACTTAAAAAATTAAAGGCGAATTTTAATTTTAATGAAAAATTTGAAGCCCAGCTAGAAGAGCTAAATCTTTTAAAGTTAAACCTTTCAAAACTTTCTTCTGAACTAAGCAGGTTGAATATGAGACGAGAATTAATTCTCGAAAGCAAAGCAGAATTAGAAAACGAAAGAACTAACATTGATGTCAATCGAATAGAATTATTGTATAGCAAAGCCTCAAAATTGATACCTAAATTACAGGTTTCTTTTGAAGAAACTGTTAGGTTTCACAATGAACTTTTGGATGAGAAAATCAAATTCATTGAAGCTGAATTTCCATCGATAACAGAAAAATTAAAACTAACTTCAAAGGATATTTCTTCATTAAGAAGACGTGAAAAAGAATTATCTGAGTTTGTAAGCGCATCTGAATATAGTGATTATTATGACAAGATTTTATTAGAATTGAATTCGTTTTTTGAAAGGAAAGGTAATTTAGAAGAGAGGAAAAAATACTGGATTACATCTAATGAAACACTTGATCGAATTAATGAAGAATTAGAAACTATTAATACAGAAATTAATTCGAAGGACAGCATAATCCAAAAACGAATTACTCTCTTTAACAAGTACTTCACAAAAGTATCAAGTCAACTTTATGGAGAAGAGTATTTATTAAGTACTCAAAAAAGCGAAAGAGGCTATGATCTAATTGTAACAAATATTGAAGGAAATCCAAGTACAGGAAAAAAGAAGGGTCAAATAGCTGCTTTTGATTTCGCCTATGTATTATTTGCAGAAGAAATAGAATTGAAATTTATTCACTTCATAATGCACGACCAACTTGAGAATATGCACGATAATCAATTAAGCACAATATTAATTGATTTAGCTAACTCGATAAATTGCCAGTTCGTTCTTCCCATAGTTAGGGATAAAATTCCATCAGACATTGATATTGAAAAATACATTATTTTAAGACTATCTGAGAATAATAAATTGTTTAAAAAATAAAAACGCCCCATAACAGCACCTACAAACCTGCCCTGAAAACATAGGATGGCAAGCAGGTGCAGGCAGAAAACCCGGCAATTGGGAAAATATTGATCCAGCCACACCTCAAAACACGCCTGAAACTAGAGCGATACAGGAATATTCGATCACAGGGGTGCCATAAAATGAAGGGTTTCCGGTTTCTAGTTTGCGCGATCTCCTGTCAATTTTGAAATACAGTTTCAAGCTCACGAACCAATCGCGTAAACCAGAAACCTTGAAACCTGAAACCCGAAACCATTTTAGCCTTGTACGTATACCACTGATTTCTCCTCAAAAAACTCCTCCGAGAAAAATTCCCGAATCGGGAAAACATCCGTGTAGTTTTTGCCTTTCCCCGGCAGTGCTTTTATCTCAGACCTAAGATCGCCGCCTTTGAGCGCGATGATGCCGTTGGGCAGGGCGTGATGGTGCTTCTTTTTTATAAATTTTCGTGCCCAGTTCAGGAGTTTATCGAGTGACGCAACACCGCGCGTGAGCACAAAATCGAACTGGCCGAGCAATTTTAAATCTTCTACACGGGAATGAATGGCGGTCACGTTTGTCAGGCCCAAAGCTGTGGCCACTTCCTGCACCACTTTGATCTTTTTTCCGGTGGCATCCACCAGGGTAAATTGGGTTTCCGGGAAAAGAATGGCCAATGGGATGCCGGGGAATCCACCGCCGGTACCAAGATCCAGAATATGGGCTTCGGGGCTAAAGCCGATTACCCGGGCAATGGCCAGGGAATGCAGCACGTGCCGCTCGTTCAGGTTGTCGATATCCTGGCGGGAAACCACGTTGATTTTTTCGTTCCACTCGCGGTAAAGGGGCTCCAGTTGCTCAAATTGGGCCATTTGCTCGGCGCTAAGCTGGGGGAAGTATTTTTTTATCAATTCCATTTTGTGCTATCGAATAGGGAGGCTGTCAAGACTTTTTTCGCTTATCTAATCCTTCAATTGTTCCAACATTTTTTCTGCTTGTACACGGCGTTCCGGGATTTCGGTATTAGATCGGGCGCGTTCTACGGCGCGGCGGGCAACGTCGCGGCGCATAGTGTTTTGGGCTGCAAGTTTCACAAAAGCCAAGGCCTGATACCAATACAGGTCTTCTCCAAAACGCTCCAAATCCGGGATTTTGGCCAAGTATTCTACGGTTATTCCAGGTTGCTCCAGCTGCAGGGCGATGATGGCGAGGTAAAAACAGGCATCTGATTTACATTGCTCCGTTTCGCCAGAGAGCAGGGTGTAGAGAACGTCCGCTGCATCTTTGTAGTCGCCGCTTTTGTAGTATCCATCGGCTTGTTCGAACAGTTGCTCGCACAATTCCACCCGCGCTTCGGGCAAAGTATCTTTGGCAAATCGCGCGCTGCGATCGGCCATAATGCTGGTGGGCGGCTTGAAGTTTTCGTCGTACACTTCTTTCGGGGAAATGGTTGGATGGAGGTAGCTCCAAATTCCGAATCCGAGTAGAGCCAGGCCCAAACCGATCAACACATAGCGGGTGACGTTGCTTTGCTTTCGAGGAATAGCCGGAAGCCCCATTGCGAGCCTGCTTTCAATGGCTTCCGCTGCCGACCAGGATCGCTGAAAAGGCTCGTTGCTCAGTGCGGTAATCGCCCAAGTAGGCAATGGATCCGGCCAATCCTCCGGGGACAAGCCCAGGGTTTTGCGGTATTTTTCGCGGCAGGCTTCTGTTCTGTCATTGTGGAGCCGTGGGTCAGCGATGTTTATGGCGGCATCTTTGGCCAATTCCTGCACCGTTTTCTGGCAAGCTGGTTCTAGGCGTGTAAATTGGCGTTTGGCGCGAATAATTTGACGGAATTCATGCCGGGCACCAGCATCGGGTAGTTCGATTTGGGAGACTGGTTCCGCTTCGGCAACAGGAGCCGGTGAAGGTAGCTCAACATTCTTTTCCTGCGCCCAATCCCGAAAATGGGCTTCTGCCAGGTTTTTTAGCAACTCAAAAACAGGAATTGATTCGTCCAGTTTTTGCGCTTGCGCCAGGGATGCCGCGTGGATCACCGCTACCCTAAAAAAGGTAGAACCGTCAGCGCTGGAGCCACCCGCCGCACTGATTGCTTGCGTGACGGGCTTGCGGAATTCCGTGTAAATAGCAGCGAAAACACCAGCATCGGTGTGGCGCAGGCCTTCGTAGTAGGATTCGTTTGGTGTTTGTGTTGTGGTATCTGTCACTGTTCTTGGCTGAGTGAGTATAGAGCGCAAAGGTAGGGACAATAAAAATGGTAGATGGGCAGGAATAAATGGCTTAATCGACGTACTTGCCCTGAAAGGGCAAAATCATCCAATTTGGGCACCGGCCAAATAAAAAGAGCCGGACAATTGCTGCCCGGCTCGAGAAAACACCTAAAACCCTATTAACTAACCTTATGAAAATTCTTAATAATCGGGTATTAGCCGATTTTAATGTTTTTTGTTACTGGCTTTGATTCCTCTTTTTTTGGCAGTTCCACGTTCAGAACCCCATTTTCATAAACGGCTGCAATGCCTTCAATGTTTACGGTTTGTGGCAGTTTAAAAGAACGTTTGAACGATTCGTAGCGGAATTCGCGGCGCAGGAAACGTTCGCCGTTTTCGCTTTTCGCTTCTGTTTTCGCCCCGTGTTTCGCTTCGATGGTCAGTTGGCCATTTTCAACGTTCAGCACGAAATCTTTTTTGTCGAAACCCGGAGCAGCTATCGCTAGTTTGAAAGCGTCATTGTTTTCAGTGACGTTGGTCGCGGGTTGGTTCACCACCACGTCGTCGCCCATAAACTCGGCTACGCCACGGTTGAAGAACTCATTTAAGAACCCATTTGCGATGTTTTTAGTTGCGGGGAAGGGATGAACTTTAACGATGTTTGTCATTTTTTTACAAAATTTTGATAAAAGTGGACGGTTGGAATTCAAGTTGGTGTCAAGCCTTAATGTGTAACCTGAGCACGTTCTCCTAATTGCAATCTGCGTACCATGGAGGAATAAATGGCGTTTTGGCGGGAAAGGGCATTGTGTTGATGACAAAATGGCGTTATTGCAAAAACAAACATGACAAAATGACACCTTTTGGGTTGTTGAAGGGGAAACATGGGTAAATCCAGGTGTGTGTTTATGCTTATTGGTCGGACGAAGAAAAATCGTCAGACCATAAGGCCCTCGTCCGACCACTTTTCGTGGTCTGACGAATATCTATAAACGGATTCTGCCTTTCAGCTCGCCTCTCCAGCTAAAGACAACAAGGGTTCAAGAAAATTCTGAATGCAGACTTACAAGTGTTAGAAAACAAACTTAGCCGAAGATTGTAATTAGACCTAGATTTCTAGACTTCGCCCGAAATGACAAGTCCAGAAGGAAAAATGGTACCTTTATAACGTGAAACACTGGATACCTCCAATACTGTTCATATTTATCGCTGTCGGGTTTGTTCAAGCCCAGCAGCCCGACACCCTGCGTTTTCAGCGGGCCATCCCTGCATTGGCGGCATTTGTCACCAGTGATAATTTGTCGAACACTTACCTGGTTTCTCCAGAAAACGCCATTGTGAAATACGACACGCTCGGCAGGAAAGTAGCGGTGTTCACCAACAAACGCCTGGGACAGGCAGCATTCATTGACGCTTCCAACCCCTTAAAAATTCTGGTATGGTACCCTGATTTTCAGACTGTGTTGTGGCTTGACAGAACGCTTACGGAAATGGGTCGTTTGAGTTTTTCAAAGTTGGGGTATTACTCCGTTCGATGCGTGGCGATGGCTTTTGATGGCAATATTTGGGCCTTTGACGATGCTATTTCCAAGGCGGTGAAGCTTGGCCTCGATGGTTCCGTATTGCAGGAAAGTCCGCCCCTCAATATTTATTTCCCCAAGCGCTTTTCAGCCACCCGCATTCGCGACAGCGGCCAATACGTTTGCCTAAGCGACCCAATAGCAGGCCTTTGCACCCTCGATCAATACGCAAATCTGCAAGACGTACACAGCACCATGCGCATCCAGGATTTTGAAATGGAAGGTTCCTGGATGTTTTATCTTGATGAAGACATCCTTTACCTGCAAAACATGGGGCACCTGCTCCAGCTTAAGCTCCCATTGCCCAAAGGTGTTGCTGAAAAAGGGGCTGCTACCTGGTTGGGCAAGCAATGCATTTATTGGCAAAACGGAGCGCAGTTGGAGCAATATGCTTGGGAATAAAGTTGCCATTTAACCTTGATTTTATGTTGGTTTAGGGGCGTATTCCGCTGTTTTGTCGGAGTTGTTGAAATATTTGTCCATAATTTTGGTTTGTTTTGTAAAGTAGTTTGTACTATTGTGCCTCTTAGTAATCAAACACTAATTTTTTAACACATAGGGACATAGAAAACATAGCACGACGTACTCAAAAACTATGTGTTCTATGTCCCTATGTGTCTATGGGTTAAAAAAACTCAATGTTTTTAAAAATTCAACAACAATGGAAACTGAAGAAAAAAACCTCTCTGCACAGGAAAGCCTGCGGGTAATCCGCGAAACAATTGATCTGGCGAAGCATGGCTTCCGGGAAGACGGATTTCACTTCCTGCTTTGGGGCTGGCTGGTGGCCATTGCCAGCGCTACGGATTGGTATTTGGCCGTCATACAACAATATCCACGGCACAGCATGGCCTGGATGATTATGGTGGTGATTGGTGTCCCTGTATCTTTGATTCGGGAAGCCCGGCTGGGAAAACGCCGGAAAGAAAAGAACATCGTGCGCAAATGGTATGGTTTGATCTGGCTCGGTTACGGTATTTCCATGGCCTTGGCGATACCGATGTCGGTGCGCATGGGGCTTTCACCCGTGCCGTTTATCCTCGTGCTTACAGGGTTTGCAACCTATATGTCAGGTGTTTTGTTGAAATTTAATCCTTTGCTGCTTGGTGCCGCAGTAATTTGGGCCGGTGCCTTGTGGTGCATGTTCCTTTCCAAGGAGCAGCACTTGATCGTACAAGCCGCCACGGCCGTTTTGGGCTATTTGGTGCCAGGGTATTTATTGAACAGTCAATCAAAAAACCATGTTCCAGGAGCTTGATCCTCTTTTGTTGTCGCAGTTGCGCTTGGCCATCATGTCTTATCTGGTGGTCACCCAAGAGGCGGAGTTCAATATATTAAAAGAAAAAACTGGCGCTACAGCCGGCAACCTGAGTGTGCAAATTGGCAAACTACAGGAAGCCGGCTACATTGACGTGGAAAAAACATTTCGGAACAATTATCCGCTGACAACCTGCCGCATCACAGCGGTGGGCATTGCGGCTTTTGAAGCATTTTTTGATAATTTGAAGGGCTATGTGGAGCCTGAAACCTAGTGCTTAGACCCTAATGACTTTTCCGCTGGCAACGACACTACCAGCTTCTACCCTCCAGAAATAGACCCCAGCTTTTGACAAAACTGCCGCTGGAATATCGAGCATTTGAAGCCCTTCCCCGAGCATCAATTCTTGTCCCCAAAGCAATTTCCCCGAAACATCCGTGACGGCGATGCGCACCGTTTCTTCCTGAATCAATTGGATTGGAATGGTGGTTTTGGAATTAGTAGGATTGGGTTGCGGTTGGTAAACGAGGTTTTGATTGGAGGCCTCCCCTATTTCATTTTCCCGGAAAAGCAGTTCAAAATTGAAAGCTGTTCCGCGGGCATCGTAAGCTTCTGCCTGTAAGCGGCGCGGCGTTTCTGGCTTTCGCTGCGTCAGTTGGAGCGTTTGGCTCAATTGCAAGTTTTGCTTGGCACGCAGGTGTAAGGTGAATATTTTTTCGTGAGCAATCACCTGATTTGCCTGAGTTGTAAACCAAACCAAATTAAGGATGCCGGGACTTGGCGAGGCAAAGGAACTCTCTTCCAAATCAGGAAAATTTCCCAACACAATGGCTTCTATTTCAAGTAATGATGGGTCGTATTGCAAGCCCAGCTGCATGGCTACCCAATCGCCCGCTTCTGTAAAAGACAGCGGGATTTCAATTGTTTCACCAGGGGCAAGCACCGCATCGGGCATGCTTAAGAATTTGACCTGCCGATCATCAGGTGGGGCGATGGCACCGGGGTTGGCATCGCAGTCTACATCGCCGATTTTGATGGCGATGAAACCCGACACATAAATTGAATCCTGAATAAGATTACTGAAAGAGCTTGTTCCGGGGAAAGCAGATTGAAAAGGGTTTGCTGGATTTGGAAAAGTATAGGCTGCATCCACAAAGCGCCAGGAGGTGTTAGCGGATAGTTCTTGATAAGTACCCTGTATCAGTTTTCTGAGTTCAACAATATCAAATGTAGTTATGCTGTTGCTTTTATTGGCATCGGCAGCGATCATATTATAGGTGCCGAGCGGCTCTATCCCCATGATATGTTTGGCAATTTTCAACAGATCAAATGGGGTGACACCATTCAGCGGATCATCGTCCTTACTGACCGAGATATTTATTGTATTGGGAATTGGAAAAGAGTTGAATGTAGAATCAAAACTATAGCAGCCCGCAACATTAACAAGTGTTGAGTCCGTGGAAAAATATGAAAATGGGGGCGCAAAGGTCACCGGCCCCCAAATGCCTGTTTGTACATTCATTACCATGGCATTGTCGCACGCACGCCTGATACAAACCAAATGATGCAACGATATGGTGCCATCGCAATAGCCCGCATTATCTTGAACCAACACATAAGTTTCGCAAAAATCAGCATTGCCATACAAATCTATGGCCCACAGTTCAATGTTTTGCAGCCCTTGGTCCGGACAGACGAAGAATATACTGGTGATGGGATTCCCCTGGGCGTCAACGGGGAAACCTGTGCCTGTGCCTGATTTTCGAATACCGTATCGCAAAAAAGGTGCTAATGTGCTATTGTCGTCTGCATACTGTAATAAATCAATCGCCTGAAGGTTGAAGCCGCCGCCTGGGTAAACATTCGTTGAGAGGCCATTAAGACATGTTACCGTCGGCGCTTTACAATCTTTTACAATAAACAAATTGTTGCAAACCTGGAGATTGGCCAGATTGTCTTCAAATTCCCACTTGATTTTATTGACATAGCTGTACGGCAATTCCGGGACGACAAAGGTGTTTGGGTCTGCTTGGGTATTCCAACGCAAACGCCCCGTCAACGTATCGCCAACAGCAATTGTTTCCAACGCGAATTGGTATTTCTGATCGCTTGGCACGGCACGTTGATCAAAAACGTGGGACGCGCCGCCGTCATAATTCGGGTTGTTGAAGTTGTTGAAATTAACGGTTCCGGGCGCAGGAGGATCCCAGCTTTTTACCACCGTTTCAGCAACACCATCCTGGTCCAAGTCTATGAACAGGGTGTACTTAACCGTAAGGTTTGCACCAGAGCAGGTGTCTACGGCAACAGCAAACAAGTCGGAAGGGGCCTCAGACAAATCATGCGATTGGTTGAATTGATCCCACCAACTGTTATCGTTCCAAAGTAGGTTGTTGTTGGGTGTCAGGTCGCATACCGTTTCATTGCTGTGGCAAGTGGTGATAGACAGGCATTGTGCGCTCATGTTAGCAGCCGAGCAAAGCAGTATGGAAAAGAGTAGAATATTTTTCATGACGGTATTATTTCTGTTGTTGTTTTAAAAATGGCGGGGCTTATTTTGAAATCGACACTTTTCCCGAAGTCAGCAGCTTTCCGTTTTCTTCCATTCGGAAGAAATAGATGCCCGAACCAAGGTTAGGATTGTTGAACTGGAATGTATCCCCTGCGAATCGCTCGGTTTGTACCAGGCGGCTCCATGCATCAAATAACCGAAATACCACGTCGTTTTTCGGGCTGTAATTTTTCAACACAAAGGTCGTTTCCCGGCTGAACGGATTGGGGAATACCTGAAATTCAAGCAGTTGTGCGCTCGGGGTTTTCGTCACCGAAATCATCGGCCGGCCAATGGTGTGGAAATATTCATTGGTAATCACCGGATCATTGAAATCGAAAAAAATGGAAGCGCTGTTTTCAATGCGGGTGCCATCGGGCAAATCGAGCCGTTGTTTTATTTGAAACTGTACGAAACCATGGGAAGCGGGTTCGTTCGTGGTACTATCGGGCAACAGGATATTGGGAAAAGTGAAAGAGAGCGATCCATTCCCGGTTAAATCCCAGGTGTATGGATGGCTGGCAGCAATTGGCCGCACCGTTCCAGGGTCGAGGGTTTCCACAGGCAGCTCATCGCGAATGATGACTAGAAAAGCTGTGTCATTGCCCATATTTTGGAAACGAATCGTGTACGTGATGTCTTCGTTGCGCTCCAGCAGGTGCTGGTCGTTCCAGCCGAGCGGGAAGCCGCGTTTGTCGTTCGGATCGAAAGAGCCAACCACCGCGCCACAGGTGCTGGCAATCGCCCATTCGTTGGCACCTGTTTGGAATTGCAAGGCCAGGTTGAGGTTGCCGCCCGTGATACAATTGGCCACCACCGCTGCGGGGCGACTAATAACGCTCACCCCATCGCCCTCCTCCAATACTCTCCCGAGGTAACAATCGCCTGTTGGGTTTGGGATCACAATCGTAGTGTCAACGCCTGCGCCAAGCTGCACCATTCCCTGCATGTACATGATGTGATCTTCAATAATCACATAGTCCAGTGATTGCGACATGGGCGATGCGCCGTTGTTCTTTATTTTGAAGGAAAGCGTATCATTTTCGCAATGTCCCGTGACGGCAATTTCTGAACCATCCCAGGCTGGGTCGGGCGGGATACAAGTGGTGTCGGGGAAAGCGTGTGCTTCCACACAAATCACCTGCCCAATAGTCGCACTACATTTTACCAAAAAATCAACGTAAAGACCGCCGCAGCCCCCTACACCCACATTGGGTATATCGAAGCTGAAAACATTTCCGTTTTGCGCTGTGAGGGGTATACTGCTGTTGATAAACTGCAATACGGTATCTGCCGTGATCTGTACAGAAGCATTTTCAGCCATCACATTCCCACAGTTGCACCAATTGATAAAATACCGGGAATTAACGCAGCGGCGCAAAGTACCTGATGCTACATAAACCTTCAGCACAGGACAATCAGGGAATGGGCGCACGCCAATGGGCTGGATATCAACTGTTTGGCTAGTACTAACAACACTGACATGCAAGGTATCACAAACTCCCTTATAGTTATGCGTGCCAAAAGTAGGCCTGGCCAACAAGTCAAATTCACCTTCTGGCACCCGTATTTCATAAGTTCCAACAGCTTCTACCTTTTTGTAAAAAACGGCTCCGGTTGAGTTTCTTGCTTCCACGATATAATCACCTGCCACAGATTCGCCTGTGTCTAGGTTGCAATTATCATTGGCATCATAATACACCGTGCCGATGATTTTATTGGAGAAAACCTCTGCTTCAGTATCCAGTTTAAGCAAATAGGCGCTGCTCCCACCTGCAATGGCTAAGTAATTATCGTTTGTGTGCACAATAGCTTGGCCCATACGGCCCGTGGAAAGTTTGCGTTTCCAAAGAGGGTTGGCTTCCGGATTTAGCTTCAGCAATTCTACGGTTAAATCACCATCCCAAATCGGGATATAAAAATTGCCTGTCGTGTCTTGGGCGAAGCTTTTAAGTAGCACTAGATTCGGTTCCGAGTATGGGTAAAAGTTTTTAAACCAAAGCTCTGTGCCATTAATATCCGTTTTTAAAATGCCTATATCAAGCGTCTGGTTTTGTGTTGTTCCAAAAATAGATATGCCACCATCAACTGTTTCCAATAAATCATAAGCCCTTTGATAGTGCAGCTTTGTATACACTTGCTGCCACAGCATATCACCTGCAGGCGTGAGCGTCGTCAGCGACATATTCCCGCCATTTCGACCGCCGCTGATGGCATAATTGCCCGTTGAAAGGGCTATGATACGGCTTGTGCTATGAAAAGCGCCGTAGGTCTTTTTCCAGGCGATATCGCCGTTTGGGGCCAGTTTCACCAACCAGTTTTGGAAATTTAAGCTAGAGTCGCGGGTATCACCCGCCACTAAAAACCCACCATCCTCAGTGGAAACGATATCGCGCAGGCCGTTAGGCAGGATATAGTTGTCAATGACTCTGGTCCATTCAACAATGCCCGTCGCACCGAGTTTCAATACCGCGTTTTTATACCCATCGGTGTCGGCGTAGAATTCCGAGAGCACTGCAAAACCTCCATCGTCAGTTTTGCTGGTAGCTATAGCCTTTGCGTGGTTAAAATTGAAATTATTGGCCCAAATATGTTGCCCAGCAGCATCCACCCGCTGCAAAAATAGGGAGGAGTCAACGCTGACAAAGCCCGCCAAAAAATAGCCGCCATCATCGGTTTGTACCACATCCTGGGCAATAGATGATGCCGGGGAATAGGTTTGGTAAAACCCTTGCGCATTGGCATTTATGCCGAGTAAAATGCTGATTATAAAGAGAATAGACCGAAGGTAGTTCATGCTTTATGCTTTTTCTGTTGATTGTAGACGGGGGATGGCTGTGTGTTGTTTTTCACGGTACAAAAGTGCGGCGATAGTTTTTGGTATGCAAGTACAGATATTAAGTATTTTCAGGAAATAATTATATGATTTCTAAAAAAACAACTCTGATTATCAAGTTTTTACGAAATTTTTTTTACGAAATTTTCAAAAATTCTATCAACAGATATATCTTTGTCGTAATACCTCTGCACCTCCCCCCCCCAAAGTTTTGGGGGGGGAGGTGCAGAGGTTTTACGACCTACGAGGTTTAGGCACCCGTTATGACACCACTCCTGCCCATACTCCGCGCCCTCCCCAAAGACCGCCTCCGCGCCTTGGAGAAATTCCTGCATTCTCCCTACCACGTCACCCATGCTGGGGTGCTACAGCTGTTCGAATATTTGAAAGAAAATCTCTCTGCTACCGATCTGGACACGCAAAAAGTGGCGGAGGCGTTGCTGCCCGACCCCAGCACCGAACCGCGCAGGGTATACCACCTCAGCAATTACCTGCTCGATGCCGTGGAAAAATTCCTGGCCCAGGAGCGTTGGGAAACGCAAGAGCATATCCGCAATGCCGATACAGTGGAGGCCCTTCGTCGGCTGCATTTGCCAGAGCCCGCAGCGGGCATGTTGCGTTATGCACGCAAGCGGCTGCACCTGGACGAGCGGCGCGGCCTTGATTTTCTACAGGCCGATTACCGATTGCAAACCGAAGCTTACCACCTTTTCTTGCAACAGGGCCGTGCCAAATCATTCAACGCCCAGGAGCTTTCCGATGCCCAAGATGTAGCCTTCATCTGCGAAAAATTGCGCACGGGTTGTATTCTGCTCAGCCACCAATCAGTGAGCAAACAAACCTACGACAAGGGCCTGCTGGACAATGTTTTGCAGTTTCTATCGGGGCATCGCTATTTGGAAATCCCGGCAGTTGCCGCATATTTTCATGGGTATTATGCCCAATTGGGCGGCCCGGAAAGCAGTGTTCATTTTTCAAAACTAAAAGCCTTGTTGCAGGAACACGCAGCGCTTTTTTCGCTTGCGGAAACCCACGACCTGTTCCTAATGGCCATCAATTTTTGCATCCGCAAAATCAACCAGCAAGAGCAGCGCTATTTCCGCGAGATATTCGACATTTATCAGACGGGCCTGGAGCATGGTGCCTTGCTGGAAGACGGCACTTTGTCGCGCTGGACTTACAACAACATCACTAGCACCGGGTTACGCTTACGGGAGTTTGAATGGATAGGGCGCTTTTTACGTGATTACGCTCCCTTGTTAGCCGAAGAGCACCGGGACGGCGCGGTACATTTCAATTTGGCGCGATACCACTACGAAAAAAACGACTTGCGGGAAGCCATGCAGCATTTGTTGCACATTGAATACGACGATGTGTTACAAAACCTGACGGCCAAAACCATCTTGTCAAAGATTTACTACCGCCTGGATGAATGGGATGCGCTTGAAAACCAGCTTGACAGCATCCAAATTTATATCCGCCGAAAAAAAGTCCTGGGTTACCACCGCGACAACTACCTGGCTTTTGTCAAATACCTCCGCAAATTGTTGGCCGTAAACCTGAGCAGCCCCGCTGATCGGGAAAGATTTAGGGCAGAAATTTTGGCCGGCCCAGTACTGACAGAACGCGACTGGTTGTTGGATGCTTTGAGGAATTAGGCGCTATTCTGTGATGGGTTGGCGGGATTGTCTACTTTTGCAGCTTCATGACTCAACTTACACACAAAATCATGCTCCAATCCGGCGACAAAGCACCTGATTTCGCCCTGCGCGCCTCCGATAAATCAATGGTGAAACTTTCTGAGCATCGCGAAAAAAACGTTTTGTTGCTATTTTATCCCTTTGCATTTACAGGTGTTTGCACCAAAGAGCTTTGTTTTATGCGCGATAGCCTCGCACAATACAACGATCTGGATGCGCAGATTCTGGCCATTTCTGTAGATAGCCCTTACACCCTTGCCAAGTGGAAAGCAGAAGAGGGCTTCAATTTCCCCCTGCTCTCTGATTTCAACAAAACGGTGAGCAAAAAGTACGACAGTTTATACAAGGAATTTGCCATGGGACTAAAAGGTGTTTCCAAGCGCTCCGCATTTGTTATTGACAAAAAAGGGATAATCCAATATGCTGAAGTACTCGAAAATGCGGGCGAAATCCCTAATTTTGAGGCTATCAATAAAGTATTGACTTCACTCAACTAATAACCTCCAGTCTTTTGCCACCATCATGTTTTCTACCATTACAAACATAAAAAATTACGAGAAGCCACTTTGGGAAGAGGATGTTGATGTGATGGTGGAAGACGAAATCGATACCGGCTTCACATCTCAACTCATCGTTTGGAACGACGATGTCAATTCCTTTGAATGGGTCATTGAGTGTTTTATCAAGGTGTTGGGTCACAGCTCCGAACAATCAGAACAACTCTCGCTCATCATCCACTACAAAGGCAAAGCAACCGTCAAATCTGGCTCCCGATCCGAACTCATTCCTTATTGCGAAGCCCTGCTGGAGCGGGGACTTTCGGCAGAGGTTGTCACGGAGGAGGTTTAAAAAAGGTTTCATGGTTTCAGGGTTAAAGGGTTTCATGGTTTACACGATTCCCGATGTCCTTGAAATACAATTTCAAAATAAAAACAAATCGCGTAAACCTGAAACCTGAAACCGTTAAACCCAATTTTAAATGTACCCAGATCTATCTTACCTCTTCCACGACCTCATCGGTACCCAGCCCGACAATTGGCTTTCGATGCTCAAAACCTTTGGTTTTTTTCTAGCGATTGCTTTCATCGTAAGCGCGATGGTATTCCACCATGAACTCAAGCGAAAGGCTCGGGGAGGGCATTACCAGCCGTCAACGGTGACGGTGACGCTGGGACTTCCAGCCAGCATGGGTGAGATTGTCAGCAATGCATTCGTAGGCTTGATACTGGGGGGAAAAGGGCTGTATGCTTATCATAATTACAGCACTTTCCGGCATGATCCGGCTTCGATAATATTGTCCCTGAAATTGGACTGGATCGGCGGTATCATTGGTGCGGTTGTGCTGGCTGGCATCACTTACTGGGATGGGCAACGCCGGAAATTGGACAAGCCAGAAGTAAAAACCTTGTCGGTTTATCCGCACGATCGGATCAGTGAATTGACCGTTGCCGCGGCCGTTGGCGGCATCTTGGGCGCTAAAATTTTTGACCTTTTCGACAACTGGGAATCCTTTTTACAAGACCCCATTGGCGCATTGACCTCTGGTGGGGGCTTGGCGATTATGGGTGGATTATTGTTAGGGTTCATTGCCGTTGTCGGGTATATGTGGAAGCATAAAATTCCGTTCCTGCCCACCGCTGATGCCGTGGCACCAGCTTTGGCGGCTGGTTATGGCGTTGGGCGCATGGGTTGTCAATTGGCGGGCGACGGCGACTGGGGCATTCTCAACCCTGCACCCAAGCCGGGTTGGATGTCGTTTTTGCCCGATTGGATGTGGGCGTACCGTTTCCCCCATAACGTGCTGAACACAGAAAACACAGAGCCTATTCACAGCATTCCGATTGATGGCTGCACTTGGGATTACAACATGCAGCTCGCTGAGCCGGTGTATCCTACCCCCTTTTACGAGATCATGATGATGTGCATTGTGTTTGCCATCCTGTGGTCGATGCGCAAACGGCTTAAGATTACGGGTATGTTGTTCTTCATCTACATCGGCCTCATCGCTATTGAGCGTTTATTGATCGAAAAAATACGGGTGAATGTGATACACGATGTGCTGGGCATGAAACTTACCCAAGCTGAAATAATTTCTTGGGTGCTGCTTGTGGTGAGTATTACGGGAATTGTGGTGCT
>JBBRWA010000110.1:0-17067 GCA_038246345.1 Chitinophagales bacterium
AGGCCGAAGCCGAGCGTTGCGTTTTTTTGCTTGGGGTTGTAGCTTGCGGAGCGGCAGCCCACGTGCCAGCGAAGCGAATCTATGCCTTTTCGCTACTAAATTTGAGCGGAGCGAGTACCCAGGTTGGGCGAAGCGGTTGCCGAAGGCTTAGAGCATGTTTGGCAAAAAAGCGGATGCTATGAGAACTATTGTGCTTCGTATCAAGTTCTGTGCTGGCAGGCAATGTAGTGCTTTGAAATCCCCCACTTCGGCACGACCCAAGCGGGATGTCCTTTTCTAAGTCCTCAAAATCTTCATAATGCCATAAATTTCGGCCACACCGAAGAACAAAATTCCGGCTATTCCAACACCTTTTACAAGTGTCGGGCTAAACCTTGTTTGTTGGTCTGCAATGGTCGTAAAAAGATAAAGTCCTAATACGACAAATAATATGGACCCGCCAATGCCGAAAAGTTGTTTTGTTTTGCTTGATGGAATTTCAATTTTGTTCATCTCTTGATTGTTTTTGGTCAGTGATATTTGCTGTGTCGTTTTTATGTTGACCGCTATTAGTGGTTCGTTGCTATTTTTTTTACTCGGGATGTCAAATATTGCTCCAATGGCAAAACACACAGCTGCGGCGCTTGGGGGCGTGATTTGAATGGGGCTTAGAACACCTGTCAGGGCGGAATGCTGATGTACGGCATACTCACGTTGCTTTTGCTGGCAACAACCGCTACGGGGTTCGCCGAAGGATGGAAAAGGAACTCAAATGTGCCGGGGGATAATGGTATCAGATTACACAGCCTAAGTTGTATAGGGGGGAGGTGAAAGATTACTTGTTAGTTTGGTGCGATACTTTTTCAATACAAGAATTTAGCTCCTGCAATGTAAATGGCTTACTTAAATATGCATTGGCTTCAATTTCTTTAGATAATTTTTCAATATCTGGGTGACCAGAAAATAATATAACAGGGATGTTGCTGAAACGATGTTCGCTCCGTATCTCTTTAATAATATCGGCTGCAACTTTTTGCCCTACAAAATTATCAGTAATAATAAGATCGGGTAAAAAGTCACCCATCCTTTCCATCAGGTTATTGGTGTCGTTTATAATTGACAGATTGTATTTTTTCCCAAGAGCTATTGTTAGAAAATATGAAATATCTTCATCATCCTCTACTATAAAAATTTTTTTCATGTATTATTTTATTGTAGTGTGATGGTTAAACCAAAAATTAAAAAGCGACCTTAAACAGTCTATCAGCGCTACGTAACCATGCGGTTTGGTAACATAAGCATTGGCGCCATATTCTGTTGCTGTCCTTACGTCTTTTGGATTATCAGATGTTGTAAAAAGAATAATCGGCACTTGTTTGAAAAAATCAATTTCTTTTATCTCTCTTAATAAATCCAAACCTGATAAGCCTGGTAAATTTAAATCGAGCAGGATAATTCTCGGCCTTGTGCCTTCCTGGTCATAATGCTTCAAAACTTCCAGTGCGGAAAATCCGTTATCAACGACCTTTAAAGACAAATCCTTATCAATATGATCAATTGCTTTTTCAATCAAAAAAGAAAAGTCTTCGTTGTCTTCCACTAAAAATATATCTACCTTATTCAATTGGTTCATTATTAAAACTTACATAAAAAACAGTACCTTTGCCAAGTTGGCTTTCAAACCATATTCTCCCTTTATGCTTCTCCATTATTCTTTTTACAATGGCCAACCCTACACCGGTGCCTTCAAAGTCTTTTGCGTTATCCATGCGTTTAAACAATTCAAAAACCCGGTTGTAGTATTTAATATCAATACCAATTCCATTATCAGCAACTGTATAAATAGTTTCATTTTCCGAAACATATCCTTCTATTTTTACAACGGCATTAACTGACTTGGATGAATATTTCACTGCATTGCCCAGCAGGTTGGCAAATACCTGTCCTATCATAACAGCATCTCCTGAAATATCCGGTGCAGAGCCAATGATAAATTCAAGATTCTTCGGTTGTGCTGATTCGTAAATAGCATTCTTAACATCTTCAATCAATTGCCTCATATTTATCTTTTCCAAGTTAATTTCATTCCTGGTGTAACTTGAGTAATTCAATATTTCTTTAATTAACAGCGCCATCTTATCGGAACAGGCATTTATTCTTTCCAAAATTTTTCTTGCGTCATCATCAAGGCTATCATTTGTAAGCAACAATAATTCCGTATAACTTTTTATAGAAGATAATGGCGTGCGAAGGTCGTGCGAAACCGTAAAGCTAAAAGTATCCAATTCTTCGTACGCCAATTTTAGTCGCTCACTTAGCTGCCGTATTTCATTTGCCTTACGGTTTATCTGGTAAACAACTTGCTCCCGAAAATTGATGAGGGCAGCAATTTCTCCCCGGTTCCATTTTGCTGAGCTGCACCGTACTATTTCTGTCCATTTGTCAAATGATTTACGTGGAGACAATTGCAAAGAACCGTCACTGGCGGCCTCCACAGCCTTTTCCGGATTGCCCCCCCAGACAATGCTTTGTTTTTGCTCCGGCTTAAAAAATAAAATCATTTCAGATAATTCCCTGGAAAGTATGCAGGCAAATAATCCACTGGCAATATCACTGTACTTTTCTGCATCAGGGTAGATTGCCGGAAACCGGTGGGTATAAAACACCATATCTCGTGAATTATCAATTACCCATTTTACAATTTCTTTTACCTCATCGTTATTTGGCGTTAGCCCAATGCTGGTGATCTTATTGTCAAATATGAGTACGGCACCCGAGCTTGAACAAACATCATTAATAGTAACTTTATTGACTGTTAATGCACTCAAAATATCACTTTCCTTTTCTATATATTTTATAAGTGTGCTTACCGACTGGTTTAGCAGCGCAAATTTTTCACTATCTTCTTCTCCGAGCCTGTACTCCAGGGCAGGAGAGAGTATTTGGCCAATTAATTTTGAAGCTTCTCTTGCTTTGTAATCAATAAATTTAGGCGAATAATTATGGCAGGCTATCAGTCCCCAGAGCTCACCGTTCGAAAGAATACTGATGCTGAAACTGGCTGCAACACCCATGTTTTTTAAATACTGAATATGTATGGGCGAAACAGCCCTCAACACAGAATGGGTAAGATCAAGTGGCGCATTTTGCCCTTGGTTACTGATAATAGCAGGGCAATCCATATCTACATCTGCTATAATACGGGTCAGATTTATTTTATACAGTTCCTTTGCCTGCTTTGGAATATCAGAGGCCGGGTATTGCATTCCCAAAAAAGGTTCCAAGTCACCATTTTTTTCTTCTGCAACCACTTCCCCATGTCCATCTTCCCCAAACTGGTAAATCATCACCCTGTCGTACCCTATGATTTTCTTTATTTCCAAAGCGGTAGTTTTAAGCATGGGGTGTAAGCCCGTCTCTGCCAGTATAGTAGATATTGAACGCCCGATTGTTTTTTGTAAATCAAATTCTTCTTTTGTATTGCAAGGCTCAAACTCCAACAGAAAGATGGGGCCAGCATTTTTTATGATAAGGTTGAATGGTTTGCCATCTAGTTGTACATAAAAAGGATTAAGGCTTTCAAAGCCGTTTCCTAAACCCAAAATAATAATTTTAGAAATGTTCAGCTTGTCGCCATAATTGGAAATGCTCATCCGGGCTTCTATTTCATCAATGTGCTTCCCTAGATATTTTGCCGGATCGTCATTAATATATGACGCCGTGTTTTCACTGATGTATTGGATCAACTGGTCTTTATAATCAACACCAATCAAAAAGCCATGACCCTGAATCCTTCCTAAAATATGAATAGGCTCTTTGTCGCAATTTGTGCTGTCAACTTTAAATTCAGTCATAATTTTAAACTTTAAATATGGTTTATTTGGTTGTCTTTAGAACAGGTTTTTTATTGATTTTATTTGTATTTTTGGGGGTAGCAGGGTTTTAAAGCATGACGCACTACGTCCTATGGTTTGGCGAAAGGGGAGCAGAGCACAAATCTCTCATTGAAACTCTTAAACCTGCCTTTTGCAAAGCCGTAATTGGGGGAAGCTGCCCAAAACGTAAATATACGCACTTTCTGTGCTCATAGCACTAAAGTACGCCAAATCATCATTAGCCGTAGTTTTTCTTTCCACGGTCTGCTTCAAATTTGTTTTACACTTTCAAATAATCGAGCAAATGATACACTACAAATGCTGGCCACACACAAGCTTTCAAAAACCAATTACACCAGCCCAAAATCCAACAGCGTGATAAATGAAATAAATGGCAGCACCAAAAAACCCCACAACATACAATCCTGATGGTTGCTTAATACATGCAGTGCTGTCATAAAATTATCGTTAACGCGTAAATATAAGTACTTTTTGTACCGTCGCACTAAAGTAAGCCAAACCCTCGAATTGCGCTAAAATGCAGAAAAAATATTTCTAAGGCACCAGTGGGGAGGCAGCCTGCGCGCAAGCTCACGTGTATCAGTCAGCAATCACCAATTTACCTCCTGCAATAATTTTATTCCCCTCCGTAAGCCGAACGAAGTATAAACCACTGGCTAGTTTTTCACGGGATAAAACAACCGTCTGTCCATTGATATTATTCAGTTGAACAACCGTCTGTCCATAAACATTGTACAAAGTAAGGGTTGCATTTGTAAGTGAAACAGCTGTTTGCAAAGTTGTTGCGGCAGAAAAAGGATTGGGAAAAATATGGAGGACAGGTTGCGTTGTGATTTCTGTTATTGGTGTTGTTACAAGCGAACAATTTTGTTGTGCCGTAATGCCACTGCTTGCTGTAATTAGTTGCTGAAACTGCGCTCCGGCAGCGGCATCTTGCTTCAGGTAATAATTAAGCCAAGGCAATAATACATTAAGGGTAGTGGCTTGCTGGGCTGCAGGAGTTATGGTAGGCGGTGGTGTACAAGTACTTTCTCCGATATTACAAATCGCATTGGTGCCTGCAAACTGACAATGACTTCCACCGGTAATACTTACGTACGTTTTGCAAAGCGATGACAGTGCCGTGTACATCGGCAATTGATGCTGTATGGGCGGTGTCACACAATCATTTGCCCCTGCAACAACGATGGATGGGATGGAAATACCCGCTGCTGCTGCGATGGAAGGTGGATTGGTATTGGCTGCTGCTAGAGTAGCAAGCGCTGTAATGCTTGTATCGTATTGTACCGATAGAAAAGCTGAGCCTCCTCCCATAGAATGCCCCATTACGGCAGATGTATGGGCAACTGCACCGAAAAAAGTGGACGCCGCATTTGTTCCTTCGGCTTTCATAGCGCCAACTAAATAAGCAATGTCTTTCCCAAAATTACTATGCGATGGCATAATACCTGCTTCGGTGGTGGGAAAAACCATAATGTATCCGCTCGGAACAAGGGTATTCCATTCAGGGGCATAAGCACTCCACACCATTAAAAAACCGTGGCCGAAAACCAACACAGGGAATTTTCCCGAAGCAATGGAAACGTTATCTCCTGCTGTTACAGCGGGATAATAAATTTCTGTCGTGACATTTCTGTTGGAGCGTGATGCGTCCACAAATGTTTGTTGTTTATGCCCCACTTGAAAAGATTGTGCCCAACTTGTTATGGAACAAAAGTTAAGTAGCAAAAAAAGCATTAATGGTTTGTTCATTTTTAATGGTTTTGTATTTTAGAGCACGTGTAGAGAAATTGTTCAGCAAGCAATTATTTGTTTGCACGCATTTGCGCCGACGCGTAAATATACGTACAGTACCGTCACACTACAGTACACCAAATCTTAAAAATCGCGCAAAAAGTCAGAAAATTCCAAAAATACTTAACTTCATGCAGCGAGTGCTGCCGCAGCAAAAGAAATATACTCCAAAAAAAAGAGCACCCAAATAAACAGATAATACCGTTTGACAGAAGCCGGTTCCAACAACCGGACGCGCGCACCAGCCGTCCTTAACAGCGCGAGCAACAGGAGTTGCGTTATAACAAAAACTGGCTTGTTCAAAGAGAATTCTATGTAACAAGGCAAGAATAGCAGGCACACATAAACGGTCGTTAACAGCAGATTTCCGGTTCTAAATACGCTCCGGGCACCCCATTTAAGGCTTAGCGTACGGATTTGGAAACGACGATCGCCCTCCATATCCGGAATGTCCTTAAACCATGCAATGACAATACTATATATAAAAATGGTACCGGTGAGCAACCAAATAACCGGCGGAATTTGTTGTGCGTCATTGATTACAAAATGAAAATGCAGGAAAAGCAAAAGGTTGACGATAAGCCCCCGTACGGCAATGATACAAAACGCCGCCCAGAAATAAAAACGCTTGAGACGGAAGGGCGGCAGCGAATAGGCAGTGCCAATGGCAAGGCTTAACAACACGGTCAGCAACAAATAGCGGCCCTGCCACGCAGCCAGCATAAGCGCTGTGAAAAAGGAAATGCCAACCAGCCAATATCCTGTGCGCATGGAGAAAGCCCCGGAAGCCAACGGAAGCCATGGCTTGTTGATGCGGTCAATGTCAACATCCGTGATTTGATTGAGTCCGACGATGTATATATTGGCACTTAAGCAACTTAAAAGGGTTAGTACCAGCACTCCCGGATGCCATGCAGCATACCCGGAAAATGACATGGCTATCAAGTAAAGTACAATGATACTCAAGGTAGTACCGATCACGGTGTGGGGTCGCGAAAACCGGATCAAATTTCGGATCAACTCCATATATCTTGTTTCTGGCCGGAAACCTGTTGATGCGTGATGGTACTCACTGGGCAAATCGCTTCACAGGCCATGCAAGCAATGTCGCATGGCGTGTTTACAGCAATAGTGTCGAAGGCCGTGATGAAGCCCGGTTTGTGCGGACAAACAGCTACACAAGCGCCACAATGGATGCAGGCGTTCCACCCGATTTGAAAAACAACTGGTTCCTTTTTAGGCATGGCCAATCAAATTTTTTTGTATTCTGAATAAGGGCTGAAATAATCCGACATGGTTTTATAGAGCAAATCATCCCGCTGGGCAATGTCTTTGTTTCTAAAAATCGCCGTTTTCTCCCGGTATAATTTCCACATGGCGTTCCCGCTTGCTTCCAGCCATTGATCCTGATAACCTTTCAGGTTTTGTTTGTTTGGTTTTTGTCCGCTTTGGAGCAGGTCGGCCAGAAAATTACCGGCTATGAGTCCGCCATGCAAGGCTGTATGGATGCCGCCGCCGGTAATTGGGTTTACATGCCGGGCTGCATCACCCACCAGGATGAGGTTGTCGGCATACTGCGTTTTCAAGGGGGCTGCCAGCGGCACACCCCCACCTTGAATTTCTAGGATGCGGTAATTTTTGAACCGGTCTTTAAAAAAAGAATGCAGGATAAACTGCTCCAGGTGCCATTGTGCATCGTGCCTGGTCATGTTGCGGGCCACTCCGAGGCCAATTTCGGCGTAGCCGTGCCCCTTCGGGAAAACCCACGCATACCCGCCCGGTGCCCAGTGTTGTCCTGTGATAATTTCCAGGAGGCCATCCGTTTGAACGCCATCTACCACGTATTGCAGGCAACTGGCCAATTCCTTCAATTTGATGTGGGTTTGCAGGCCTGCCCATTTACCCACCTGGGATTGTAACCCGTCGGCGCCCACCAAAACCTTTGCCTTCACCTCAAATGTTTTGTTGAAATGGCGGAGCTGTACCGCACATCCGCCGTTTGTGGTGGACTGATAGCCAAGACCTTCGGTCTTTAACTGCACCTCAACGCCCGCCCGTTCTGCCTGTGTCATCAGGTACCGGTCGAAACGGCGGCGATCCACCACATAGCCCAGTGGAAGTTGGCCTTCGCCTTGGCCGTATTCATCCGGTTTAATCTGGCGGTAATCGATGGTCGTTTTTTCACCCGCCTGATTGTAGATACCAAATCCGTAAATAGCCTCCTGAATGAACTCCTGGTTAGGGTCGACACCGGCGGCTTCCAATGCATGCCGACTTACAGCCCCAGAGCATTGAATTGGAGCGCCCAACTCCTGTCGTTTATCAACCAACAACACTTTTAGGCCCCGCTCCGCTGCCACGCGGGCAGTTGTAGCGCCAGCGGGCCCAGAGCCGATGATCACGATATCAAAAGAGGTTGTTGGCATTTCGAAGCATGTTAGGGCATCCGATCCGGGTGTGCCTGAATTAATCATGCTGCAAAAATCGGGGTATCGACAGGCCACAGCGTTACATAATTCTGTCAAAAATTTACAAGATTCACACTTTTTAAATGCTAGTTTATTTGCCCCGACACCGGCGCATGATGCGTAAAGTCCAATGTTCCCCTATTTGAATATTCGACAAACAAGTAAAAAGATATTTGGGCATCTGCCAACCATGAATGTTCATCGCGTTTGATGATTTGATATTGAATTGGGGTAAGTAACCTGGCTGGGCAGCCTAAACACCAAGTAGGGCGTAAACGCTACCGACGCAGGGCGCTTGGGCAGCTTGGTCAGGGAAGGCAGGAAGACCACGCGCGGCGGAACCTGTGAATTATATAAACATAAACCTTAATTATGTAATGTTATTGGGTATTTAAAGGCATAATTTTGTTGCCTTAAGTTTCTGGTATAAGCTGATAATGAAAAAATATTAATCAATATCGGTGTCGACAAGAAATCAATCACTAAAGATTTTTTTAATAAGAAAGTATGAAAACTGAATTGGAATTAAACGAAATGATATTAGGTATAACCAACAAAATCAGGGAAAAACATCCTGAATTGCTGAAATACTTGAATGAAATGCCGATAACTATTCCCTATGTAGAAAATCCTACAATAACCGTTAAAACCTTATCGTCCTATCACGATTCACTTGTGGCTTTGATTGAGGAATATGAGGAGAGTAATACTAAAAATTTCCAACCAGAAAACGCTTTGAATTTACCAATAACAGAAATTATAAAAATGGCACAAGGTAATTCGTATCAAAATTTATTGACAGAAGTCAACAATATTGCCATTTCATATAACGAAGCAGGAGAGGGCGGTATTCCAATATTATTTCTTCACGGCTTTCCTTTCGATAAGTCAATGTGGAAGGGCCAACTTGATAGTTTAAAATCTTCAAAGCGTGTAATAGCTGTTGACATACGTGGGTTTGGCAAATCAACCGATGAAAATTCAATACTGAGTATTGACTTGTTTGGTGACGACTTGATTGCGTTTATGGATAAATTAATGATTGAGAGGGCAACAATTTGCGGACTATCTATGGGTGGTTTTATTGCGCTCAACGTAATGAAAAGGTTTCCCGATCGGTTTGAGGCATTGATTTTATGCGATACACAATGTATTGCCGATACACCCAAAGTAAGAGAAAACCGTTACACAACCATTGAACAAATTAACATTGACGGCGCAGATGCATTTAATGAAAAATTTATTAAAAGTGTTTTTCACCCCGAATCATTAACGCATAAAATAGAATTAGTTGAAGGCTTACGAAGTGTTGTGATTGCAAATTCTACAGGGATAATTACCGCTGGGTTAACTGCCTTGGCCGAGCGTTCCGAAACCTGTTCTACTTTAGATACTATTGGCGTTCCGACACTTATTATTTGCGGCAGAGAAGATGCAGTAACGCCACTTGCCCAATCTGAATTTATGCACAAGCATATTAAAGGCTCTATCTTGAAAATTATAGATGATGCCGGACATGTTTCTAATCTTGAACAACCCGATGCGTTCAATAAACATTTGCTAGATTTCCTGAATACTTTAAATACTGCGCTGTAAAAAAGTTGAACCATTAAAATAAAAAAGTCATGGATACCAAGCAACTTGAAAAATTACCGACTAAAGACGGTGAAATTGAAAAAGGAACGTCCCATATTGTTGTTGAATTAATTGAATATGAGCATAACGCTGTTGTAAGCAAATCAATTATGAAAAAGACAACAGGATCCATAAATGCTTTGTCATTTGCAAGTGGTGAAGGGCTCAATGAAAAAACTTCTCCATTCGATACGTATGTACAAATAATTGATGGTAGCGCAATTATTGAAATCGACGGAAAACTTTCTACGCTTCAAACAGGAGAAGGCATACTTATACCTGCTCATGAATCAAGTCAGATAAAACCCAATGGTAGGTTCAAATTGATTCTGACCGTGATAAAAAGTGGTTATGAATAAATAATCTGTTTCAATATTCTGTTTACTCAATATAGTTTGGAGATTCACATTTTTGCCAATACTCCACTATTATTTTTATTATATTTTTTAAATCTTGATAACCTGATGGCTTGACAAAAAATCCTTGAATAGATTTTGAGTAAGCTTCAATGACAGCTTTTTGTTCAGCGCTTGTTGTAAAAAACAAGTAAGGGATAGTTTTTAAACGTATGTCCTCGTTTTCATGAATTTGTCTTCTTAGTTCCATGCCATTCAACTTTGGCATATTGATGTCCGAAAAAACAATAAAAGGTTCAGTGGTTTTTGCAATCAAATAGGCAAGTGCTTTTTGTCCGTCATTAAAAAAAACAATTTCATTTTTATAATTTAGTTCGTTAAATACTTCAACAAACATCTCTTGGTCATCGGTGTCATCTTCAACGATAATAATTGCTCCGTTTTTATTCATTTTGTTTAGAATTTAATTTGAAAATGCAAAATTTTATTCTTGTAGTGTTTCGAGTCAGCAGGTTGCCCAAGCATGATGCACAACGCGCAAATATACGTGGATCATTGGACACTTCCTCGATTGATTTGATCGTGATTACGGATGCTTTCATGGCACCCTGCTATACGTGTGCAGCAGGTGAAAACACACTGCTGCGGCACTTGGCGTTCGATTTAAGTTGGGCGTAGAAGACCTGGCGGGGCTGAAATCTATTCCAAATTTCCTTTTTCTCCATCTATCCATCTGCTCAACATTACTCTTTCTGAAGCGCTTTGATGTGTGCCGCCTGCAAGAACATCCAAAAAATCGTCCCACAAGTTTTGCTTTTGTGCGAATTCTTTTTTAACATCAGCCAATGCGATTAAATAATCTTTTTTGTATTCATTAATCTCTTCAAGAGAATAATCAGCCGGAAGCTTAGCCAAAATATTTTTAGCAATTTCATCTATTTCTTGTGAAGTATATTTTTTATTTTTTTCAAAAGCTTCATGCAGATTTTTGATGACTATTGATGCTCGTAGTTTCGGACTAATTTCTTTATATTCTGGCATATCCATTTTTTTTAAAAATTATGAAAAATGTGAAAATTGGTTTTAGGGAGATGAAAAATTGTGGGAGTTTATTGAAAATAAATGCAGCATAATATCACTGTAAATAGTTAGCCTCCGGCGAACTAGTTACGCTAAGTTTATCATGATGCAAAGTTCAGGGAGATTGAACCAATAAGTGTTGCACAATTTTGGAAATAAGTTACATAATTCACACACCTGGCGAGTCGGAAAATCTATACGCTGACCCAATTTTCATGCACATGGTTTAGGTTGGAAAGCTGTTTGGAGGTTCCATACCAACTATTGCTGCACTGAAATGTCACAAATCCAACCACTTCATTGTATCGCACGACTCTTTGGATGACGGCATGATTTTATCTCTGTCGAAATATTTGCCTGTAATATCTTGATACTTAGTATCCATTAAAAGTGCTGCTAAAATCCTACCGGATCCTACCGGATTGCTAACCGCTCCTTTGGCAAAAAAGGGCAATATGTATTTGAGGAAAATTTTTCTGAGCAGCATTTTATTTAATCCACCCAAACCGGTATCGGGCATCAGCCCAGGGTTGAAAGCGTTGACTGCAATAGCACGATTTGGTTCTAATGAAAGCAGCCTTGCTAATTCACAGGTGTAAAACAATAGACAAAGTTTAGTTGCGGAGTAGCGTTGGCTGCCTGAATTTTTTATGGGACTTAATGTTTTTTCAGGATAATGATATGATGCTTGATGTACAACAGATTATTGTCCTTCGCGAAGTCAATTTTAAAATTTCTGCTCGATCATTGGCAATTATCGTGTCTTTCGATGTCATGATTTTCAAATAGTCCATCGTTGGGGCAGCATCTGTGCCGATCCACTCGTTGGGAGTTGTGGCGGTTCCGCACGTCACCAAATTAAAATGTACGAATCCTGTGGACATGGTTGGGAAAGCCAAAAACAATATGGCTCATCCGCTCCAAAACCAATAAACTACGGCATGTATGAAAATAGAAAAATTCGTACTCAACAAAGACACGCTCCCACCATTGACGACTGACACCCTGCGTTGGCAAAAATTTACGGTAATGGGTTATGAAGGCGTTGCACAAGCGCAATCTATGTCCGGCAACATAAATTATTGCAGTATAAAACTAGACAGCTTTTCAGGCGGGTGGGTCATCACGTCTTATCAAGATTCCACTTTCGCCGGAAAGATTTATTTTACCCAAACGGACAGTACACATGTTGATTTAAAAGGCACTTGGAAGGGCGACTCTATCTGGATGCACACGCGGCGAAAATTGGATAAAGATTACCCGCTGATGAAAAGGGGATTTCATTGGGTGAATGAATATCCAATGAACTGGTGACGAATAAGAAAAATGAAACTTTTCTAATTTGTCTTGGGTTACTGTCGAGAAAAGCAACGTGAATTCATTGTTCTGAATTCTTTCGAACAATGGGATGGTGTGTTCGGCAAACGCTTCATCAAAGTAAAGTTTGTGGTCTTTATGCTACGGTCCTGCAGTGCCTGCACTGTTTGAAGATAGAAACGGGAACCTCTGGTTTGGAACATACGGTGCGGATGTCTTCAAAGACAATGGAGTATCTTTTACAAGTTCTGCTTTTAATTAAACGTAACCACTCCATCTCCTGCACAAGAGAACCCACGAAGACGATGCTGAGGATGCGGGAACGAGACATTCTTTATTGGTATTTTATGCTCCTTGAAAATTAGTTCAAAAATCGAACAGATCCCCAAGGATCGATTTCTTTTTGCCCCTTTGTTCATAATGCTCGTTTTGTCTTCTGAAATCAGGTTTTCTCGGATAAGAGTTGTCATTGGGGTTGGTGTGGTCGTAATCACTTTTCTGGCGCGTTGTCGATTCATTGGCTCGCTCGATGAGTTTATCGAGTTCACCCCGGTCGAGCCATACGCCGCGGCAATCTGGGCAGAAGTCAATCTCAATCCCTTGACGTTCATAAATTGATAATACTGTGTTGCATTTTGGACATTTCATAGCGAACAATGGTTGAATGATAAGCGTTTGGTGGCCAATATTATTTTTTTCGGCTACAGTCTAAATTCACCACCGTATTGACAATGAAGCCGGAGTTGTATTGAAAGACCCTGCTGCCAGTCGGTCACAAAATTTTCGCACCGCCACTGGTATTCCGTATGGATTCCCCATTTATTGTTGAGCTTGAAGGTGGCAAAACCAGCCCACCAGCCTACTTTGTTGCGGTCGGTGATGCGGGTGTTTTGAGCCATTGAATCAGCGGCCAGTGAAATCAGTAATGAAAGAACCAGAATGGAGCGCATATGCATATTAGAAGAGGTGAGTTCCCGTGAAGTATCGGCAAAATAGCACAATGTTCAGCACTGCGTTCAATATTCCCGTTTTGTGAAAAAATCCTGTACACTGCGCATATATACACCTGTCAGTGTAACAGCAAAAACATTCCCCCTCCACTCGTGTAAATTTAGGATGGTATTGCCTTCCAATCCTGCCAAATCCAACTCTGTTTGACTGATTTTGCCATCAGCACTGCGTTCTATTTGATAAATCCCAAAAGTAGAATTCATTACAAGACGACCGTCGATAGTCGTATATCCTACCATGGCAAAGAGGAAATCCAAGCGCGTATTCCATTTAAAAGCGACCCACGAATTGCCTTGATTGGTCGAGATGTATTTTTCAGCATATAATGTGTCACCAATAGGCAGTACTGGGTATAAGCCTATCTCAGGTTCTACCATCGTTACATTGCCCGTAGCATCAATCAGCAGCGTACCGACTCCGTCCAGTCCATCAATAATACGGGTCAAGAATTTGTCGCCAATGACACTTGTTCCGGTATAACCATAATATTCTGGCAGGTTTATTCGCTTAATGCGCACTTCATCTACCTCCCAAAACGTATTTTTCTTCATTTTTATGTCAAAGAGAAAAAGCGCCGAGCGGCCTGAAGTGGTCCGAAAATCAGTCAATACCTGCCCGGCACCATTACCTTTAAAATTCAAATTGTCAAAGGTATAGCCAAAGCCTGCAATATCTGGCCCCAGGTCGCTCATATTGATCCGTATTCGCTTAGCCCCTGCTTCATTCGGATTGGCACTTGGAATAAAAATCAACACATCGGGATCGTGTTCCGTTACCGCAAAAAAATCGCGATTTAAAGTCGATTGAAATTCAATTTTTTCGTTGTGATAAGCATACCGGGATATGTTGCCATCAGGCTTCACGGTACCGAGGAAATTTTCCGTTAAAACGTACAGTTGATCATCCCAGATGGCACTGTTAAAAGCGATCCTGTTGTTGTATAAAAATCCGGGTGCGGCTTTCCACGGTGCCGGTGCTGGCTGTACCGGTTCTTGTTTGCAATTGAAGAAGGAGAGCGCTAAGCAACAAAACCCCAAAAATGAAAAGCGCGTGAACATAGGCATAACTATTATTTGAATAATCATTTTAGAATACAGCCGAACGCGGGTGAGCGTCCGGCTGCTAAATCCAAACCTGTATGAAGACTAGTTTAAAAAATTACAAAAACGCTCAGATGTATATAATTTTTTGCACAAATCTTCCTTGAGCATGACCTTATGACTCCTACTGCGTTCAATATTCCCGTTTTGTGAAAAAATCCTGCACACTGCGCATATATACACCTGTTAGCGTGACGGCAAAAACCTGCCCGCTCCACTCGTGTAAATTTATGATGCTATTGCCTTCCAATCCAGTCAAATCCAATAATGTCGTACTGATTTTGCCCTCAGTACTGCGTTCTATTTGATAAATCCCAAAACTGGAATGCATCACCAGACGGCTGTCTACAGTGGTATATCCTTCCAAGGCGAAGAGGAAATCCAAGCCCGGATTGTGCCCTTGTAAAGCGACCCACGAATTGCCTTGATTGGTTGAGGTGTATTTTGTTGCAGATCCAGCATGAGCATATAATGTGTCACCAATTGGCAGCACGGGGTATAAACCAAGCTCCGATGCTGCCACGGTTACATTGCCCGTAGCATCTATCAGCAGCGTGCTGCTTTGGCCCGGTCCAGCAATGGTACGGATCAAGAATTTGTCGCCAATGACACTAGTTCCATTATAAAAATTACTTTCTGGTAGGTTTATTCGCTTAGCGCTCACTTCATCCACTTCCCACAACGCGTTTTTCTTCATTTTTACAGCAAAAAGAAAAAGCGCCGAGCGGTCTGAAGTGGTCTGAAAATTAGCCAATACCTGCCCTATGCCATTATTTGAAAAAGACGCATTGCTAAAATTATAGGCAAAGCCTGCAATGTCTGATCCCAAGTCGCTCATATTGATCCGTATTCGCTGAGCCCCTGCTTCATCCGGGTTGGCACTGGGAATAAAAATCAACACATCGGGATCGTGTTCCGTTACCACAAAAAAGTCGCGATTTAAGGTCGATTGAAACTCAATTTTCTCTTTGTGATAAGCATACCAAGATATGTTGCCATCAGGCTTCACGGTGCAGAGGGCATTTCCCGTTAAAACGTACAATTGATCATCCCAGATAGCACTGTTTAAAGCGATCCTGTTGTTGTATAAAAATCCGGGTGCGGCTTTCCACGGTGCCGGTGCTGGCTGTACCGGTTCTTGTTTGCAATTGAAGAAGGAGAGCGCTAAGCAACAAAACCCCAAAAATGAAAAGCGCGTAAACATAGGCACAACTATTATTTGAATAATCATTTTAGAATACAGCCGAACGCGGGTGAGCGTCCGGCTGCTAAATCCAAACCTGTATGAAGACTAGTTTAAAAAATTACAAAAACTCTACCTGGCCTGTTTCCAGGTGATAATAAGCAGGAATAATCTTGATTTTCCCTTCTTTCACATATTGGGAAAGGATTGGGTCAAGGTTTTTGAGTGCCTCCACCTCGGCCAACACGTTTGCTTTGCCAGCTTCTTCCAATTTCTCTGGTTTGCCGATGAATTCTTTGATGCCTGGCCGTATAATATTGACCAGGTCTTCTATATGCCCGGGTAATTTGGTTGTGCCAATGGCGCCAGCAACGGCACCACATTTTTCGTGCCCCATCACCACAATCACTTTTACACCCAGCACGGCTACGGAGAACTCGAGCGAACCGAAAGAAGCGGTTGCGGGAGCTTGTCCAGCTGTGCGAACAATAAAGAGGTCGCCCAGGCCTTGGTCGAAAATAATCTCTGAAGGCACCCGACTATCGCTACAACCCATGATACTGGCGAAAGGTGTTTGTTTTTGGGCTTGAATAATTTTGCGGTTGTCGTCGCGGTTGGGGTGGGATGATTGGTCGTTGATGAAGCGGGCATTCCCTTCTTTGAGCCGGGCAATGGCTTCGTCGGGAGATTGTGGGTAGGGGAGTTCTGTTTCGGCAATTTTTGCTGTGTCATCCGCTGCAGGTGTTGACAAGCTTTTGTTCTTTGCTTTGCCGCTATCATTTTGACAGGCGGAGACTAATAAAATGATGCCGAGCGCATAGGCGATTGCTGTTATTTGCTTTTTCATTATGGAATGCTATTTTTAAAACTATGGCAGGCGTCCTGCCCAATAAATCAGGAGAAAATACAGCCAGGCGCGAGCTCCGCGCCCGGCTGTTGAATCCAAACCTGCATGAGTTCACCTACTAAACTTGCAGATTTGGTCAGTAAAAGTGATATTAGTTTCCCTCGTTGCCCAGCATATTCACCATCGGGCTTTTGCCGTCCGTGATGATGGTTTTGGTGTTGGGTGATGCTGAAAGTTTTTGAAATGCCTCAATCTGTTTGAATTTGAGCACGTTCGGTGTCAGGCTCAGGCTGATGAGTTCGTTGGCCTTTTTGATGCCCTCTGCTTCAATCTCATTGGCACGTGCCCTGGCTTCAGCATCAATGATGGTGGCGTTTTTCTTGCCTTCTGCTTGAATTCTG
>JBBRWA010000111.1:0-16954 GCA_038246345.1 Chitinophagales bacterium
AATATATTCACCTTGTAAAGGGAAATCAATTGACACCATATCGCATGGATATTTTGCAATTTCAAAAAGTGTCCTTATCTCTTCTTGGTTCAAATCCATTTTATTATATTTTTATTTTTTATTATTTTTGTTGTCACTAACTAAGGTTAATTGTCAATTCCCCCCTATATAGCCGCCATTGCGGGTATTTTCGCTTTGTCACCCCCATCCCCACAAACGCAAGTTGCGTATATCCAACCACCCCGGCTGGATATACGCAACTGTAAGCACAAAGCATTAGAGGAATTCCGTTTCATGGGGCAGTTTTTTTGACCCACAAATATAACGGACAATTTCATATTTCCAAACTCGATCACCATTCCACCGTAACACACCCCTTCCTATAAACCTCCAACCCTTCCGCAAAACGCCATCCTCACCCACATCTGCCACCCCCCCCAGGCTCCTCCATCACCTTGTCGCGGAAACTGCCTTCACCGCCCCCCCACAAACCCCCATGCCCCCTTTTTCCCTAACGTGTGAATCATGTAACTATAAGATTTTATTGTGTAACACCCACCCATCAGTCTGCCCATAACTTTGTACTGTTCCGAAAATGGTTTCGGGACGCACAAATATGAAAATGAAAATTGTAAAGCTTTTAACGCTCGGTGTCGTAGCGCTGTTTGCCTTATTCACCGCTTGTAAAAAAGACACATTTGTGGAGACACCCGGACTGGTTTGCCCGGAAGTACTCAGAACAAGCCCATTAAGTAACGCAATAAACGTCCCGATTGACAGCGTAATAACGGTCACTTTTAGCGAAGAAATGGACCCCGAAACCATGATTTGGGGCGTTTTTACCCTGAAAGATGCCAATGACATCCTGGGCGTTGTCACCTATGACAACAGTAGCGCCACCTTAATTTTCACCCCGAATGCGCCCTTGCCGCCCAACACTACCTTCATCGGTAAAGTAACCACGGAGGCAAAAGACCCAAGGGGAAACAGGCTGCAGGAAGATTACGTCTGGACTTTCAGTACCGGCGCAACACTGGCACCAAAGGTGATCACAACCAGTCCAGTTGACAGTGCCGTTGGCGTGCCTTTAAACAAGATAATCACGGCAGGCTTCAATATGCCCATGGATCCTTTAACGCTGAATGCTGCAACTTTTACCTTAAAACAAGGCGTCAACAGTATTCCCGGTCAGGTGGGCTTTGCCAATACCACGAGCACGTTTGTTCCGACCAATCCGCTTACGCCGAATACCTTATATACGGCGACGATCACAACGGGTGCAAAAAACCTTGCCGGAACGGCTTTGGCGAGCAACTACACCTGGAGCTTCACCACGCAGGGCCCCCTATCGCCTTTTGTGGTTGCTACTGACCCTGTTGATGTGGCTACTGGTGTGGCGTTCGACAAAACCATTACGGCTTCTTTCAGTGCGGCGATGGACCCGGCGACCATTACATCGAGCAGCTTTTTACTGAGAAGCGGCGTGAATCCGGTTCCCGGCACGGTAAGTTATGCCGGTACCACGGCCTCGTTCAATCCAACCGCAGATTTGAGCCCCAATACTGTCTATACCGCCACCATTACAACATTGGCTAAAACCCCTGCTGGAACGGCTTTGGCGAGCAACTACACCTGGACTTTCACCACGCAGAATCCGCTGTTGCCCTCGGTGATTTCAACAGACCCTGCTGATCAGGCTATTGGTGTACCACTCAATAAAACGGTTACCGCTACTTTCAGCGAGGTGATGAACCCGGCTACCATTACATCGAGTAGTTTTTTACTGAAAAATGGCGCGAATACGGTTCCTGGAACGGTCAGTTACGCTGGTTCCACTGCCTCCTACAATCCAACGGCAGATTTGAGCCCCAATACTGTCTATACCGCCACCATTACAACATTGGCTAAAACCCCTGCTGGAACGGCGTTGGCGAGTAACTACACCTGGACTTTCACCACGCAGGATGCCCAATCGCCTTTTGTGCTTGCTACCGACCCAGTCGATCTGGCCATCGGTGTACCGCTCAACAAAACGGTTACGGCTACTTTCAGCGAGGTGATGAACCCGGCCACCATTACATCGAGCAGTTTTTTACTGAAAACAGGCGGGAATACGGTTCCCGGCACGGTAAGTTACGCTGGCGCCACGGCCTCGTACAATCCTACGACAGATTTGAGCCCCAATACTGTTTATACCGCCACCATTACAACATTGGCTAAAAACCCGGCTGGGATAGCGTTGGCGAGTAACTACACCTGGACTTTCACCACGCAGAATGCCCAAGCGCCTTTTGTGGTGTCTACGGACCCTGTTAATCTGGCGATTGGGGTAGCCTTCAACAAAACGGTTGCGGCTACTTTCAATGAGATGATGGACCCGACTACCATTACATCAAGCAGTTTTACGCTGACAAAAGGCGGGAATTCGGTTCCCGGCACGGTAAGTTATCTTGGTTTCACGGCCTCGTACAATCCGACGGCGGATTTGAGCCCCAATACTGTTTACACCGCCACCATCACAACATTGGCTAAAAATCTTGTTGGAGTAGCCTTGGCGAGCAACTACACCTGGACTTTCACCACGCTGAATGCCCAACCGCCTTTTGTGGTTTCTACGGATCCGGCTAATATGGCGATTGGCGTAGCGCTCAACAAAACGGTTACGGCTACTTTCAATGAGCTGATGGATCCGGCGACCATTACCTCGAGCAGTTTTTTACTGAAAACAGGCGTGAATACCATTCCCGGCACGGTAAGTTACACGGGTTCCACTGCCTCATACAATCCAACGGCAAATTTGAGCCCCAATACTGTATATACTGCCACCATTACAACATTGGCTAAAAACCTTGCTGGAATAGCCTTGGTGAGTAACTACACCTGGACCTTCACCACGCAGAATACCCAACCGCCTTTTGTGGATCTTGGTTCTGCGTTGAATTTTGGAATCCTTGCGGGGGTTGGCGTTAGCAACAACGCTGGTTTCAGCGAAATCCACGACATGAACGTTGGCATCTATCCGGGTGTGCGATCTTCCATTACAGGTTTCCCCCCGGCCATCATCGTGAACGGCGTGATGTATGCTTCTGACGATATTGCTCCGCCAGGTGTGAATGCGCTGCTCCAACAGGCACAGACAGACCTCGTGAATGCTTATTTGTTTGCAGAAGGTGCCACAAATCCTGCTCCGGCAATCGTTTCTGGTGATCAGGGTGGACTTACGCTCGCCCCTGGTATTTATAAATCAAATTCTACGCTGTTGATTCAAAGCGGCGATTTAACGCTTGATGCTCAGGGCGACCCCAATGCAACCTGGATATTTCAAGTTGCATCCGGTTTCACCACCATTGGCGGTGCTGGTGGTAGTGTCATTTTATCCGGCGGTGCCAAAGCAAGCAACGTTTTCTGGCAGGTAGGCAGCTCTGCCGTTATCGGCGACAATACCATCTTTAAAGGAAACGTACTTGCGCTAACTTCTATCACCATGAACTCTAATGCCGTTGCCCAAGGAAGAATGCTGGCCCAAAATGGCTCCGTCGTGATGACGAATAATAACAGAATTACAAAACCTTAATTTCTACGAAAATGCTAACTCAAATAAAAAGGGGACTTAAATGCTCCTATAAAACAATCATGTTGCTGAGCCTATTGATCCTCTTAACGGATAATACCGTTCATGCCCAATCTTTGGAATACTCCCGCCCATCCTGGTGGTTTGGCGCAGCCGCCGCCGCTAATTTGAATTTCTACAATGGCTCCACGCAAAGGCTCAACGCGGGTTTGGAACCACCTGTTACCTTTAACAAAGGTTTTGGCGCGGGCCTTTTTGCCGGAGGGCTGATTGAATATTATCGTCCGAATACGCACTGGGGCTTTATGTTTCAGGGTGGCTATGATGGCCGAGGCAGTTCGTTTGGTGAAGAAATTTCACCCTGCAATTGCCCCGCAAACCTGTCGACCAACCTAGGGTACATCAGCCTTGAACCGAGCTTGCGTTTTGCGCCCTTTAAATCTGGTTTTTACCTTTTTGCAGGACCGCGCTTTGCTTTTAATGTGTCGAAAAGCTTCACTTATCGCCTGGGCACCAACCCGGCTTTTCCGGATCAAACACCCAATCCGGATGTCAAAGAAGACTTTAGTTCGGTCAATGCAAGTCTAATCTCTATGCAAATTGGTGCTGGTTACGACATTCCATTGTCGACAACCGCACACCAAAACCAATGGGTTCTTTCTCCGTTCGTGTCCTTTCATCCATATTTCGGCCAGTCGCCCCGCTCCACTGAAACATGGAATATTACCACGCTAAGAATTGGTGCTGCCTTTAAATTTGGACGGGGTCATCTTATCAAAGAGCCTATAATCGTGTCCCCACCGGTTGTGGTGTATCCAGCAGCCACTTTTTATGTGAATTCTCCGAAAAACATTCCGATTCAGCGTCGTGTAAAGGAAACCTTTCCGTTGAGAAACTACATTTACTTTGATCTTGGATCCACGAAGATTCCGAACCGCTACGTATTGATTGACAAAAAAGATGTTCCAAGATTTAAGATAAATCAGTTGGAGACATTCACGCCGAAAACATTATCCGGAAGGTCTGACAGGGAGATGACGGTATATTACAATGTCTTGAACATTTTAGGCGACCGTATGGTGGAAAATCCAACATCCACCATCAATCTGGTCGGTTCTTCAGAATCAGGTCAGGCAGACGGATTGATGATGGCTGAATCAGTTAAAGCCTATTTGACAGGTGTGTGGGGCGTAACCCATACACGCATCACAATCGAGGGGCAGGAAAAACCTAAAATCCCTTCTGAACAACCTGGTGGCACCTTGGAATTGACCTTGTTGCGCGAAGGAGACCGCAGGGTTTCGATAGAAAGTACTTCACCTGAAATGCTTATGGAATTCCAAAGCGGTATTAACGCGCCGCTTAAACCAGTAGAAATTGAAGGTGTGCAAGAAGCTCCCCTGGACAGCTATATTTCATTCAACACTGGTAGCGCCAACAAGGACTTCGCTTCCTGGTCGGTAATAGTTACAGATAATAAGGGCGTAAAACAAAATTTCGGCCCTTTTATTCAGGAAAAAGTAAGCATTCCCGGGAAAGAGATCATGGGTAGCAAAGCTGCTGGAAATTATAAGGTTCAAATGATAGGAACCCGTCCGGACGGCAGCAAAGTAAGCAAAGACACGACCGTTAACATGAAACTATGGACGCCGCCTGTTGCTGAAGAAGTTATGCGTTTCAGCATTCTGTATGAATTCAACCAGTCGAAGGCCATAACGATGTATGAAAAATACCTCACAGAAGTGGTGGTGCCAAAAATACCGAAAGGTGCTTCGGTTATCATCCATGGGCACACAGACGTTATTGGCGAGGCTGACTACAACCGTACCCTTTCTACTGCCAGATCAATGGACGTAAAAGGTATTATGGAAAAATCGCTGGCAAACGCTGGAAGAAATGATGTGACATTTGAAGCATCCGGGTTTGGAGAAGACGCATACCGCGCACCTTTCGGAAATGAATCTCCGGAAGAACGCGCTTATAACAGGACTGTGATCATTGATATCATTCCTGGTAAATAGAGGCTAAATTGTATCACGTAAAGAGCTGCCCGGAGCGATATCGGGCAGCTCTTTTTTTATGTAATATCTTATTCAGCAACTATCCAAGCGATTGGCAGTGAGGGCGGCTGGATAGTTTTTATTCAATAATCTGAATATTCCGTTGGAAATGACCGACGGCGCGCATGCCTGACGGGCAGATATGCATGGTGCGTGCCCAGAATGAACACTTCGGATTCTTTGAGCAAATATACACTTCATGTTTGCAAGGGAGGCAGAAAACGTGGCGGAGAACGTACTGTACTGGCAAGTATGCTTAGAGCATGTTGGCGGTGATGGAAAGAAGGTGTTGAATGGTTTTAGAATTCATAGCGTTGAATGTGGTTGAATGTATACCACTGAACATTTTTATTTCACGCAGATTTTTTTGCAGATTTTACACATTTTCGGACGACGTTTAGTTTTCTGCGTAAAATCTGCGTGAAATCTAATTTTCGGAAATGGAGCCGGTGCAAATTGCCGCTCAGCCGAGCGCCGAACGCAAGGCTCGCGCAAGGCCAAAACCATCAAACAATACCCAGCATGAGTAGAACTATGAGCACTATCGCAAAGAGGATGATGCCTACAACAATTATCATGGAAGTGTTGCTGTTGTTTAGAATCCAATCCGTAAAAGATTTTGACGGAGGCTGGGTGGTATTGAATGGATATTCCGGTTGTCCGGCAGGTGGGAACGGCTCGGCAGGAAACGCCTGCGCTGGGGGAGGAGGGGCTTCTACCGCTACAGGAGCGCTTGCTAGTGCCGCTAATACGCGGTCTGGAATGGGTTCCGGAGCTGCTGGTACATTTTCCGCGGCGATTGGTTCCGATGCAGCAGGAGGCGTAGACGCTGGCTGCACGGGCACTTCGCGGGAAGGCAGCGCGTTCTCGTCAACCAGCGGCGTTTCATCTATCGACAACGGAGTTTCAACCTCAATAGTGACGCTTGCTGGTGCCGCTAATCCAGTGTCTGGAATGGACTCAGGTGCTGGCACATTTTCCACGGCGATTGGTTCAGGTGCAATAGTAGGTATATGCGGTGGCTGCACGAACACTTCGTGGGAAGGCAATTCCCTTTCCTGAAACTTTTCAATAGCCAGGGGTTGCGTACCCGGCGCATCCATTGAATAGTTATAAATCTTTGGGGGCTGTTGCTTCTCCAACAGCCAATTGGGCAACTTGTCTGGCGGAAGCATGGAATAGTTTATGTATTGGGTTCCACGCTCCGGAGCCTGATGCGTTTGTTCCGGTGCTTTCATAAGTAAATTAGTGTGTGTAGCCTGAGCGGCCATTTGTCAGCATCTGGAGATGAGCGTCAATATGCCGTTCCGAATATTGTTTAGTTCCCTAAGTTCCGTTTCCTTGTCTATAATGCCAGCAATCTCTTGTATTTTCAACTGGCTAATCCGGCCAGCCAGCAAGATCACCTGCATTTTAATGTCTTCAGGAGGCATTGATTTCAGGATTTCGGCAAGCGCTTCTTCCGTTCGGCTCTCACCGACCAATTTGACGGCACCTTCTTTCCAAATGCCTGTTTCAACCGAATTTGGCGACAAATCATCCCCTTGTGGCTTCGGCCCGGTGATCGTTATTGAATGCGCCATGTTGCCATGGTTGACACCATAGTTGTTGACACTGTTGTTAGTTTTGGATTGAGCCGAATACTGATCTGCGTCTTTCTTTTCCATGATTTATTGATTTACTTCACTAGCCATTGTTCCGTAATTAGTGCCGTAATTATTGGCGCTTTGATCGAAAGATTGGCTTCCAAAGTTGACGTTGGAGCCATTAAACGTATTATTGACTGTTATTCCTAGATTTTCGTTGTAGAGTCCGTTCGCTTTTAGTTCTTCAATAATGCAATCGGAAATAACCTCTTTCGTGGAGGCAAAATATGCCAGCATATCTACTATCTCAAAAGAGTTGTCAATTTCTTTGGCCAGAGTAGCATAAATACTGTATTCATCGCGAAGCCAGCGAAACAGCCATGACCAAATTGAGAAGGGGCTTGCAATAACGAAAACGATTATGTCCAAAGGTTTTGGCATGCCAAGCAGGTACGCGATCAAATGGATCACTACATTTTTACCAAGCACCTGAAATGTTACAAACCGGCTAAAAACCGCCCCTCTTGCACCAGCAAAGGAAATTTTCAAAAAGCCCCTTGAATCAGTGAGGCGATCCCGATCCGTTGCGCCAATAATGGTGACGACCTGCGTTCCACCCAATGGGTTGCTGCCATAGGAATTGATAAATTGATCCTGAATTCGATTAATAATCTTATATCCGAACTTCCCACTATTCTCGGGGCTCCATGATTCTAGTACCGGAATGTGCATCGTTTTGAATAATACCTCATTACCATACCTGAAAAAAAGATTGCTTTTTTTAAAGAATTCGTTCCTTAAAAACATGCGCTTTTTTTCAGAAACGTAGGCGTAAATGGTGAAACCTATGCATCCAAATGTCCAAAGCAGGACAACAATACTTAGAAATGTTCCGAAGAGTTTATACAAGTAAAAATATAGAAATATCAAAAAAATGATAATCGCTATCTTGTATACAGTTTGTCCTACTTTAATAAAGCTAAACATGGGTGTAAAGTGTTTTCAATGATGACGTATAAACAATTGCGCATACCTCGCCCAAGGCCAGATACGCGCAATTGCTATTCAAGTGAATTTCGAGATAATATTTTTTCATTCTGCTGGTTTTGAAATGTATCTACATGCCTTTCCATGAATAAATTGTTTGCTAAAAATTTTGAACAATTAGAAAATACAGCGGCATTCCTACCGTAATGTTTATAGGGAAAGTTACGGCAAGCGCCATCGGCAAATACAGTCCAGGGTCAGCTTTTGGCACTGTTATTTTCATCGCGGCAGGCACCGCAATATAAGAAGCACTGGCGGCTAAAACAGCAAATATGAATCTATTGGTCATGTCATCTGTAACAATTGAGCTTAACACAGCAACTATACATCCATTCACCAATGGAATTATTACCGCAAAAACAAATGGAAAGACACCAAATGAAAAAAATGCTTTCAGTTTTCTGCCACTGGTAATACCCATGTCTAAAAGAAAAATAGCAAGAAAGCCTTTAAACAAGTCGTTTGTAAAGGGTTTAATGCCTTCTGCTTGTTTTGCATTAGCCAAAAATCCGATAACCAAACTCCCCAGAATTAACAATACGCTGCCATTGGTTAGTGAATGTTTTATGACTGAAGGAATTTTAATTTTATTAGCTGTTTCTTCCTTATTAAACATAGAGATTAAAACCAAGCCAATGATAATGGCAGGTGATTCCATTAAAGCCATTATGGCAACCATGTGCCCATGAAGACTTAATTGCTGAGATTCTAAATAAGAAACTGCCGTTACAAAAGTAACAGCACTTACAGAACCATATGCTGCCGCTATAGCACCTGAATCAAAAACATTCAACTTTCTTTTCAAGATAAAAAAAGTATACAGTGGTATTAATGCTGAAATGCTGACACCAAAAAGCATTGACCACCCAATTTCACTGGTAAATGTTTCGTGCGATAGTTCTTGCCCACCCTTAAAACCAATGGAGAACAACAAATAAAGGGAGATGAATTTTGACGAATTGGGTGGTATTTCTAAATCGCTTTTTAGGTACACAGCAATAATGCCAAGTACAAAGAATAACAATGCCGGATTAGTTAAATTTTCTATTAGTAAATTAAAGTTCATCGCAGATTATTTGCATCTTACTTAAAGCTTTTTCAGCGCAAAATTACGCTACTTAACACCACTTTGGCTGTAAAGCTCGATCATTTTTTTGATTGGCTTGGCACAGGGGCGTTCTCCGTCACCAAAACTACCCAACAAACCGCGCAAAATCCAACAGCGAATCAAAAGCAAAGTCCAACTCAATTTTTCCCAAAGCGTCCAACTCCTCTATTTTTCCGCGAATCAACACCTTTCGCATCCCGAGCCGCTCGGCAAATTCCATGTCAGAAACCGAATCGCCCACCATCCAGGCATCATTGATGTCCATTTCAGGAAAATCTTCCAGCGCCCGCCAGGCCATTCCCGTTGCGGGTTTGCGGCAGGGGCAATTCGCCTCCTTGCGGTGTGGGCAGTGGTACACTTTGTCGATGCGCCCGCCCTCGGATGTGGCAATTTGTAGCATGTGCTGGTGTACATTGGCCAATTCCATTTCGCCCATGAGCCCTTTGCCGATGCCTTGCTGGTTGGTGACGACGAATATCAAATCGAATTTGGCGGCCAAGAGGCGCATGGCTTCGGCCAATCCCGTCGTTGGTACAAAGGCAGCGGGAGATTTCACGTAGTCGCCGGGGATGCGCTCGTTGATGACGCCGTCGCGGTCGATGAATAGGGTGCTCATGTTTTGTGTGCTTAGATTTGTGGTGGTGGGTGAATCATTGGCAAAAATGGTGTTTTTTTACCACATAGTTTTTAAAACACATAGACACATAGGAACATAGAAAACATAATAGGACAAATACGACATAATTTTTTTACACAACGACGCCACCACACAAAGTCGCGTTGCTATTGGTCAAAAACCTCTTGAAAAAGCCAAGAACGAAGCCTTTTCGTTGTGTCATTGTGTGGGAATTTTTTATGTCGTGTACGTGTACCGTGCTATGTTTTATATGTTCCTGTGTGTGTATGTGTTAAAAACTACGTGGTAAAAAAACTACGTGTTTACCAACTACCTTTATTCCTAAATTTCAACTTGCCCAATGCGCTACCTTCCATTCCTGCTCATCCTGCTCCTCTCCTCCTGCCAAGACGAAAACACTGAAAATCAACTCATCGTCAGCGTCGAAAAAATAACCCTCCGCGCCACACCGGGCTTGAAAGGTGCCGAAACCGTCACCCTGCACCAAGGCGATAAAATAACCGACCTCTTGGAAGTGAGCCACTTTGAAAGCCCCATTACTTTCGACAATACCCCGCTGCGCACCCCTTGGCTCAAAGTACAAACTGCCGACAACAAACAAGGCTGGATATTCGCAGGCGCGGTGCAGCCAAGTGCAACAACCCCCGATTGGCTGTTGCAAAAGCGCCTCGACTGCTATTTCGGCCACGCATTCGCCAGCCGACTCAACAACTGGAAAGCGGGCCTAGATGCGCTAAACAGCGATGCCGATTGCGCGACCTCCTACCGAAACGCCATTTTCATGCGCGACTCCCTGGTACAGGTACTGAAGTTCCGCGCAGAACCGGAAGGACGGCCCGACTATGCCTGGCTGACCAATGTAATGCCCGGATTTGTTTTTCAACGCGGCATGGATGGTGGGCCGCCGGAGCTGTTTACGGACTACCGTTTTTGGCTGCAAAAAGCCGCAAAATCCAGCGGAACCGCCGATGATACCTTTCTTGAAACCAGCCTTCTGGTATTCCCGCACGACAGCATCGAATCCATTTTTCCGGTGTGGAAATTCCCCATGACAACCCAGGAATCCGCCAGTCAGCTCGGCACGGGCATACACGGGAAAGTATTGCAAGCGCTAGACAACACCCTGGCCCAATCGCGGCTTTTCGAACCCGAATTGATGCGCATAAAAGACGCGGTGCTGGAAGATATTCAGGATAAGGACACCCGTTTTTGGCAGGATACGCCGCTGATATTGAAAGAGCTGGATGCTTTGATTGCCAACCCGCCCACATGTTTGAGTGCCGCGGAAGGCAGTGCTTTAATAACGCGGCGGGCTATGTTTGAGGATGTTGTGGGGAATGGGGTAAGGGTAAATTTGAGGAGTGGACTTTTTTGATATTAAAGCACCATTTACGTTTTAGGCCAAAAGAGCATTAATAAATCATCCGTATTTTTCAGCTCAAATCAATTCGCTATCGCTGAAAAGCCTATTTCCCCTTTCACCAATAATTTCATATTCAATCAGACATTTGGCATGGCGGGTCAAAAAAGGCCGTTTGAGAAATTAGGGTTTGTGCAACTGCGATTACAGGTAGTAAATGTATTGTAAAAATTATATATGGGGATATTACATGTGCATAGCAACCTGAAGAACAGGAGTCATCCCTGATCTTTTTTGGAGGGAAAACAGGTTTAAATTTGGGCATTTGCATATACTTATTGGTCGGACGAAGAAAATTCGTCAGACCAAATGGCCCTCGTCCGACCACTTTTCGTGGTCTCGAATACGTTAGGACAAATTCAGCCCCAGCTGTGTCCTCCCTGCAAAAATAACAGGTGAAAATTCGGTATGATTCATGTTTGTATCGAAAAACAAAAAAATAGCCCCATCTTAGTGGCCGTTAACGACACACACAAACTAAACTACCCACACCATGCAAAAACTCCTCCTCCTCGCTTTAACCATCTTCACACTCCACGCCCATGCCCAAACCTCCGATGCCTGGCAACAAACCAGCGGCCCAGAAGGCGGCTATGTTTTCGATCTGTGCCGCAATGCCAGCACCGTCTACGCGGGCACCGACAATGGCCTCTGGACTTCTGCCGACGAAGGCCTGTCCTGGAGTCCATTGAGCCCGGAAATGAACGACTTGCGCATCCATTCCATTTATGTCAAGGATTCGGAGATTCTAGCGCTGGCGACTAAATTTTTAGGTCAATACCATCAAGAAGGGTACTTTTTCCGAAGCAGCGACGCTGGAATTACCTGGACCCAAAATGCTGTTTCAGCAACACCACCTTATATTAACCTAAACAACAATTTCGGCGACATTAAACTGTGGCGCGAAGGCAATCGTATTTGGATAAAAAACAACAGCGGCCTCTACTTCAGTGAAGACGATGGTACAAATTGGTCGGCAATTGCAGCGCCCAGCAATGTATATTTATCTGATGCTGCCGTGAGCGGTACCGAAATTTTGGCCTATTATAATTATGCTTGGTACAGAACCAATGATTTGGGCGCTAACTGGACTTCCAGCACCGACTTAAACTACGTTACCGCCTTGTATGGAGATGGCCAGTTCTTGCTGTGCTTGAAAGCCGACAGTATTTTTGCTTCCCAAGATTTCGGCCAAAACTGGCAAGGGACGCCCAGCGATTTTTATGCCCTTGATGGCCTCTTCCGTTTGTCAAACGGCGCTTTCGCTATGATGAACGGCATCCTGCAAACCTCGGCAGATGGCCTTAACTGGCAAACCCTTACCCAGCCTGGTGTAAGTGCTAATGCAAAATATGGTGTGGAAGCAGGCGCGAATTTTATCGTTGGCGGCTCTTATGGTATTTTCCGAACGGTGCAGAACAACACCCAATTTGAGCCCGCAAACAATGGCTTTATCGGCTCCCGCCTCTACGCCTTGGTGCGTATGCCAAATGGAAAGCTCATCGCCAGCGTCACCTACTCCGGCCTTTGGTCGAGCAGCAACAATGGCATTAGTTGGGAAAAACAATCGAGCCCGCTTTACTACAATTACCCCGTCGAAATTATAGAACTCAGCACAAAAGGCGACACGCTCTGGGCCATCGGCTCCAATGACTCCTTGTACCAGCAGATAGGCAATTCCAATACTTGGAATAAGGTGCTGGATGCGGATGCCTGGTATGCTGGGGAGTCTTTCTTGCGCATTTTTGGCAACAATATTTATTTGGTGGAAGATGCTCAAATCCGCCGCAGCCAAAACGGTGGCAGCACCTGGAATATCCTGACAGGTACATCAGGATTCAACAGCTATCGTGACATCGCAGAATTTGGAAACTACCTATTTTACAGCACCAACGACGGTGAGGTGTTTCGCTCTAGCGATGTTGGCCTTACTTGGCAAAATGTATATGAATTTTGGTCGCCCGGCGCGCATCGCTACAACAAACTCGGTGTTAGTGGTGGTCGTATTATCGTCTGGTCGGAGAGCGAGTCTTTTTCCAGCATCGACAATGGCCAGAGTTGGCAAAAATTAGAAATGGCGGGCTTGCCCCTAGATGCCTGGGGCGATATCAATTTTGCCCCATTAGACATCAAGTATTTTCAGAATTTGATCATTTGCACCATCCCTTACGAGGGTGTTTGGCTGAGCTTTGACCAGGGCAATAGCTGGGAGCCCATGAACAGCGGACTCACGCACCTGCGCGGAAGGCGCCTGGCCATCAACGGCTCCAATATCTTTATGGGCGCTTCCACCAGCGGGGTCTGGAAATTGGAAACCAACTTTGAAGTCTACTCCGGCCAGGTGTACAATGACCTCAACCAGAACGGACAAAAAGATACCGGCGAACTACCCCTGAAAAGCATTCTTGTTAGCGCCGAACCGCTGGGTTCCTATACTGCCAGCGATGCTTCAGGTGCCTTTTCGCTGGTCGCAGCCTCCTCGCTCGACAGTATCCGGGTGACGCTACCCAATAATTACTGTAGCGTAATGCCCCTGGCCTACCTGGCCAGTCAAACCGGCTTTGGATATGATTTTGGCATTCATTTTACCGAAGGCATCATAGACCTGAGCCTCGACATGGCCAATTGGGCCCCTTTCAGGCCTGGCTTCGACAACGAACTTACCCTCACCGTATCCAATCTCGGCAACGAAACCGTTACCGGCGCCTGGGTGGAGCTCGCCCTGCCGAGCCAAATCACGGTATTATACACCAATCCTTTCGGCGTGGCCAGCATCACCAATGACACGCTGCGCTGGCAAATCGGCACCCTAGCGCCATTTGAAAGCACCAGTCTCCAGGTATCTGTGACCTTGGATGCCAGTACGATGATCGGCCAAATTTTGTCCTTCGAGGGCCGGGTATTCGCCACCGGAGACGTAGATCTGACAAACAACGACAACGCCATACGCGAACCTGTTGTCGGCGCTTACGACCCCAACGACAAAGCCGCCGCGGCCTACATTACGCCGGAAGCGCTGGCACAGGGAGAACCCATTGAATACACGATTCGTTTTGAAAACACGGGTAATTTTTACGCTGAAAAGGTCGTCATAAAAGATGTTTTGGAATCCAACCTAAACCCAGCTACATTTCGTTTCATCAGCTCCAGTCACCCATGTACCTGGAAAATGAAGCAAGATGGCACCGTAGAATTTACCTTTAACCAGATATTCTTGTTTCCCAACGAAACTGGCTTTGTCCGCTTTTCCGTTGAAGGCGACCGCGACCTGGCCCTGAATGAAATGGTATCGAACACCGGTGCCATCTATTTTGATTTCAATGCGCCGATCATTACCAACACGGTAAAAACAACGGTGCAATATGCATTTTCGAGCCCAGGACTGGCGCAGGCGGCTTTCCGCTTGCAAGTATCGCCCAATCCGACCAGCAGTTACTTGTTGTTGGAGCTTCCTCAAGCTGCCCTCGACATGGCTGCTCAGGTGGCCCTTTTTGATCAAACGGGAACGCAGGTGATCACCCGAAAAAATCTGAGCAGAAAGATGCGGCTCGATTTATTGGCGCTCAGTGCCGGGATGTATGAGGTGGTGTTGTTTGGCAGAGATGGGAAAGTGCTGGGGCGGGAAAAGGTGGTGGTGGTGGAATAAGGGGGGCATGAACGCAGCCTCGCGATGGGAGCTTTTTTTGAAACATCTCGCGGGCTTTTTTTGATTGACGAGTGATGGTTTATGATTGAATTTGAAGTTTATACGTGATTTGTGCGGTACTCTGGATGATTTCTTCGATTTGCAAAGATTTAAATTGTTTCCAGCTTGGTGTTTGTTGTTAAAAAAGAAAGAGCTGATTGCCAATTTCATTTGTCGGTTTTTCATTTGGTTCAAAACTAGGACTTAACGCAAAGCCACTTCAACAATCCTAAATCATCACTCGTCAATCAAAAAAAATCTGCACTATGCCATGAGGCTAACAACACAAATCGCCCACCACTTCCGTGAAATCCACTTCGGCAAAAACTGGTGGGCGACCACAGCACAGGGCGGCCACGGCACAGGGCGACCACAAGGGTCGCCCCTACCCACCAACCACTGGGTATGATTTGTGTTCGGGGTGTTGCCGTCCGTTTTTATTTTGCCAATATTATAACCTTTGGATAGGCATCGTGAAGATATTTGGATGAACAGCCACTGAAAGGCTATCCATTCATTTCGAACAAAAGGCACATATCTTTGCCAAAAAAATAACAATAACACTAGCTTACAAAAACTATGAAAAGAACAATTCTAATGCTGCTGTTCCCCGCGTTGGTTTGCAACTACTCCTTTGCGCAAAACAAAGAAGCGGCCGAAAAATTAGTAGATGAGGGCATCGCCTACCACGACAAGGGCGACTATGATGGGGCTATTGCTAAATACGACAAGGCTTTGGAGCTCGACAAAGACAACCTGCTTGCATTGGCAGAAAAGGCACTCTCTTTATTATCGCTTCAAAAATATGAAGCGTCCATTATTTATTGTAAACGGGCTATTGAATTATATCCCGGAGAAAAGGCGCTCCAGGCTGTTTACATCGCGTATGGAAATGCCTATGACGGCTTGCTAAAGACAGACGAGTCGCTTGCTGTTTATGATGAGGGTATAAAACAGTTCCCCAATAGTTACCAGTTGTATTTCAATAAAGGCGTCACGCTGTCCAGTATAAAAAAATACGACGAGGCTTTATCCTATATGCAACACGCCGTGCTATTGAATCCCGATCACGCAAGCTCCCACAATGCTATTGCCCGCCTATCGCATATCGACGACAAAACAATCCCGGCGCTACTGGCATATTGCAGGTTTCTAGCTATTGAACCTGAAGGTATTAGGGCGAAACAAAACCTAGACAACCTACAGAAAACCATGACTAATAACGTTGAAAAAACCGGGGAAAAATCTATCACCATCAGTTTGGATCAAAGCATGCTTCCTGATACAACTGAAACCGGAAACCTGAAGCCCGACAATTTTGTGTCTACAGCCTTAATCTTATCGCTCCGTTCAGCCATGGACATGGAGAAAAAGGAAAAGAAAAAAACAGCGGTTAAATTGTTTGTTGGAAAACTAGACATTGTTTGCTCGGCCTTAAAAGAAACCAAAGGCGATAACTTTGGCTTTTTTTGGGATTATTATGTGCCCTATTTTTTAGCGATGAAGGAAAATAAACTACTTGAAACTTTCGTGTATATCGCCTTCGCTTCTTCGGATGAAAAAGACGTTGCAAAATGGTTGGGCGCACATAAAGCAGAAGTAAAAAAATTCTATGAATGGTCGGATGCATATCAATGGCCAACAAAGTAACGCTTGGGAACTATGAAAAAAATACTGCTATTCGCCACCTCATTCTTTGCGGCACTAGTAAAAAGTATTGAAGGAACCGTAATTCGTATAATAGCCCAAGCCACCGTCTTGCCGACCTTTGTGCCATTCAATCACCCATTCTAAAAAAGAATATGAGCAAAGTAATTTTGATCACGGGCGCATCTTCCGG
>JBBRWA010000112.1:0-16918 GCA_038246345.1 Chitinophagales bacterium
AACCGGCACTACTGCTTGGCATCGCAAGTAGTGCCGGCTTCGTTCAACAAGGCTCAACCGCCAACGGGGGGGATTTGTGGGTAGGGGATGGTTTGTGGTAAGTTCCCCCCGTCAGCGGTTAAGCCCTAAAAGTTGGCAGCATTTATTTACTCTCGTGTCATACCAGAAACACCAACTACCTTTCTATTTTCATCAAAATAAACTTGGAGTCGAATACAGCCTGGTATATTAGGGCTATCACCACGAGCCTTACCTTGACATTTGGCCGTCATATAATAGTCAAATCTATTTTTTGTTTTTACTGATGGTTCACCCCAATAATATAAAATATTATCAACGGTTTGACCCTTAAAGCATTTGTTCCCCATCAAACCTGTATAAAGAAAACCAGATTTAATATAGTTTGGCCCATCACAAACAGGTGCATTCTTAAAATGAAAATAACCAGATGAGTCTAATGACCAGTTGTCAAAAATGTAAGTTTTAAATGTCAAACAGTCATCACAAACAAAGCCTTTTTGTGATGAAGAAATTGTTTTGTTTGTGCATGATAGTATAAGGTTTATGCAAACTATTTGCATAAACCACAATAGATTCTTTTCCATAGCACTATCCTTTTATGATGATAGTGCTGAATGATTTCTTATCTGATAGAATTTTTAGTATGTATGGCCCAGGCGGGATTTCTTTGCCTAGGCTAATTATGACAGGTTGCCCTGAAGATTGATCGTTTTCAATTTTCTTGCTAAATATACTACGGCCAGTCAGGTCAATAACATCTATATACAGATTGGAGATTGCTTTGATTTCAATATTGAGAAATTCTGAAAAGGGGTTAGGGTAAATGTTTATGGAATATCCTGCATCATTGTATTCTTTTATAAAGTTTGTCTCGCAAGAGGCGGTCTCATGAATAAATATTGAGGAGCAACTACCTGTTGATTCCCAACCTGAACTAAATTCGATTACATTTTTACCGCCAGCGACGTCATTAAACCTAGGAGAATCAACATTCTCATTCCAAGTAGTGTACATTATCTCATCTTCCTCAACATTATGCCCCAACATATGGCAATGCCCCAACTCATGTAGTAGTACAGAGTAGAAATCATGAATTCCTCCAATAGTGTCAATATCTGAGCAATCATAGGCAAAGGTATAGTAAGGATTAACCTCAATATCCATATTGTCTATATAATATACTATTTGGCTTCCATCATCGCATGATTTTTTATATCCAGCAAGATAAGTCCTCATCAAAAAGCCACTTCCATTTGAATCGGGCGGAATGGTATCTCCAATAAAAACCACGGATTTGGAATTATCAGAACTAGAGTTTGTTCCTATTTCTGCAATCTCTTTGAACGTCCAGTTCACTTTGGTCAGACACCTCCACTTTTCTACCGCTTTTTTGATGCACGGCCCTGCCCCTTCTGTTTCCAACTGGATAGCCATCTCGAAGGTGTAGCCTCCAATGCCGTTTTGATTGATGAAACTGATGCGGTAAGCCGTGTCCGGCTCACGGATATTTGTGACAGAGAATAGAACATTGATGGGTTGGTCACTTGTAGCAACCCCGTTCAGAGAATTTTCAACTTTTACTTTACCGCTTCCCGCGCCATTCCCGCTGTCGTACAATATGCTTGGCACATATACTTTTATCAATGAATCAGTATAGATGATATAGTCTTCAATAAACGCATCGTTGAAAACAGTTGAATCTGGAAACCCCGCATCTCTAAAATATACCTTGCCTAAATCATTAGACGGCTTAAACCCTTTGCCTTCAATCGTCAAGGTATCAAAGACCCCTGCGCTTAATACTTTTGGATAGATACTCGTAATAATAGGGGCGTTGGGGACACATAGGTATTGGTCATAAAAATCTGGATTGCCCTTTTCACCAAAACCATAGGCAATCAAAGGTATCGGTGTGCCTCCAAAATAGTATTGCAACCCATTCATTAAAGTATCAACAAAGTAGATGCCAGCATTTTCGTGGCAATTTTTTACCTCCATTTTCATCCTTCCAATCCGTTTGGGATCAAGGTTGATCTGAATATGCTTGGTCGAATCATCAAGGTCGTCCTGCGATACCATTATTTCCAGCAAGTTTGCGGGAGGAGGATATGGCAAAATGCTTGTACTATATCCTATATTTCCAAACTCTGGAGCCAATTCAAAACTCGCGTTAGGCGTAGAGCCAAACCCTGATGTATTGTATGCCAAAAACATGTCAGCGATGGACAGTCTAGTCCAAGACACATTTGAAGACGCTAAAATATCAAATTCCAAATATTTCTTGGTTGCGTCTGATGTAACGCATATACTGTCGAGATGATAAAAAATATAGATAGGGTCTTCTACATTAGTTTTTATGATTGGGTTTTCGACAACAACCCTGTCAAAAAGGAGGTATTCTTTACTTCCAGCATCGAAGTACCAACTGTTTCCTGACATTTGGAAATCATCGAACCCAATGTTGGCAAGGGCAAGAAAGTTGTTGATTTTGAGATCAATGTGGCAAAATTTCTCGGGGATAGTGGTTAGTGCATATGCGTCATTTGGCGATAAAAAATTTGAGGTCACATCAATTAGCACTTCCTGTACATTTTGATCGGACTTAGATAATGAGTAGGCGGAATTTTGAATAACAGTACCCTTGCTCAAAGAAATATTTTGATTGGCAACGACTGATTCGCCAAACACATCAGAACTGTAATTGATAAGAACAAGCGCTTTCCCAAATTTCAATCCGTTTTCAGAGGACTTGACGTATATATCAAAAGAAATATTTTGAAAATTGTTTGTAAGAGACACATTCTCAAATGAAAATGTAATGGCAGTCGTATTCAGGTTTTCTGTTTCCAATAATATATTTGCAACTCCTTGCAATTTCTCCTCAACAGTATTGGCCTTAATTCTTTTAACAGGCTCTCTGGCAGATAGGATTATTTCATTGTATATCTCTTTGGGAATGTTCTTGTATGTTTTGGAGGCATCGGCAGCAGGCGGGTTGAACTTCTCAAAAAAATACTGGATATATCCGGTCTCTGTAAAAGCAAGTACAAATGATGTCTCAGGGGTGGGTTGTATGCTTGTCAACTTTTTGTTTGGATTGCAAAAGAAAATGCCTTCCATGCCGGGTTTAAAAGTTCGCTGATGAGAAACAATGCTGAATCTGTCGTCAACGATTCCTCCGAGCGTGATTATTTCAATCGTCCCAAAATTGGGGCTTTTGCCTTTGAAAACCTTGAAAACTTCAATCAGGTTTGATGTGAGAATTTGTGTATGGTCTTCGTTCCAAAAAGAACGGCATTCGATGACCTTGCCTTCAATTACGATGTCGGAATGATCCGTTCTGAACTGGATTGAATTTTTCTGGATTTGCGCGTGCAAAGTTGAACTGATGGCAAGAAGTAAGAGCGCGAGATTGACGTGTTTCATGATCTAAAATGTTGATTGTGTGATTTTTATATTATTTTTATTGCTGCTAACGGTGGCATGGCTGCCCGTACCGCCGATTAGGAGGTATGGACAGCCATGCAGAGTTAGCACATTATTTATTCCTTAAAAATCCTTCCCTTAAATGTCCCTTCCGTAATCCGGATAGTATCTGGTTGATAGCCAGCAAATGTCCAGAATGAATCTCTAACAACCGTTGCCTGAAACATACCGCTGATATCTCCCGTTTTAAGATTGATACCTGTGATCTCAAGGTAATTGTCGTCATTTTGCTCAAAAACAAAATACCCGCCAGTTGTGACATCGCCATCGGCGACCCATTCTGAATATGTCAGTTTGCAAAAAACGTCGCCATGTGTAGGCCAAACATAATTCAGCGTTTGCCTGCCGGTTCTCAGAGGGACATGATTGAGTGTTAAATCGCCTCTAAGCTCGCCATTTTGATTTTTGTGTTGGATTTTTATGGCGATACAGGTGTCGGGAGAGCAAAAATCAGCCCAAACTCCAGTTTTGAAGAATACACCCGTCTTGCCAGACCAAGGGGCACTGTTCATCAATGCTGTCCCTTCTCCGTAAAACCCATGTTCGTCGAAAACGCTGTCTTTGCGGCAAGTGGTAAAAACGAATAAGAGCAACAGAAATATCAGTTGGTTTTTCATGACTTGACGATTAGCTTATTGAAAATGGAATTGCCTATTTGCGCTCGAAGGGCGTACGCCCCGGCCGGGAGCGAATTCAGGGATAGAGTTTCTGTATGGGCGCCAAGATTGTGCTGGTAGAGGGGCTCTTCGAGCAGGTTGCCCGTTAAGGAGAAGAGACGAATAAAAACGGGCACATTGTTGTCTTTCAACTCAAATGTGACTCGTAACAAGTCGCCTGTAGGGTTGGGGAAGACTGCAAACGCTTGCACAGGGCTGTTCGGGGCGTTCCAGTCAGAACGGAAACAGATGCCGCTGTCCTCTTTTATCAAAATGTTCAAGAATGCAAACACGGAGTTGCTTGCCTGGCTGGTCACTTTGACACGGAGAAAAACAACGGTGCCGACCGCAAAATTGATAGAATACAGTTCTATGGAGGGGTTTGACCCAACCGGGCTGCCCCAATTCACACCGTCTGTGGAGATGTGCCATTCATAAGTGAGGTTCCCGTTCCCCCCAGCTACCCCGGCGGAATAAATCTCTGAAAAAGGGTGGCAGATAAAGTCCGAGCCTATGATATTGGCTGAAAACGGTATGACCGGGTCAGGGAAATAATCGGCAACCGTACAGCCGTTGCCGTCCCGTACCCACTGGGCATTTTCAGAAATGCCCACTACCCCTGTGTTTCCCTTGTCGTTTATTTCTGGGTTGGAGCACCGAAGCAGCCGTTTGTTCCCACCCCTCAGTTGGTGCATCAGGGTGCTGTAGTTCTTCCATCCGCACAGCCAGCAACGCCGGTGTCCCCAGCCGTGGCCATGTTCAGCGGCACCGCCGTCGTCACAGCCATTTCTCTGAAAAGTCGTACAGGTTTGGTGCCTGCATCCCATGAGGTGGCCCAGTTCGTGGCTGAACGTATAATTGGCATTGAAACTGCCACCCTCTACGATCATAAAAGAAAGGTTGAACATAGGGTTGCCAAGGTTGGAGACAAACAGGCCGGGGGTGCTCGGGTCAGGCATAACCCCCGACAATCCCAGAGTCCCATCGGTATAGTCTGCGGACGTAATCAAGCAGACCACGTCGGCAAGGTCAGTTTGCCGCCATTGGGCAACGTTGTTGTCTGTCAACAGATTCTGCATGTCGCCAAATGGGTCGTCTGGGTCTTCGTCGAATCCAGCCCACGGCCTGAAATTTGCCCTGGCAACACAGACATCAGTTACCTGGCTGTTTGCAAATGCCTGGTTGGTTTGGGTGATACCCATGTGAGCCATGTCGTTCAGCCCAAGAACACCAAAACTGTCTACAGCGGCTTGTGTGTACAGGAACAGCACCCGAATGACGCATGCCTCGCCGGAGCGGGATGCAGCAGCCTGTTTTTGCGGCTTTGATGAATTTTGAACATCCGGCAGATCTATGCATTCTGTCTTGTCGGCGAAGAAAGATGGGTTAACCCCTGCCATAACGCTGTATTCGCTGTTCATTGCGAGTATCTCGAACCGCACGTCGTCTGCAACGAAGTATCCGTATTTTCTGCCCTCGCGGGCTTCCAGCATTATTTCACCGCTTTCACACCTGCACCCACATGAATCGCCCTCAACAAGAATTCCATAGTAAGAATAGTTTTGATCGTCGATGTATCGGGAAGTCTGTGGCGCAAATTCAAGGTTTTGGCATTCTTCCAATTGGTACTCGTCTTCCGTAAGAAGAATTTGCAAATTCCCGCTTGCGTTCACACTGGTTGCCAGGTTTTTGACCTTGATCAACTTGGCCGATGAAAATCGCCCAACATTGGAAAGTTTCCCGTACAAAATTGTTTCCGCTGCCGTCAACATCGAGGTATTGGGAAACCGTTCAATGAAATCTGTCTGAGCTTTTGTTGTTGTTGCAAAAACAAGCAACGCAAAAAAGAAAATGATCTTTTTCATCATCAGAGATATTTATGGCCATTTAGGCCGGTTTATCCCTCATTTATTTAAGTGGTTTCGGGTTGCCACCGTTATGCTGACAAATTAGAATCAATTGTTGCCCAAGCATCAGACCTGATAGTTTTTGCCAAAAGTTGGCCTTCTTTGTCTGGTTGGGTATTTATTTTACTCTTATTTGTGCTAACGTCGGCACTCGCGACGTGCCGACGTTTAGGAGGTTTGAGAGTGAGTGCATTGTTCTGCGCCCTACTGTATTTTCACAATTTTTTTGTTAATCTGAAATTTTTCTCCCATAATAGAAATAAGGTATGTCCCTGGTGGAAGAACAGATAGGGATATCCTTATATTTTCGTTTGCAATATATTTGAAAAGTACTAATTTGCCAATATTGTCATACAAGAATATTTTATCGAAGGTTTTTAGGTCAACTTGTGATATGTTAATGTAATCATAGGTTGGGTTAGGATAGCAGTTAATTGTTGGATAATATGGAATATTGACGTAAGATATTTTTGGAAAATGAAAACTCCCTGTTGCAACAACCATATTATTCAAGTTTATCTGAAACCCTTCACCAGCATAAAAAAGGTTGTTATCAACCACAAATGATCTATCAATTGTAAAAATATTGTTTTCGCCTATGGTTATGTAATAGTCTTCTGTTCCATTGAGTAAGCTGTATATTTTTATAGCTCCAACCACATCTGAACTTTGTAGTTGTGTACCTCCTGACACCACCACTTTGTTAGACCAAAGACTTATATCATTTCCACTATCCCCAAAATTTAAATCTGAGGAGTGGAAAATATTTTGCCAATCTAAACCTCCAAAACTGTTTATCCTCGAGGTTGTCATTTCGGTCGAGAGCCCTGGTATTTCAACGGCACCAGTTGCATAAACATTCATTGAATCATCTTCGAGGATTCCCCGCACCCAGTTTTTTTCACTGGAACTAGGGTATTCATACCTCCACAAAGTATCCCCTTTTATATCAACCCTTGTAACAGTATAGCCAAATGCGCGGTTGCCAAAAATGACATCTCCTGTTTTTGAAATATGATTAAAATCAACTTCATACCCAAAATAAGGCTTTTCATACTGCACCAAAAGACTTCCATCAAAGCCTAGCAAAGAATTCATATAGTACTTGCCGTTCGGCAAATAATGGGTTGCCAAAATTTGGATATGGTCAGTTTGTATCCTCATGTTTTGGGGGCGGAATACACCTGGCATTTTTGTTTTCCATACAGCACTGCCGTCAGATGTGTCAATCGATTGGACAAAAAGGAAGTTTTCATCAGGTACTGACTCGTGCAAATTCATGCCCAAGGTTATCAAATTTCCGCTAGCACTATCCAACTCTGAAAAGTATACATAGCTGTCACCTATGTTCTCAAGCCCATAATTAACCTCCCAAAGTTTGGTGCCGTCAGAAGCGTACTTGATCATGACGGCATCCGCGTCGTAATCTGGCAGACCGCCATCGTAACAAAGGCTTACAAAAGAGTTGCCAAGGCTGTCTACGGTAAAGCTGCCATAAAACAAACCGATGATCCCTGGCTGTGAGGTTTGTTTCCACAAAATATTGCCCAGTGTATCATACTTAACCAATCGAATGCCCCCAAATGGGCTAGAATTGGTTTGGTTGGTGAGCATATATGTGTTTCCATATTTATCTGGGCAAATGGTAGGGCCTTTTATGTTCACAGTTTTTATGAATTCTATTGCTTGCCATAATGGGACAGGCTGGTTTTGGGTATATGCCACAATATTTAATAAAGAGCAACCGATTATAAGAAGCAGTTTCATTGTTTTTCTTTTTCGTCAAAACAAAGAGAGCGCTCATCGAAACCGATGGGCACTCTCCAAGAAATTGATTGTTATTGTTTGACTGCACGAACGGTGTTCACAGCCTTTCCATCAAAAATAGAAATGTTCAGCACGCCTACAGGAAGGTTGGCAAAATTGCTCAGGCTGATCAAATTACGCCCGGTCACAAAGTTGTTCTTGATAATAGTCATTGAGAAGTAAATTGGCGATTTGATCGGCTCGTTCTACCTGACCAGGTGTGAAATTTTGTCTGCAAGATCCCGTGTAAGACATAATGTTTCGCACAAGGATCTCTAGGGAGTCTACAATCAGGTCAAAGTTGTAGTCACGGTAATCACCCGTATAGGTACAGTTGCCATAGTCCCACGAGCAGCCATTAATACAAGGTGTATTGGGGTTAAAGTCATTGCAACCATTGACACATGGCGTAATGGGATCGCCATCCAAACAACCTGCAATTGTCGCAGAAGATGGGTAAAAGACAGCCCGAATCGAATCACTGTCACATCCAGGTGGCGTATCAGAAACGCGGTCGCCAGCAAAAGTTGAGTTAGGATAGGGAAAAAGTTTCGTAAAATTGGTGTCCCTTATCACTAACTCTCTGCCTCCCTGATTGTTTGGATAGTCTTGTTGTCCAGAAGAAACAGGCACAGAATAAGCTACTTCTGGAGAGAAAGTATGAAGAAGCCCTAGTGTATGGCCAAGTTCATGGAAGCCCGTAGCATCAGAGGTGCTTGATAATCCGGCAGTCAGCCAAACAGCCTTTGGCTCAGCCCCCCAGGGGAATGTTGCTTTTGGAGCCTGCAAGGGTCTAAAGTATATATAAAGATTTAGGTAATTTCGATTGTAGGAATATTCTTGAGGTGGCAATCTATTGTAATAAAGTGAATCAACATCTATATTGTTGATCGGTCCACAGCGAAAGAAATGGAAACTGTTTGGTCCTCCAGCCAAAGATGCATTCATATTGGATAAAAAGGCATCGAAGAATGAGTCATCGTAAGTTATAGACCATCCGCTGCCATCATTTTTTCGAAATACAGTGACCCGGACGGGGATTTCCCAAGTGAGTGATCCAGCGTTCTGAGGGCTGAGGATTGCAGATGAAATCCCAGCCATATCTGCATCAGTTGGCGGCGGAGTAGCACAAGGGGTGTATTGGGCTTGAAGCAGTGGCAAAGCCGTAAAAAACGAGAGAAATACTGCTATCAGATATCTGTAAGCAGTCTGAAATTGAATTGAAAGGTTCATAGTAAAACTGTTTTGGTGGTGAAAAATAATAGTATATTATTATTGTAACGCATTGATAGTTAAATATTTACATTTATTATCTTCGCGCAGAATCGGCGGCACTCACGACGTGCCGACGCTTAGGAGGCATGAAAGTGAGTGCATTGATGGCAGATGTCGTATTTATTTTCAGTGTACAACGATAAGTTTTTTCATCACAGGTTTTTGATCATCTATGTACGCCGCTATTATATAGGCTCCAGCCGACCAACCCGAGACATCCAAGCGGTAAGCTTCCATACCAGGAATGAACGGGATTTCCCTTGTCAGTTGCCCTGCTATATTCCATATTTGTATTTTAATGCCCGCGCATTGTGGTACATACAGCACCACTTCGTGTTTGGCCGGATTGGGAAACATTCTGAACTCCTCAAAATTATACGTTGGCTTTGGCGGGCTCGGGTCGTCTATGCCAAGTGTGTCGCATGGGCTGTCCTTCACATCAAATAAATTGAAGTTTGGAAAATAGTTGATGACAAAATCAGACCAACGTGGCAATGTTACTCCTCGCTGCTCAAAATTACAGGCTTTGCCAGCCTTGTTCGGTTCGTGTATAATGTGAAGATAATGTGTGCTGTTCGCAGGGTTTATGTATATCTTTCCGTCGGGCGCGTTGCGCATCTGGAAAAAGTTGGTCGCAAAGAAACCTTGATCCAAAAACCTGTCCCACTCTTCAATCAGTTGGTATCCTCCAATTTTTATGTTTTCATCGCAGAGATCGAATTGATAAAGCCCTTCGTTATTGTTGAAGTACAGATATCTGCTGTTGGGAGAGATAGCCAGCCCGCAAGCCACGATGGGTTCATCGGGATATGCTGTATAGGGCGGAAGTGGAATATACCTTCTAAAGACCATTTCACCCGAACATCGGTCAAAGTCATAAATCTCTACGCCGCTAGACTTTATCACACGACAGTATTTACTGCCATCAGGAGAAAAAATAGCCTGCCCAGCCCAGCTCTCGTACCCGTATTCGTCAGGGACGATTTCTAGAAAATAGGGCGGCGTATCGATATCCAGATAAAATTTTATGTCAAATGGTGGATAAGGTGGTGAAAACGTCTGTAAAACAGGTTCCTTAAAGCCTTGGGGCGTGAGCAGCAGCTTCCAAAACTGCTTGTTTTTTCCCCTCGGCATCACCACCCACCAGTCCCTCCCGTTGCCGTGCCTTACCGCAGCAATGGCATCGTGAAGGCTGTCGGCAACCACGGTTTGGTTTTTTTGCAGCACTTTACCTAAACTATTGTTCGCCTTAACATCTATTTCGGTGAAAAGGAGACGATCAAATATAACATCATAAGCATTCGTATCGGATGTTTCAAACCCTCTTAAGTGTAGCAACAAATGACGGGCATCATTGCCAGGCACAGGAAGTGTCATGTTGCCGCTCCTTATGTAGAACAAGCCCAAGTTCTCATGACATTCATATTCATAATTGCTGGCACCAAGGTTTATTTCATCCCCGTTTTCCATGACCTGGTTCTGCCTGTTGAAGACTGAGCAGCCGTTGGAATAAAAGAGCAGGTTGCCGCTCTCGTCGTTAGCCACAGCAGAGATCGGCCCGCCAAAAATATCGAAGTTTTCCACGCGATAACCGTTTTCGTCGAACTTCATGAACATACCGCCGTGCTCCGCAGTATTGGCCTGACCAGGTATCAAGGTTGGGTATCCCAATACCCAAGTGCAGTCATTTTTCAATTGACCAAATAGAGGCTGTGCGCTGGTGGCAATGAGCAACAGGAAAATTATTTTTTGCATGGCAAAAGGCCGTTTCGTGTTTTACAGATATAAAGAGATGGCACAAGCATACCCGGTATGCTTGTGCCATCTCTTTTGAAAAAGCTATCGAATTATCGTGAATTTTTGAGTTTGCACAGCTTGGCCAGGAGCAGCAGTGCGCAAAAAGTAGGCCCCATTTGACAATCCTGTTGTGGACAGGCTTGCTTGTTTCAAATCTTTGACCTGTGTCGAATGGACGACAATGCCCGAAGCGTTCAGCACTTCAAGCGTGCCTGTGAAAGATTGGCCAAAGTCCACGGTCAATAAATCATCAGCGGGGTTGGGCCAAACCGACACGCTGCTAGAATATACCAATGGCTTACTTCTGTCGTCTACGCCTTCTTGAAGCCCCTCGCCGCAAAGTGGGTCGGTACCTTCCCTGCCGAACGAGTAAGCCTCGGGCGACGGTAGCATCTCTCTTGCGGTTGTCACAGCTTCGCCACCTGTTGCCGGGCAAGAGTAGGCTATGGCGCGCAAGGCTGTGCTGTCTGCCGTTGTCCATGTTTCTTCGCTGTGCTGTTTGACCATGAGCAGTAGCAATGTCCTGAAATTTGTCTCCAACCCATTGCTTTGTGGCAAATTCTCGACATAAACCCGCACATCTTCAAGGTTTGCCAACCGGGCAGCCCGGATAGAGGCGTTCAAAGAGGCGATTTGCGCCTGATTTGCACTTGTTTGAGCGAGAAGGTTTGCCTTGCTGTTCTGCCAGGATGGGTTGGCTGTCGTTGTGTCTGTGCCTTCCCATTGCTCTATCTTGCCAAGGCTGTCGGCTAAGGTAGTATTGGACGCAAAAAGCTGGGTGAGGCTTTGCTGGTCGGTCGAAGATATCACCGAGGCTTCGTGCAGCATACGATCGGCTTTTGCGAACTTCCACACTGCGCTGTTGACCTTTCCATTATAGAATTGCTCTGCTTCATTGTTCCCTGCAAAAGTGGTCGGGAAGCGGATCATTTGGGTTAGGAGATTGCGCTCAAAATCCCACAAAGCAGTGGCAGTACCTACGCCCCCGTACCCGTTGTTAAGAAACTTGTGCACTATCTCGCCAGTGGGTGGAACCCCGAACCCACCTTGCGGCGGTACCACCGCATCACAAATCGGCGTGCCAGAGGTTTGGCCGTTGTTGACATCATTGAACCAATTGACAGGTACAAAAGAGGGTGGCCTATGCCCTAAGGGGTTGCCGTTAGAACCGTCCACCCGCCAACGAAAGTTAAATGGGGGCATAAGGTTCCTAGCTCCTCCTATATTATAGGTTGAACCCGGCACCCATTCGTTCATCCTGTAATCGTGGTTGTTCGGGATGGCATTCCAAATTTCCAGGCCGATAATGCCATCTCGTATTTTATTGCGCCCGAACTCGATATTGGCGCAATTGTTCAAAAAGTGATACATGTGCCTTGGGTCGTCAGCATCGTTTTTACACACGGCTACATTGAGGCTATTGTCAATATGAATACCACAGCGAAGCCAAGAGTCCCTCAGGTTTCCCGATGCGGGAAAACGATTTGTGGTAATTATATTATTAGGCCCAATGATGTTGTTGATGCCGTTGTTGTTCAGCGTGCCGATGGCGACACTCACCACATCGGCATTAGGGGCGACAGCAAAAGGATAACTGATGATATTGCCTGAAACTTGATAGCCGTCCGCATTGCCCGTGATGAAAATGCCGTCAATAGTTGTGGTATTGCCACCTCCTGCCGGGTTGCCATAAGCGCAAGTGATTTGGTTGTTGGCAATGACCGCTTGATCGGTTGCCCCTGCTTGCGTTGTGATATTGATGATCCGTATCGGATTGGGGAGGGTGCCGGCGCCCCAAGGCAGGTTGATGATGTTGCTTTGTATCCGTGTATTGATGCCCGCAACCTGTGCGGCGCGGTTCAGCAAAATTGATTGGCCGCTCGGAATAGCGAGGTTCATTGTATTGTTCGAAATGTTGACATTGTAAGGATTAGTGGAATTTATCACTTCAATATCTGAAACGCCCTGCGCTTGAAAAATAGCATTTTGGACTGTCAACGAGATTGTCCGATCAGAGAGGATTCCACGTCGGTTGCTTGAAAACCTGCAACTGGCATTGTTGCTAAAAATGTTTTGTATGGTCAAGGAAGACCCGGTAGAAAATATGCCAGCACCCTGATCAACGCCGTTGGCACTCGGAGCGGAAGTGGCAAAATGGATATTGTTGAACGTGATGTTCGAGTTGCCGATCAGGGCTCCTGTAGTCATCCTTCGAATCAAATTTTCCGTGCCCGAAGTCCCAATTGTGCCAGTGTAATTGAACAAGAACATTGCCCGCACGGGATTGCCGACAATGTGCGGCGGAAGCAGTGGGTCTATCGGTGTGGCTCCTGTAAATGTATTTCCAGAAAACGTGGAAAAAGTGAGGTTGTTGGTATTGACTGCGGCGATTGAGTTAGAATTGCGTGAAAAAGAGCACCCGGAAATTTGTGTCACGCCGTTCAAAAACCCCTGATTAAAGACAAGGCCAAATGCCCCGTCCTGGATATTACTGTTTCGAAAGATCACCGCGCCGCCCCAGTTCACATTAATAGCTGACCACATTGTAGTACATCCAAAGATTACAGAACGGCCAGCAGCATTGTCGAGCAGCGAGAATGTAGAATTGTTGATGTTGAGTATTGCACCGGGGTCCATTAAAACGGTGCAACGCACCATCGTGATATTTGCATTGAAATTTACTGTTCCGGTGATACGGATGTTTTGAGCGGTGAATGTTTGGGCAACGTTGATGGTCTGGTTGTTGAACAGTCGATTGAAGACAGGGAGCGGATTGCAACTTTGGCTGTGTACATGCCACAGGCATGACAGCATAAAGGTGGCTACGCCAATGATTTTACGAATAGATGTTTGATAACGCATAAAATTAGTATTAGATAACGTCGAAAAACAGGTTCGATGCCCGTCGTACTCGCTTGTTTTGGGTGGTGCTTTCCGATAATATCCCACCGATGGTTTGAAATCTTTTCTGTTTATCAAATGGGCAATTTTTAAAACCGAAAAGCGGTGACTTGTTCCGTTGATATTTATTTACTCTGATTTCTGCCATCGTGAGCATGAACGAAAGTTGCGCGTTTAGTGCAACTTTTCGACCATGCATTGTTAGTGCCATATTTATTAGAAGCATGAATATCATTCTTAACAATTGACTTGAAATGGCTTTTGCAATAAAAAACACTCATTCTACTATAAATCTTCCTGTCGCAATTCCACGATTCGGCACAATTACCTTGAACAAGTAAACTCCCTGTTTTAAACCCGTGATGTTTACCTGCGTGCTATCGGAAGAGCGGCCCGTTGCTGTCAGAACCGTTTTCCCGCTTACATCACATATTTGAACTTGAAAAGCTTCGCCGTTTATGGGTAGTTTGATGTTCAGTACTGCTTTTGTGGGGTTGGGCCACACCTTTGTAGAAAATACGAGGGTGCTTTCCTCTAAAGATGTTGTTTGGCAAAAAGCATTAAGATTCAAAAATTTGCCGCTCAATGCCGGGCTTGTGTACGATATGAGATTCATCGGGATATGCTCTTCCTGCAAAGCGTTGATGGCTCGAGGGAAAAGCCAACCGGCCGTGCTGCCAATGTCTTCCAAAAATTGGCCGCTGTACCAAGAAGGCAGGAATGGGCCATCATTCCCCACCTCGGAAAAAGTTTGTGCCCATACCTTTTGGCCGTTCAGGTCAAGTGTCGCGGTATCCAAAATCACTATGTCAAAATAGGGGCGGGAAGGATCGGCGTGGAAGGCAGAATCCACCGCCAGTTGATTGAAGGTGTCGAGTGCTATTGGGTACCGAATTCGCAAGGTATCGCCAGGCATCAAGCCAAAGTTGTACAGCAGAAATAGCGAGTCTCCTTCCTGATAATAAATCTTTTTGTCATCTTGGCAAATGTTTATTTTTGACACCAATCCACAGCCAAATGCTCCCCAGGAATAACAATAGGTCACTCGAAGTTCTCGACAAGGCAATGTGTCGAAGTGGGTCTCGGCCACAGATTCCACTACCAGAGTGTCGTAGCCTAATGCACCGCCTGATGCGTTAACAGCATAGCAGTACACCCATTTTGAGCCTACAGGGGCAAAAGTTTGAGCATAAACATGGGATGTAAAACAGAGAAAAAGGAAGACTAAGACCTTGTTTTTCATGATTTTTTATTTAATTTTGAGAAACTTGCTGGTTTGAAGTGTCTGCCCTCCGGACGTGATTTGAATGAAATAAACGCCCGTCGACAGGTTTCCCATATCAATTTTGGTGTCCAACGCGCCCTTTGACAGGAAGGAATCTGATACCTTTCTGCCATAAGCATCGAACACAAAAATTTCGATGTTGCCGGATGGTTCGTTTGTCAAACGCAGCACACTAACTTCTTTTTCTGCCGGGTTTGGGAACACAAGAAATTGTGCTGACGGCTCAACAGGGACAATTTCTCCTGCATCCAAGATGATATAGTCAGTACCGCAGCCGGGCGTGAAACAGCCGTCCGAATCAAGGCTGAGCAGCCAGGCATCGGTGTCGCCTACCCCTCCGCCGGGAAGTTCATGGGTCATTTTCCCGGCGCAGGCCAGCCCGCCCCAAGGAGTTTCTACGATGTCAATAAAGCCGCCGTATAGATTTGTTGCAATATTTTGCGGTAAAGCATAGAAGCGTTGCCAGATGGGCTGCCAAGTAGATAAATCTATTTTGGCTATCCAGCTGGATTGTTTGTCGGTAATGTGGTCTATGTACTTTCCGGCTATCAATATGTTGCCGTCAGAACTGATGCGCATTCGATTGACTAATTGGGTCTTTTCAGCAGAATTCAGATTGCCTTCGCGAAGGATTTGACCTGATGTGTCAATCTCATAAAAATACGGGACAGGCGGAAATTGGTCAGGGTAGATGAGCGTATCCGAGTTGCATAATACTAACATATTGCCTGATGGAAGTGCTCGTATAATGGGTTGCCAAGGAGCAGCACTTGTAGAAATAAGGGCGTTTGACCATAACTCATTTCCTAAAGTATCAAGTAGGCTCACCCAAGTTTTTAAATATCCCACACCCGGCCCCGACTCATATACCATCGCTATCTTATCATTTGAAGAGAGCAAGACCATGTTGCCTCGCATCATGTAAGCATTGCCGTTTTTGATTTTTTTTCGCCAAAGTTCGTTTCCGTTCGAATCGGTGCGGATAAGTATTTTATAGGAATAATGAAAATCTTTTCCCACATCGCCTTGCAGGTAATAACCGTCTTTGCCTCCTGTTTCCAGTATATCGTTGGCATCTTCGTCATCTTCGGCGGGATCGTCGTACCGCTTGACCCAAAGCGTGTCGCCATTGGGTTTTAGTTTCACCATCCACATGCGCAGTTTATTGTAATCTGGTGGGTTTATGCCTGGCAAAACTTCAAGCCCGGATAAAATGTAATGCTCATCCGAAGTGGCGATGATGTCAAATGCCGGGTAGGGAGGGTATTCAAAGAAATCAAATTGCTTCCTTTCCAATACCTCGCCATTAGAATCAATGATATGCACGCCGCCGCAGGCTTCTGTATTGAAATTGCAATTTCCTCCATTTAACAAAACGAATCCGTTGTCATGTGCCAATAAAGCGTGGCTCCAGTTTTTGCCCGGGGAGTTGGGGTTCTCCAACTCGTAAAATCGGCTGAGAGGGGTCTGTGCCATTATAGGCAGGCACAGGGAACACGATATGATATATAAAAGCGACAATTTTTTCATAGCAAAGAGAAAAGGTCGGGGAAGCGCGTTGCTGCGCCTCCCCGACAGGGTGATTCTGGATGAGTTATCAATGGGAAACGACGAATCTGGTTTGCGAAAGCACTTCGTCTCCGATTGCCTGTGCCATCGTCCTTTCTAAAAACATGAAATACTAACCTAATATTTTTTATGGCTGTATGATGCGGAGCAAAAGGCAATGGGGCATAATTAATATAGTTGTCGCAGCCTGATGAAGGAAGGCCGAAGATAAAATC
>JBBRWA010000113.1:0-16852 GCA_038246345.1 Chitinophagales bacterium
TCTGCCGCCTCTTTCGGCAGCGTATCAGCATTGATGCTCAGAAACCAGCGCACACGGGCGTGTTCCAGGTCGAGATATCCGGCAGCGCGATCATGGGTGTGCAGGTGCACGGTGTTTTTTTGAACCTTTCCGAAAACCCATGTGAGCATATCAAAGAAGTGGATGCCGATATTGGTGGCGATACCGCCTGATTTTTCAACATTTCCTTTCCAACTGCTGTAGTACCAATTGCCCCGGGACGTGATATAGGTCAGGTCGAGATCGTGGATTTTGTTTTCCTGGGCAACGCGTTCCTTCAATGCTTGAATAGCAGGGTGTAAGCGCAATTGCAGGATGGTAGACACCCGTTTTCCCGTTTCTCGCTCGCTTTCTTGTAATGCTTCAATGTTCCAGGGATTTAAAACCAGTGGTTTCTCACAAATCACATCGGCGCCAAGCCGAAGACCGAAACGGATATGGGCATCGTGGAGGTAATTAGGCGAACATATACTCACAAAATCAATGGCTTGCTCCCGACGTTTCAGCTTTTCCAAGTGCCGGTCGAAACGTTCAAATTCCGTAAAAAAATCGGCATTGGGGAAATAGCTGTCCAATACCCCAACAGAATCATTGGGGTCGTATGCCGCAAGCAACTGGCTGCCCGTGTCGCGCATGGCCTTCAGGTGGCGCGGGGCTACGTAGCCAGCAGCACCGATGAGGGCAAAGAAGGGTTGATTGGGAGTTTCTGGTAGAGAGGGCTTCAACGTCTCGCTTTATTTAAGATGAACCTTATTTTAATATCGCCACTGCTACTTTTGGATCCACCCACACCGTATCGTGCTCAAAATCGAGCTTGATTCGCCATTTTTGCATGGTTGCTGCGCCAATTATTGCTTCTTCAGACAAACCGGGAATTACAATTAATTCATCAGAAAGACGCGTATCGTTAAGGTAGAATTCAAGGTGGACTGTATGCTCAACCCTTATTTCATGGTCTCCACTTGCAGTCTGGATGTGCATGACATCAGGCAGGGGTTCCAGGTTAGCAAGCCTTGCTGCCACATCAGGACGAATACATGAAAAAGATGCTCCGCTATCGAAAAGCCAAATTAGGTTTGCTTGGCCCTTAGAGCCTTTGAAAAGCATGGGAAATTTAAGTATCGACATGGTTAGGGTAGTTTTCTTTCAAAGATAAACCTTTCCAAGGAGTTTTGCAATCCCACTTATCCTCTTGCGTCAAAAAACGCCTTCACCGCTCCCGTTACCTTCTCCAATATCTCCTCCGTCATTTCCGAGTGCATGGGCAAAGAAAATACCGACGCGCACAACGCCTCCGTTACGGGAAATTCGCCGCCTGGCCAGTATTGGGCAAAAGCAGGTTGTTTGTACAGCGAAACCGGGTAATAGATCATCATGGAAACGCCATGCTCTTGCAAATACGCTTTCAGTGCATCCCGCAATTCCACCGAATTTGGTGCCGTTATCTGAAGGGTGTATTGGTGAAATACGTGCGTGGAGTTTGGCTCCCTGGCGGGTATTTTCAATTCAGGGATTTGAGCGAAAACCCGGTCATAATAGGCTGCAGCACGGCCACGGGCGGCATTGTAGGTGTCCAGGTGTTTCAGTTTGGCATTCAAAACCACAGCCTGCATGGCGTCGAGCCGAGAGTTTACACCGATTTCGTCGTGGTAATATTGTTTTGATTGGCCGTGGTTGGCAATCATGCGGGCTTTAGCTGCCAGATCATCGTCATTGGTCATCATCGCACCGCCGTCGCCGTAGCAACCCAGGTTTTTTGAAGGGAAAAAGGAGGTGCAGCCGTAGTGGCCGATGGCACCGGTTTTTCTGACAGTACCATCAGCAGACTTGTAATCAGACCCGATGGCTTGCGCATTGTCCTCGATGACAAATATACCGTGTTTTTTGGCCAGGGCCATAATTGGATCCATATCAGCGCTTTGACCAAACAGGTGCACCGGAACAATAGCTTTTGTTTTGGGTGTAATGACAGCTTCTATATGTTTTGCCGTGATGTTCATGGTATCGGGGTCAACATCGGTCATGACAGGGGTAAGCCCCAGCAAACCAATGACTTCTGCGGTAGCCACATAAGTAAAAGCTGGCACGATAACCTCATCTCCAGGTTTCAACCCCAAGGCCATCATCGCTATTTGAAGCGCATCGGTGCCGTTTGCACAGGGAATGACGTGTTTCACGCCCAAGTATGTTTCCAGGTCTTCCCGAAAGCGGTTCACCTTCGGTCCGCCGATAAACATACAAGTGTCCAACACCTCCTGCATTTCCCGATCAATTTCACTTTTGATCTTTTGGTATTGGGTTTTTAAATCGACCATTTGAATCATAAGAATTAATTTAATAAGTTATGAGAGATGAGAGATGAGTTATGAGTTATGAGTTATGAGTTATGAGTTATGAGTTTGCACAGCGCTTGTGGTTTTGATGAGCTTTTGAGTTTCAGCACCTTAATTTATTTCTTCGCTCAGGTGCTGAAAAATACTTCTAACGTAAAACACAAATGCTGTGCAAACTCATAACTCATAACTCATCACTCATCACTCATAACTCATAACTCATCACTCATAACTCATAACTCATCTCTCATCACTAAAAAAAATGGCTTCGCCTTTCATAAGTTGCAAGCACTTACGTTCCGAGCTTTGTATGTGATTGATAGCCAGGACATTGAAAATGTCATACTTGTCATTGTTCGTTTGGGCTTTTTGGGGTATTCGCGCTAAAGCCGCCAGTATTCAATCCGTTTATCAACGTCTTTGTAAACCCCTTTTAAGTCCATAAGAATGGGTTTTTCATTCGAAATAGACATGAAGAAGTCGCTATCAAATGCGTTGAATTCCTGATGCGCTACGGCTACGATAACCGCATCATAGCCATCAGATATTTTATCCACTAAAGTTAGTTTGTACTCGTGCGCCACTTCATTGGGGGAGGCATGGGGGTCAACCACGTGTACATTGACCGAAAAATCCTGCAGCTCGCGTACAAGGGCTGCAACTTTGGAGTTTCGGATGTCTGCCACGTTTTCTTTGAAAGTGATGCCCAATACCAATACTTTAGCCTGGCTTGGGTTCTTTTCCCGTTGAATGAGCAATTGAACCAGTCGTTTAGCGATCCAACCCGGCATGCCGTCATTGACGCGGCGACCGCTAAGAATCACCTGGGGTTCGTAGCCTTGCTCCACAGCTTTGTATAATAGATAGTACGGATCCACGCCGATGCAATGGCCGCCGACCAGGCCTGGGTAAAATTTCAGGAAATTCCATTTGGTGGCAGCGGCCTTAATTACCTCATGGGTATCAATGCCCATGCGGTCGAAAATGATGGCCAATTCATTCATCAACGAGATATTCAAGTCGCGTTGGGTGTTTTCGATCACCTTGGCGGCTTCTGCGACTTTGATGCTGCTGGCTTCATATACACCGGCTTCGATGACTTGCCGGTAGATTTTGGAGATATTTTCGAGCGCTTCCTGGTCGCAAGCCGATACAATTTTGAGGATTTTGGTCAATGGGCGCATTTTGTCTCCCGGATTGATACGTTCCGGTGAGTATCCTATTTTAAAGTCATTTCCCATTTTTAGTCCTGAAACCGATTCCAAAATAGGAAGGCAATCCTCTTCTGTACATCCAGGGTAGACGGTGGATTCATACACGACATAATCGTCTGGCTTTAAGGAATTGCCAATATCCAGCGATGCCTTTTTCAGGGGCCTTAAGTCAGGCACCTTGTGCTCATCAATATCGGTCGGCACGGTCACGATAAAAAAGTGCGCTGATTTAAGCGCTGCTGGGTCGCTGGTAAAAATAATATCAGCGCCTGTAAATGCTTCGGGTTCGAGTTCCCGACTGGGATCCTCCCCTCGTTGCATCATTTCAACCCGACTATGGTCCACATCAAACCCTATTACCCTAAAATGTTTGGCAAAGGCGAGCGCCAGGGGCAATCCAACGTAGCCTAAGCCAATAACGGCCACACTTTTTTCTTTATGAAGTAATGCTTCGTACATGCTAAGCACTCGTTTGTTCGTGATTGCGCCACAATAAATGTGGGCCGGGCTCAAATTTAGTCCAGTCGATATGGATACTGATTCAGCATTGGAATAGAGGAGACATTGAATTTTCGCCCCACCAAAGTTTAGAAGAAATGAGGGCAGCAATCATGTTGGAAAATTGGGCAGCAAAATTACTCAAAGTTGATAGGCGTAGTGGTAATTCACGCTATTTCTTTTGAAATATTATGGAGATTGTACAAAATAAGAGAAAACCATCATTGCCCAAAGGGGAGCATCTATCTTCGCGCCACGAACCAGTGTCTAAACCAATGCCTTTTCTAACCCGCAACCGCGATATTTTTTTGCTGGGAATCTTGCTGATACTTGTAACAGCTTGGTTAAGTATGGGTTATCATCATCCAGATGAGCATTACCAGATTTGGGAATTTGCCAAATACAAGTTGGGTGAATCGCCGCTCGGTGATCTTCCCTGGGAATTTGAGGCCCAGATGCGGCCTGGATTACAGCCGTTTTTGGCCTACTGTGCCATCATTGGAAGCCGGTTTGTCGGCATTGAAGATCCATTTTTGCTCATGAGTTTGGTGCGGTTGTTGACGGGTTTGCTGGCTTTTGGGGTGTATTGGAAATGGTGGGAAGCGTTGGCACCAACCTTGCGCGATGGCGGGCGGTTGTTGCGTCTTAGTCTGGTGTTTTTTTGGCTGTTGCCATACCTGAATGTACGTTTCTCTTCCGAAAACTTGTCAGGAATTGCGTTTCTGGGCGGCTTGTTGCTGCTCTATCCCAACCCTCAGGCGGTATCGGCCAAAAAGCTTTTTTGTGCAGGACTGCTACTCTGCCTGTCATTTTTCTTTCGCTATCAAATTGCCTTTGCAGGGCTCGGCCTGGTCGCTTGGTTGCTGTTTGTTCCCAAGGTATCCATCCGCAGTTGGCTGTATTTATCAGGCGGCGTTTTAGTAGCGATGGTGGTAGGATTTGCTGCCGACTTTTGGTTGTACGGCGAATGGTCATGGGTGCCATATGAATATTTTTCTCAAAATGTGTTGGAAGGCAAGGCCGCAGGGTTTGGGGTGTCACCGTGGTGGTGGTATTTTAGAGAATTTCCCTTGTTGCTGGTACCGCCGCTGAGTTTGTTTCTGCTATGGTTTATGGGCATAGGCATCCGGCGTTATCCCAAACATGTATTTGTCTGGTGCCTGATCCCGTTTGTGTTGGGTCATTCCATGGCTGCCCATAAGGAAACCCGGTTTTTGTTTCCGATGATATTTCCCATGTTTTGCCTGGCAGCGCTGGGTTGGGATTATTATTCATCCAAATATTCATTGCCCAGGTGGTTGCGCGGTGTATTCAAATTCGCGGTTGTCCTCAATTTTTTGCTCCTCTCATTCCGGTGTTTGTATCCGGCAAACGACCGCTTTACCTACGAAAAATTCATGCGGGAATACGCCGTGCAGTATCCCGAGGCGGTTATCTATTGGCAAAGCAAAGAGGGGCAAAAAAAGGAAACACTGACGCTGCACTTTTTTCAATCGCCCTGGATGAAGAATGTGGTAACCGATCGCTTTGAACAATTGAACGATAAAGCTTTGTTTCAACCTAAAACGGGGGATTTGATTTGTTTCAGGACGGTAGATGTCCATTTTGTGCCAGAAGGATTTTCTATGGAACTGGTGTACAAATGGTTTCCAGACTGGTTGTTGCGCTACAATCCCAATCAATGGCAACAGAGAACCCAAATTTGGAAGGTTTATGAAGTCGTAAAAACAGACGGAAATTAGCACATCTCCAAAGTTGCACAATTTTATGGCAGCGTTTTCACAGATAAATTGCATCTTCGCTTTTAAACAAGCTTTAAGATTAAATACCAGATTTTCATTTCTCACCAATCTATTTACCACCATGCGGTTATCGATTACATGTTTAACACTGCTCTTATTGTTTGCTTTTGGCAACGCAGGAGCACAGTCATCACAAGATGCCACCGTGCCCCTTTCGGCTACGGTAAGTCTTTCACCCAACAGTGTCACTTTAAACTGGCCCAACCCTAGCGGCGATGCGGACCTGTTGGTCTTGCGCCGGACAAAAGGCCTGATGGGCAATCAATGGGTACAAGTCCTGTTTGACACCAGCAGCACCTTGACCACTTACACGGACAATATCGGCATTGTCCTTGGCCAAACGTACGAATATGTCATCCAGCGCAACACAACGCTGAGTGCTTTTGGTTATGCACATGTTGCAGTGCGCGCTCCGGTAGTTGATAACAGGGGCAAAATCCTGATTATCATGGATTCCATCACGGCAGATGCCATCGGTGTGGAACTGGTGCGCATGAAAAATGACATGCGCGGCGATGGCTGGGTGACCACACCAGTAAAAATAGGGCCAAGTGCCACGGTTCAGTCCGTGAAAGCCATGATTACGGCAGCCTACAACGCCGACCCCCAAAACTTGAAATCCGTATTGCTTATTGGCGACGTACCCATCCCCTATTCTGGCAACGCCAACTGGGATGGACATCCGGAACACGCCGGAGCTTGGCCAGCAGATTCATATTATGGAGATATTAATGGCAATTGGACGGATTCGGGTGTAAATAACACCACACCAGCCCGCGATGCGAACGACAATGTACCTGGTGACGGGAAATTTGACCAGAGCATCATTCCAAGTGCTGTGGAACTACAAGTAGGGCGTATCGATTTCAGGCGGCTGAACGCCCCTGCTTTTGGCGAGCCAGATGCCATAGGTTTGGTACGTCGATATTTGGATAAAAACCATGCTTGGCGTACGGGCGTTTACACGGTACAAAACAAGGCTTTGGTTGACGATAATTTTGGTTATTTCGGCGGAGAATCCTTCGCATCCGATGGTTTCAGAAATGCTTACCCGTTAGTGGGCGCGTCGAACATCGTCACTAATATTGACTTTATAGACGGCAGCGCCACAGATCGCTGGCTTTTGGGCTATGGTTGTGGTGGTGGAAACTATCAAGGTGCAAGTGGCATTGGCAGTAGCACTGATTTCGCTACGAAAGAAGTAAACATTGTTTTTTCAAATCTATTTGGAAGTTATTTCGGCGATTGGGATTTTGAAACCAATCCCTTTATGCCTTCTGCACTGGCATCCCGTGGCGGCATCCTGACTTGCTCCTGGGCGGGGCGCCCGCACTGGTTCAACCAAGCGCTTGCTTCAGGTGAAACCATCGGCTTTTGCCATAAAGAGACACAGAATGCCCAATTCAACAACGGCTTTTTCCAATCGCAGGTTGGCGAGAGCGGTGCGCATACGGCTTTGTTGGGCGATCCAACGTTGCGGGCACATATCGTAGCACCTCCAACAGATGTTCTGGTAGAGAATACTTGCTCGGGTGTTCAAATTACCTGGGCTGCACCTGCCGAGGCAGTGGATGGTTACCATGTTTACAGAAGCCTTTCCAATGATGGACCTTACGCCCGAATAAGCACTAATATGATCACGGGGACAACGTTCCTTGATGATAATACCGTGGCAGATACTTTGTTTTATCAGGTTCGCGCCATTAAAACCCAGGTGTCGCCAGGTGGCGGTATTTACCTCAATAACAGCGTAGGGCCCATCGCTTATTTGGTGCACACGCCAGCGACTCCGCCGACCATTACTGTTCAAGGTGGCACCCTTACCTGTGCTAACTTTTCTATTGGGCTAGCCGTGAACAGCAATACCCAAATTGTTGACTGGGCATGGTCAGGGCCGTTTGGTGCCAATTCGACCAATGACATATTTACAATTTCTGATGCAGGTGCCTACAATGTTGTCGTAACAGATGTGAACGGTTGTACCGCAACAGGTTCAACCTTTGTAGATCAAAATACCATCCCTCCAGTGCTGAACATTGTTTCTACCGGGATATTGACTTGTTTGAATTTGTCGTCTACCCTGTCTGTAACGTCTTCTTCAGCCCTGGATATGGGCTCTTTCCAATGGTCGTCAGGAGAAACAACGCCTACCATTACGGTTGGTACGCCAGTCACTTATGAGGTGTTTGTGAATAGTCTTGATAATGGCTGCCCAGGCGAAGCAACCTTCTCTTTGACCGCCAATACGGCCCTTCCAGAAGTTGATTTCCCGAGCCCGCTTACTTACTATTGCCTCAATGCTTGCGCTTCGGTAGAACTGCCAGCTTCTGCTGATTATGATTATTCTATGAATGGAATGTCACTGATACAAGGTGTGGCTGTGCTGTTTTGTGATCCCGGCGTGTATACCATTCAAACGGTGTCAAATGTCAATGGCTGTTCTGTCGAAAATGACATTGAAGTACTGGCAGATATCAGCGAGCCTGGCGCTTCAATTAGCAGCTCTGGAACCCTAAGTTGTCAAAACACATCTGTTCAGCTAATGGGCAGCTCGATGGCAGCATTTGTGACGTATCAATGGAGTGGCGCAGGCATTGACGCTACAAATGTCAACCAACAGAGCCCAACGGTTTCATTGCCAGGAGTTTACTCACTTATAGTTACCGATATCAGTGCAGGTTGTACTTCTTCGGCACAATTTGAAGTTGAATCGGATGGCAGTGTGCCTGTAATTACAGCTGCGGGCGGCGAAGTTTCTTGTAATGATCCTTTAGTCACTTTGGTTGCTACCAGCAGCATCCCCAATTCAATGTTTCTCTGGACGGGACCTGGCGGATTTTCTTCAACCGACCAAAATCCTTCGACAAGCTTCCCTGGAACCTATACGCTGCGCGTAACGGCTCCATCAGGTTGTACCAACTCTCTGACAACAGTTGTGCTTAATAACACACAATTCCCGATGGTTGATGTTCCAACAAATATCCCAGTGCTAAACTGCACAAATCCTTGTGTTACCGTCCAGTTGATCCCAATCACTTCTGGCTTGATTATAGCCCCGGTTGAGGTTTGCGCTCCTGGCATCCAGGTGGTGACCGTGACGGGTAGCAATGGATGTGCTATTAACGTATCATTTGTCGTGAATGCGGCACCAACTTTTTCTGCTTCCTTGGAACCATACTTCCTGGATTGTGATGGATCTATCGCGATAACAGCACTGGCAAATGGCGGTACGCTGCCATACAGCTACCTGTGGTCCAATGGCTCAACATTCTCTTCTGCGCTGTATTTTGCTGGTGGTGCCCCAATTAGTGTAATTGTGTCTGACGCTGGCGGATGTTCCTGGGAAAGTGATACCCTGACGGTAGCGGCTGTTCCTCTGGTGCTGATTTCAGCGAATATTTCCAATGAAAGCGGTCCCGGTCTCAACAATGGTGCCATTAGCTTGGTGGTTACTGGTGGCACGCCACCTTTTGCCTACACCTGGAGCAATGGGGCAACAACCACAGGCATTTCTGGCCTTGCTGGCGGAACGTATACGGTCACCGTTACAGAAAGTAGCACAGGCTGTACGTCCGTTTCAGCTTTTACAGTAGAGACGACTTCTGGCACGGATGAAGCTGCTTATTTGCGCAGTTTTGCGCTTTCGCCAAACCCGACAACGGGTCTGACAACTTTGACGCTGAAATTGGACAATCAAATGCCCGTTAAAGTTGAAGTAAGAGATGTACTGGGCCGTCTGGTGCTTGAAAACGCAAGGATGGTCACCGCTGACGTAACATTGCCAATCGACTTGTCTCAACAAGCTGCGGGCGTGTACAACGTTGCGGTGCTCGTTGACAACCAGGTTTTTGTGCGGCGCTTGGTGGTGGTTAAATAAAGTATCAGGAAGGTATCTCGAATTTTTTTAGAGATCGACGAATATTGTAAACATGAGTCATTTCGATTTTTCGAAATGGCTCATGTTTTTTGAGGGATATGGGTATTGAGATACTCCAATATTTTTCGGTAAGCTTCGGGGTGAAAACTTGTCCATTCCCCATGTTTTCTGAACCAGGTAGCTTGCCGTTTGGCATAGTTCCGGGAATGCTGTTTGATTTTTAAGATGGCATCTTCCAGTGAAATTTCTCCTTTGAAATGGGCGAAGAACTCTTCATAGCCCACCGTTTTCAAGGCAGGTTTGTCCTGGTAGGGTAGGAGTGCGTGCGCTTCTGCCTCCAAGCCTTGCCCAATCATTTGATCGACCCTTTTATTGATGCGTTCGTAGAGCACTGCCCTTGGGAGATCGAGCAAAATCTGAATAACAGCAAAAGGTCGGATTGCTTTGCTATTTTGTCGAAAGGAGGAATAGGGTAGACCCGTTTCCAGGCATACCTCCAAAGCGCGGCGCATCCTGGCTGGATTTTGCAGGTCGACAACTTTTAAGTATTCGGGGTCTAACAAATGAAGTTGCTGTTGCATCCAGGCAAGTCCGCCTTCTTCAGCATTATGTGCCACCATGTCCTTTGTTTCCGGGCTGATTTCAGGAAAAATGTCGAGCCCTTCGCATACAGCCCTCAAATAAAGCCCAGAGCCGCCAACCACTATGGCGAAATCCTTTGTTTTAAACACCTTTTCCAGTACTGAAAGTGCTTCCCGCTCAAAATCGCCGACACTGTAATCTTCTGTAATCGAAAGATTGTCAATAAAGTAATGTTTCGCGGCGGCCAGCTCCGGTGCAGAGGGCTTGGCAGTACCAATGCTCATTTCGCGAAAAAACTGTCGGCTGTCGGCTGAAAGAATGGCGGTGTTGAAATGTTGCGCCAATTGGATAGCCAAGGCTGTTTTTCCTGTAGCTGTAGCGCCGCCGATGACAATGAGGTACTTCATAGGGTATAGTTACGGCGCGCGCATCAAATAGGAGGAATATCAAAATGAAAAAGCCCAGTCTTTACAGACCGGGCTTTTTACGAGGAGCGGAAAACGAGATTCGAACTCGCGACCTCGACCTTGGCAAGGTCGCGCTCTACCAGCTGAGCTATTTCCGCGTTTAGCGGCGGCAAAGATAGTACGCCACCTTTCAAACGAGCAAATGTTTTTTGAAAAAAAAAGTTAGAACGAGGCGTTTTTTTTCAAAAGGTAGGGAAACTATTCAGTTTCTTCAACTTTTGGCTCTAATTCGGCTTCTAATTTCCTTTTGTAGTAGAAATATGTTTCAATTTGAGCCCTTACCGGGATGTCATGCCCTGTTCTTCTGTACTCATTTTGGTTTTTGTTGTCTATGATTCTAGCTTTGACGTTGTCATTGATTTGCAATTCGATTAGGTTGCGGATTTCCTGCCGAATAGCAGGGTCGTACACAGGAAAGGTAGTTTCAATCCTGTAGCTAAGGTTGCGCTCCATCCAGTCGGCACTGCTCAGGAACATCAATTCATCTCCGCCGTTGTGAAAGATAAATATACGTGCATGCTCCAGAAACCTGTCGACAATGCTAATAACTTCAATGTTTTCACTCACGCCTTGAATACCGGGTTCCAGGCAGCAAATTCCGCGAATAATCAGGCGGATGCGCACACCTGCAGTGGATGCTTCGTATAATTTCTGGATAATCTCTTTGTCCTCCAGGCTATTAATTTTCAGGATCATACTGGCTTCATGCCCACCCTTAGCCACTGCTATCTCCTGATCGATTAAGGCGTATAGTTTGGTGCGTAGGTTGAATTTTCCGACCATTAGGTGCTGGAATTCCTGCGCTGGCGGTTTCACATTTTCCAGAAAACTGAAAACATTGCTCACTTCAGTGGTCAAACGCTGGTCTGCAGTGAAAATGGCGAAGTCGGAATATATTTTAGCAGTTTCTTCATGAAAGTTACCCGTGCCCAGGTAAGCATACAATTGAGGTTTCCCGCCTTCAATCCGACGGAACAGCGCGAGTTTTGAATGTACTTTAACGCCTGGGAAGGAGTAGTGTACCCGTACGCCTGCCTTTTCGAGCCGTTCGCCCCATTCCAGGTTGGTTGCTTCGTCGAACCTGGCTTTAATTTCTACAAATACTGACACCTGTTTGCCCCTTTGTATCGCTTCCATCAACGCCTGCAAGACTTTACTGTGCTTAGCTACCCGGTATTGGATTACCTTGATATGCGTTACGGTGGGGTCATGTGCTGCACGCTCAAAAAGGTTGATAACGGCTTGGAAGGACTGGTATGGCACGTGCAGCAATTTGTCGGATGCGCGAATGGCTTCGAATGGATTTTCAGTATCGTGCAGTACTGGATGGTGGAGCGGTGGTAATGGCTTGTATTTTAAGTGCGCTAAGTCAAAATCAGGAAATTTAAAAAAATCGAAGTTGTTGTGATAGCGACCCTCGGGCAGCATATCGTTTTTGCGCAGATCAAACGTGTCTTGCAAATACTCCAATAAGTGCGATGGCATTTCGCGGTCATATACAAATCGACTGGCAGGGCCAACCTGACGTTTTTGGAGGCTGGATTTTATTTTTTGCACCAAATCGCCTGAATATTCATCGTCAATTTGCAAATCGCCGTCGCGGGTCAGCTTGATCGAATAAGCATCCTGAATATCATAACCAGGGAAAAGTCGGGTCACGTTATGCCGTACAATATCATCCAGCATAATCAAATCATAGCGGCCTGAAGCCGAAGGCAGTACTACAAAGCGCGGCACCTGATCTGATGGGATTTTTACGAGGGCATACTCGCTAAGAGACAAGGGCTTCTTTTTTTGTCGAAGGTGCACCGCCAGGTAAAGGTGTGCATTTGCCAGAAAAGGGTTGATGCGGTGCTTGACCAACAGTACAGGCATGACGAAGGGCAGCAGATTGTCTTGAAAATAGTTTTCTACAAACAGCTTATGGTCATCATTCAAATCGAGCCGCCGCAAGATGTTTACATGGTGCCTGCGCAGCTCCGGCACAATCTGTTCTTCAAATATTTGAGAAAATTCTACTTGTTGGCGGTTGACAATCTTGTGCACCTCCTTTAACAAGGTGCTTGGGTCAAACCCCAGTTGTGCCTTGGTCTTTTTGCCTACTTTTTTCAACTTTCGAATACCCGCCACCCTGATCCTGAAAAACTCGTCCAGATTGGAGGAGTAAATAGCCAAAAACTTCAATCGTTCCAATAAAGGTACCGCTGGGTCCTTTGCTTCTTGAAGTACCCGATAATTGAAGGATAACCAGGAAACATCGCGGTTGGTGTAAGGAAATGACGTCATTGGATTCAATTGAAAGTGAAATTTGTGAAAATACTGCCTGGACGCTGCACTAAGGTAAAAATAAAGCGCCCCGGTGTTGCCGGGGCGCTTGGTGCGGGAAGCGAGACTCGAACTCGCACGATCGTGAAATCACAGGTGTTTGAGACCAGCGCGTCTACCATTCCGCCATTCCCGCAACGTGCTTTTTCTTCGTTTTATTCAAAAGCGGACGCAAACTTAGAGAGATTTTCTTTCACACGCAACAAGTACCTTTTTTTAAAAAAAAACTCTTTTGCAGCAAGCAGATCTGAGGGGCTGCCTGTGGCTGCTGTCCATGTTGTCAAAATCGACCCTAGTGATGTCTCTAGGCCGTTTTCAAGGATTCTAGAAGCACCTAAAGCCTCCTGATATTGCGCTGGAGAAGGGTCGAATTCCAGCTCCATTATTTTTTCATTAATTTCCATCATCTCCATTAAAAACGCCTGGGAGATATTTTCTTCTGGGCCATCTTCGGAAAGCAGCCCATTCAATGTCAACACATACTTCAAACGCAGGTCTGGATCCGACAGCGTTTTGTAAGCCTTGTTGTTAAGCGTGGAAAGCTCCAACGATTGGTTTTGCTCCACTTCTGAGGACAAAGTATGGAAGTCCGGATGGAATTTGCGACTGTTTTCCAAATACGCACGACGCAGCGCAGCAAGATCTACAAAGAGTGCTACTGGTAGGCCGAAAAATTCAAAATAGTTGGGTTTTACCGCCGAATCCATGGTAATTGTTAGCTCAGAATAGTTTTTGCAAGAAATGCCGCCATACATCCAAGCCGAGTGCCAAAACCATCAGGCCGAGCAACAGAAAGAAACCTACCGTAACAGCACGCTCCATAAACTTGTCACTCACTTTCCTGCCAGTAATAACCTCCCAGATCAGAAACAGTACATATCCTCCATCCAGTGCCGGAATGGGCAACAGGTTCATAAATGCGAGGATGATGCTCAACGAGGCCGTTACATTCCAAAAAACCTCCCAATCCCAAGACGGGCTAAACAATTTACCAATACTGATCACGCTGCCCAGGTTATCTTTTACGGAGATTTTACCGCTGAACATCTGGCCAAAAGCTTTGAGCTGGTTGTTCAGAAAAGCAACGCCCATTTTAACTCCGCCGGGAATGGCCTGTGCCAGGGAATATTTTTCGCGTTCAACTTTGAAAAAGCCATCGGGCTTGATGACAACGCCAATGGTGCCTTGTTCTGAAATTTCAACATTAAGGTCCTGGCGCTTACCATCACGTTCTATGCCCAGTGCTACTGTTTTGCCCTTGTTCTGTTGTGCAAACGCCGTGAATTGGTCAAAGTAGGGGATAGGTCGGCCATTGAATGCGACAATATGATCACCTTTTAGTAGGCCTGCCTTTTCAGCAGATTTTCCTGCCGCCAATTGATTGATATAGAATGGGATGCGCGGGGTAAAAAGCGCGCTCTTGGAGACGTGTTGGCTGGTGATTTGCTGGGCAATGTCTTCTGAGAGCATGAAGGAAGTGTCAGCGCCATTGCGGTTTACTGTTATTTGCCGAACGTTGCCCAATACAACCGCTTCAATAAATGGGCTGGCATCAACCCTTGGGAAATCTTGGTCGCCGATTTTTGTCAGCACATCGCCTTGTTGGAAGCCTTGTCGCAGCAGTACAGAATCATAAGCCATTCCGTATTGCTTTACCTCGCTGGTCGGCACATATCCCTTGCCAAAATACCAAAGCATCATGCCAAATATAAAGAAACCCAGCAGGAAATTGACCGTAACCCCACCGAGCATGATGATGAGGCGTTGCCAAGCTGGTTTAGAGCGAAACTCCCAAGGTTGGGGTGGCAGTTTCATTTGTTCGGTGTCCATGCTTTCATCCACCATACCGGATATTTTCACATATCCACCCAGTGGCAGCCATCCAATACCATATTCGGTTTCGCCTTTTTTAATTTTCCAAAGCGAATTAAAGGGGGCAAAATCAAAGAAAAGGTAGAATTTCTCGACACGTGTCTTGAACCATTTCGCAGGAGCAAAGTGCCCCATTTCATGCAACACAATCAACAAAGAAAGACTTAAAAAGAACTGACAAACGATTGAAATAGTATCCATTATTATTTTTAAAAAGGTCTCGATTGGGAGAAAAAGTGAAACGGCTTCCGAAGTTCAGGGCAAAACTACGGAAGCCGTTGAAATAAGTGGTACGATTGACGACAAACTACCTAAAATCAGAAGCCAATCTCTCGATATCGCTGGCTGTTTGCCGGATCGATTCGTGACATAATCTGTATCACGCGGTCTTTTTGAACTTTTGGAGCGGTCTTCCACATCTCTACCAGCTCGTCTTTTTTGGCATAAGAAAACATCTGAACAATCATAGAGTTCAAATAAGCGACACTTACTTTGTCGACATCTTCCAAGGCCAACAAAATATTGGCCCTTGCTGTTTCCTGGTTGAGGGTAAACATATCGAGCCCTTTGCGGTAATAATTGTACATGGCAGCACGGAATGGCTTTACACGTGGGTTAAGCGTGTTTTCAATAATCCAGTAACGGTTACGGTTCTTACCACCATCAGCTGGGCGCCAGCCGGTTGATGAATTGCTGGAGTTCTGGATGTTGGTGACTATCCTTTCCGCCGTAGCATAATGAGCATCGCCGCCATATAAGGAGTATGAATCGTAGTCCATGCCCAGGATTACGTACACGTAAAATGCAAACAAGGAGGGTAGGTTTTGATTGTCAGTCACATCGCGGAAGAACTCGATGGGCTGGTTCTGCTCGTATAAAAAAACGACATCCTTGTCCAGGTAGGAAATTAACGGCGTCTCGAACCCGCTACCGTAAACAGGACGGGTAGACTGCACCGCCAACTCAGCCTCAAAGTAGTTGTTCTCCAATTCCTTTGAAATGGTGAGGATGAAATTGCACTTGATCCTCTCTACTTGCTCAAAATTATCGTTGGTCCACTTGGTGTTGTTCAGGAAATCCCGGAGTGAGGATTCCAGTTGGTCAAAAACCTTGCGGTCGTTCCGCTGTAATTGTGGCGTGTTTATCCGCACCGTGGCATTCAGTTCTCCTTGCGCATAAAGCGATGAAAAACAAGCAGATAGAACGAGTAGAATAAAAAACTGTTTGAACATAGGTCCGTACTTTTTCGGATGGATGGCCAATGAATTGTGAAGTTTCTGGGATGATGTTGCTATGACGCATTAAACGGCTTTCAGGTTGGCTGCAGCTGCGATTTCTGCTACAATATCATGGGCAACGGCTGTTTTGCTTTTTACGGGGAAAGCCGTTTGGGTGCCATTGCGTCTCAAAATAGTGATTTTGTTGGTATCGTGCCCAAAACCCGCGCCTTTGTCTTGCATCGAATTGAGCACAATGAAGTCGAGGTTCTTTTTTTCAAGTTTTAAAAGGGCGTTTTGCGCTTCGTTGTTGGTTTCAAGCGCAAATCCAATCAGCATTTGATGAGCGCCTTTTACCTTTCCTAGTGCGGCAGCAATATCCACGGTCTTGGCCAACTCAAGGATCAGATCGCCTTCGTTCTTTTTGATTTTAGTATCGGAGAAAATTTTGGGACGGTAATCTGCGACCGCGGCAGCCATAACGGCAATGTCGGTTTCTGGAAAAACAGCCATGCAGGCATCGAACATCTCCTGGGCTGTATTGACGGAAACAACCTTGATGCCGCTGCTTTCGGGCCTTATATCTGTTGGGCCCAATACTAAGGTTACCTCAGACCCTTTATGGTATAATGCTTCTGCGATGGCAA
>JBBRWA010000114.1:0-16744 GCA_038246345.1 Chitinophagales bacterium
AGGCCAAGCCACTGAACAGCTTTGACAACTTTTTTTTTAAGTTGTCAAACCTCGCCCAGGCCTCAGGCAAAACTGTGGACAACCAATTTTTCTACGATACATTTTTTGTAGAAAACGACACTTACTCAGTAAGCATGCAGTCAATTTCGACGGATGAATATAGCACACAGTAACTCGGATGTTACCCGCCAAATTACACTTGCAGGCCCACTAGTTGACAGACGGTATTGACATAGAATTAATGCCGCCACACACATTAGCCATGCAACAGGCGCTTTTCTCTCTTGAGAAACAAACACCTTTGTGTATTCCTGCTGGCGTCGTGCATCCCTTAGCCCGAACCCAACAGGGCTGACGAGCGTTCCGGACGTTTTGATCAGTTTCTAATAGGGCACTTTTTTTAGTATTTGGTCGTAATTAGTTTGAACTAACTATCACCTACACCTTGATTTTCATTGCCTTTTGCTTTTTGAAATTTTGCCCTTTACTTAAGTGCCCTTACTGTGGTGATTTTTATTTTTTCACCTGTCAAAACTTTCTAAAATGAAATTTTTCACTTCAAAACTTCCCCAAGTCGGGAAATGTGGGCTTTTTGCCCTATTGCTACTCTGTTTCTCCTACCAGTTGACGGCACAATCTAACAGCTATCTATCAGGCACAGTTAAAGACCAGGAACAATCACCGCTCATTGGTGCTTCTGTCAAGGCTTTTCAGGGCAATGTTTTTGTTCGAGGGGCAATAACTGATTTTGATGGAAATTACAGAATAGCCTTAGATTCCGGTCTTTATTCAATCGAGGTGGGTTACACTGGATTGCAGACACAACGTCTTGAAAATGTCAAAGCAATACATGGGAGAATAATTGCAATCCCTGATTTCACTTTATCAAATGCACAATCATTATCAGAGGTTGTTATTACCGCTTTTAAGGTGCCCCTTATTGAACAGGATAAAACGAGCACAGGCCAAACACTCACCAGTGATCAAATCAAGAACTTGCCTACCCGAAGCACGAATAGCATTGTTGCTACGACGGCTGGTTCCGGTTCTGTAGATGGAGGCAAGGTGAACATAAAAGGTTCCCGGAGCAATGCCGCCAACAAGACAGCAGCTGTTGACCGGATGAAAAAGAAACCAGCAGCAGTTATGGCCAGCAAGCCGAAATCGCCACAGCCCGCGCCCAAAAATAAGGTAGTGAGTAGAATGGACTCCCTGCCCCGCGACTACTCCGCCGAACAGTACAACCAGATCATCGAAAATCCATTTCAGGATGCCGAATCCAGCAATATCTCCACCTTCTCCATTGATGTGGACGTAGCATCATACACCAATATTCGGCGGCACCTGAACTACGGTTCCCTACCGCCCAAAGACGCCGTTCGTATCGAAGAGATGTTGAACTACTTTGATTACCAATACACTCCACCAGTAGGGCCACATCCTTTTGAAGCCAATGTTGAGGTGGCGCCTTGTCCCTGGAATCCTGACAACCGCCTGCTCATGATCGGTTTGCAAGGTCTCAACATGGATATAGGGCAATTGCCTGCTTCAAATTTCGTCTTCCTGATCGACGTATCGGGCAGCATGGTCCAAGAGAATAAACTACCGCTGGTACAACAATCACTTATCATGCTTACCGACAACCTGCGCGCCAACGACCGTGTCGCCATAGTTGTCTATGCCGGTGCTGCCGGGTTGGTATTGGAGAGCACCCCTGGCACTGACAAAGCCAAAATCAAAGCCGCCATACAAAACCTCCGCTCCGGGGGAAGTACAGCAGGGGGCGCAGGCATCACATTGGCCTATGAAACAGCTTTGAAAAACTTCGCTCCCGCCGGCAACAACCGCGTAGTGCTCTGCACCGACGGTGATTTCAATATCGGCGTAAGTACGGAGGATGATTTGGTAAAACTTATTGAAAAGGAGCGCGAAAGCGGAATCTATCTCTCTATTCTCGGCTTTGGCATGGGAAACTACCAAGACGGGAAAATGCAAATGCTGGCCGACAAAGGCAATGGCAACCATGCCTACATCGACCAATTAGCGGAAGCCAAGAAGGTGCTAATCAAGGAATTTGGCGGCACACTGTTCGCCATTGCCAAAGACGTAAAACTGCAATTACATTTCAACCCTGAAATTGTAGCAGGGTATCGGTTAATCGGCTATGAAAACCGAATGTTGGCTACGGAGGATTTCAACGATGATACCAAGGATGCCGGAGAATTGGGTGTCGGCCATCGGGTGACAGCCTTATACGAACTGATACCAAAAGGGCAGCAATTGCCTGAGCTCAGCAAACTTGATTCCGCTTTGGTGGTGGTGCAACAGCCCGATAAATCTGTAAAAATTAGCGACGATGATCTTCTGGTGCTGCAATTGCGGTACAAAAAGCCAAAAGGAAAGGCAGGCAGTCAGCTCATGGAATACCGGCTCAATGCTGCCGCACTCGACCGGAAAACAGAAAGCGCGAATTTTAAATTGGCCTCCGCCATTGCGGAATTTGGAATGCTACTCCGGGATTCAAAATACAAAGGAGCTGCCTCGTACGCGCACGCGCTGGCCCAGGTACGCGCGGCATCCAGCTACGATCCGAATGGATACAGGGCTGAATTGGCGCAATTGATTGAAACAGCAGGAAAAATGGCCATGGTAGCGAAATAGCACAAAATACGAAAGCCGCCCGGAGTCTATTCCGAGCGGCTTCCCATTATCAAATTGGCTAATTATCAAATTATCAAATCAACTTTTTACTTCTTCAAATTCTACATCTTGTGCTTCACCTGTACCGCCAGCATTGCCACCTTCAGTGGAATCCTGACCGTCAGGCTCCGCCGTTGGGCCACCAGAAGCATCTGCTTGTGCAGCATAAATTTCCTGGCTGGCAGCATTCCATGCTTCATTGAGCACGATGGTCGTTTTATCGATACGGTCGAGGTCTTCTGACTTATGCGCCTCCCGGAGATCAACGAGTGCTTTTTCGATGTTCTCTTTGTGGTTGGCCGGTACTTTTTCACCGAATTCCTTGAGTTGCTTTTCTGTTTGGAAAATCAATGTATCAGCACCGTTGAGCTTTTCAGCCTTTTCACGCACTTGACGATCGGTTTCAGCATTCGCTTCTGCCTCAGCCTTCATACGCGCAATCTCATCTTTCGAAAGACCTGTGCTGGCTTCGATGCGGATGTTTTGCTGCTTGCCAGTGCCCTTGTCCATCGCCGATACACTCAGTATACCGTTGGCATCCATGTCGAAAGTGACTTCAATTTGCGGTATACCCCGTGGTGAGGGCATAAGACCTTCAAGGATGAAACGGCCTACAGAGCGATTGTCGCGCGCCATCGGGCGCTCACCTTGGAGGATATGAATTTCTACCTGCGGCTGGTTGTCACTCGCCGTAGAGTAAGTTTTTGACTTCTTCGAAGGGATGGTCGTGTTTGACTCAATAACTACGTCGAAGATACCACCCATGGTTTCAATACCCAGTGACAGTGGCGTCACATCGAGCAATACCATGTCTTTCACACCTGCATTGCCAGACAAGATAGCGCCTTGAACACCAGCACCGATGGCCACTACTTCGTCGGGGTTTACCGAGCGATTGGGCTTGCGACCGAAGAACTTCTCCACTTCTTCCTGGATGCGTGGGATACGGGTTGAACCGCCCACCAGGATGACTTCTTGCACATCGCTGGCTTTCATACCGGCATCAGCGAGTGCTTTGCGGCAAGGCTCAAGGGTGCGCTGTACCAGTGCGTCGGTCATTTGTTCGAACTTCGCGCGGCTTAGTTTCATCACAAGGTGTTTAGGCACACTGTCAATAGCGGTGATATACGGGAGGTTGATCTCCGTTTCTGCGCTGGCCGACAACTCGATTTTTGCTTTTTCAGCGGCTTCTTTCAAGCGTTGGAGTGCCATGGGATCTTTGCGGAGATCCATGTGCTCCTGCTTTTTGAATTCATCGGCCAGCCATTCAATGATGACTTGGTCGAAGTCGTCGCCACCGAGGTGGGTGTCGCCATTGGTAGAGCGCACTTCAAATACACCGCCCCCAAGTTCAAGGATGGAGATATCGAAAGTACCGCCGCCGAGGTCATACACCGCAATTTTTATGTCTTGGTCGCGCTTGTCAAGGCCATAAGCGAGGGCCGCTGCCGTAGGCTCGTTTACGATACGTTTCACATCAAGTCCCGCAATGGCACCGGCTTCTTTGGTAGCCTGGCGTTGTGAGTCATTGAAGTAAGCCGGAACTGTGATAACAGCTTCTGTTACTGCTTCGCCGAGGTAATCTTCAGCGATTTTTTTCATTTTTTGCAGCGTCATTGCGCTGATTTCCTGCGGAGTAAAGAACCGCCCGTCAATATCAACACGGCAAGTGTCATTGTCGCCTTTTACTACTTTGTAAGCAGCGCGTTTTATTTCGGATGTAGCTTCACTGAAGCGCATGCCCATAAAACGTTTGATGGAAGCGACGGTACGTTGCGGGTTGGTAATGGCTTGGCGCTTGGCAGGAGCGCCAATTTTGCGTTCGCCGTTATCCAGAAAGCCGATCACCGAAGGGGTGGTGCGTGCGCCTTCGTCGTTGGGTATCACAATCGGTTCGTTACCGACCATGACGGAGACGCAAGAGTTGGTTGTGCCGAGGTCAATGCCTATAATTTTTCCCATGTTATGGTTGTAATTCGTTTATTTTAAAAATAGTGATGGTTTAGGATTTAATCCATTGTTATTGCAATAATCAACGATTGTGCCACGGCGGGTAATCTGACGGAATGGCAGAATCTCACATCAATCTAGATGTTTTTGTCAGAAATCCGACGTGCCAAATGGCAGAACGACAGTAGGCACAGCGCACACCCTCAATATCCATTCATCGTTTTCGCATCCGGTCTCATCGAAAAAATCCTTTCGATCAATAGGAAGTGGTAGATTTTTGTACATCAAAATCTAATTTGAGTTGTTTCTTATCATGAATCATTACTTTAACCAGCACTTCCATGCGCCTTTTTGCGGCCAAAAGCCCTATTTTCGCCGCCGGAAGTACCGTCAGCGTAAACCAAAATCTATGAGCAGAGTCCTTCCATTCCTTGCCTTTCTTTTAACAACTGCCTTTTTTATTGTGGGAATCTTTTACTTCATTGCCAGAACATTGGGCCGAATCATTTTTGACCCGGGGTCTTCGGCTTGGAAACGCACCATTGCGAAACTGCAAACGCGGATTCGGGCACAGGCCGCAGGCGCTTTGGTGCCTTGGGATGCTGAAATGCTGAGTTTATTGTCCCTAAACCAAAGCAATGTCAAAAAACCAGGTTGGTGGGACAGCGCCTCCGAAGGTGTGTTTTTGACCATTTACCAGGAGCCTGTGCTGTCTTATGCTGGTCAATTCAGCGGCAATACCTCCGTTTTTGTCGCCAGAACAAGCACCAAGGAGTTTATTTTCCGACAAAAAGAAAAGGAAACGGAGGTGTGGATCAGCAACCAACCTTTTGCGGTGTATATCAATGGCGTGCTGCTAGCTGCTGGCCGTTCCAGCCAAATGCTCGCACGACTTGAACCAAACGCTGAGGAGGCTCAATGGCCTGTTATGATCGGCGACAAAGCTGCTGCGGCAATAACGAATCCCAAGCGGATTGCCGATGCAGGGCCAAATCCAAGGGCGCTGACCATGCTGCGAAAGGTCAGTGCCGAAGAGGAAAATGCGCTGTTGGCGCTGACAATGATGTTTTCGCTTAAAGCGTAATTGCACTGAAAACCTTGTTAAAACTTTATCTCAAAAGACCTACGAGGTTCTTACAATAAACATTCTTACGCCAATTTTGTCTTTACCGAACAATCGCTAAGTACATTTTTTAGGGCATTGCCTTAATTTTTTCTAAATCCTTAGCGTACTTTGCGGTAACAAAAAGTTATCGTCAGCAAACGTTTGTACCATGACAATTGAGCAAATCTATACCGGCTGCCTCGCGCAAGGTGCCTATTACATTGAAAGTGACGGAGAAGCAGCCTTTATTGACCCACTGCGCGAAACAAGGCCGTATTTAGATCGTGTGGAAAAAGATGGCGTACAAGTAAAGTATGTGTTCGAAACACATTTTCACGCTGATTTTGTGTCGGGGCATATTGATTTGGCGAAAAAAACGGGCGCGACCATCGTGTACGGCCCTGGTGCTGAAACTGCTTACGAAACCTATTCTGCCAAAGACGGGGAGGTGTTTAAAGTTGGTAAAATCACCATCAAAACCTTGCATACCCCAGGACATACGCCTGAAAGCACCTGTTACTTATTGATCGATGAAAATGGCCGCGACCATGCCGTATTTACGGGCGACACCTTGTTTATTGGCGATGTTGGCCGCCCCGACCTGGCCATCAAAGGCGACCTGACAGAACTGGATCTTGCGGGCATGTTATACGACAGCCTGCAATCCAAAATTGTCACCCTAGCAGATGATGTCACTGTTTACCCCGCCCATGGCGCCGGTTCTGCCTGCGGCAAAAACATGAGCAAGGAAACGGTCTCTACCATCGGTTTGCAAAAAGAACTCAACTATGCGTTGCGGGCAAAAACCAGGGAGCAGTTTATTTACGAAGTCACCGATGGACTAAACAAGCCACCGCAATATTTTGCGAAAAATGCGTTGATGAATAAACTGGGCTATGAAAGCATCGACACCGTTATGGCGCGTGGTGCGCAGGCGCTTAATCCTGCAGCTTTCGAGGAAGCCGTCAATGCGGAGGATGCTTTGATGTTGGACGTGCGCAGTCCACAGGAATTTACCCAGGGCTTTATTCCGAATTCTATTTTTATTGGTTTGGATGGACAGTTTGCCCCATGGGTTGGCGCTTTGATCACCGATTTGAAACAACCAATTGTTATTGTAGCGCCTGTTGGCCGGGAGGCAGAAACGGTGTTGCGCCTGGCGCGGGTCGGATATGATCATTGCATCGGCTACCTGGACGGAGGTTTTGATGCCTGGAAAAAGGCAGGAAAAGAAACCGATACCATTGAATCCATCACTGTTGAAACATTGGCCCAACGGCTTGAAATGGATTCCGATTTATTGATCCTCGACGCGCGTCGCGACGGAGAATACAGCGCCGAGCACCTTGAAACTTCTGAACATTTTGCCCTCGACAACATCAACGAAAACATGCACCTGCTCGATCGGGAAAGCAACTACCATATTCATTGTGCCGGCGGTTACCGCAGCATGATTATGGCCTCGATTCTACGGGCACGCGGGTTTGAAAATTTGGTGGATGTGCAGGGGGGCTTTGCGGCAATTCAGAAAAGTGAGTTGTTTAAAACAACGGATTATGTTTGTCCTTCAAAACTGAAAAAAGCAGAAACATTGATTTGATAGTTCGATGAAGTGATAATGTGATAATGGCTGACGCATAGCCTCTAATGACGGGGGGAACACAACCTTGTCAACGGCCGAAGCTGCCTATTTTACGGGAAATGACACCTCATTCCTACAAGGTACCGTTTCTGTTCCAATTACTGAAGTGCCATAGTACCCGAACACTGTGATGGCAGGCACTAGTTTTAGGATTCAAATCCTTAGTCCATCTCCCGGAAACCTTATCAAGCTTCAATTGGCGATCATTGATGAATCAAAAAATATCTTATTTCAGTACGCAGGAAATGTAGATAGCAATGCTTCACTTAGTATTGCAGTTCCTACAGACAAATTTTCCAAAGGATCTTATTATCGGGTTTACTACCGTGTTAGCGCTTTAGGTGCCCCAATAATCTTTGAAGGGCATAGCATTTTTTTGATTTGCAGGCAGATTGGCCCATTAAACATCGATACGGATTGTCTTTGAGAAACTACCCAACTGGCTCAAGACTCCCAATAATTTCAAATATCTTCGCGGCCACATTCCTACGCAAAAATTTACTAGATTGACAATGAAGCAGTTGCAAAATTTCGCCCTCGGCAAATGGCATTCCCCCATCGGCACGGAAGCCCCACAACACAATGCCTACAACAACCAAATCATCAGCATGGCCGGAGATGTGGCTGATCCTGCCGATGTATTTGAATACGGCCGTAATGTTGGCAGCCGCAACCTGCGGAAAATGACTTTTTTCGAGCGCGGCCTTATGCTCAAGCGCCTCGCCTTGTTCCTGACCGACCGAAAAGAGACCTATTATGCAGCGTCCCACCTTACCGGTGCTACCCGCGTGGATTCCTGGATTGATATTGATGGCGGCATCGGCAACTTGTTTGCCTACGCCTCGCTGCGCCGCCTGATGGGCAGCGAAACTTTTTATGTAGACGGGCCAACCGTTGGGCTTTCCAAAGAAGGCACTTTTGTGGGTCAGCACATCATGGTGCCTAAGCGTGGCGTGGCGCTCCACATCAACGCATTTAACTTCCCCGTTTGGGGCATGTTGGAAAAATGCGCCGTCAACTGGCTGGCTGGCGTGGCGGCTGTGGTGAAAGCATCGGAGGTAACTTCTTTTGTAACAGAAACCGTCGTACGCGATATTGAAGCAAGCGGGTTGTTGCCTGAAGGCGCCCTGCAATTCATTGGCGGGCGCGGCCACGGACTTTTGGATTATGTTGAAAACCAAGACATTGTAACCTTTACAGGTTCGGCAACAACTGGAAAAAAGCTAAAAGCGCATCCGCGACTCCTGGAATATTCTGTACCATTCAATTTGGAAGCCGACTCCTTGAATGCCATGGTTTTAGGCGAAGACGCAGGGCCGGGCACTCCCGAGTTCGATGTGTTTATCAAAAATGTACGCGCTGAAATAACCGTAAAAGCAGGCCAGAAGTGTACGGCAGTGCGGCGCATCATCGTTCCGGAAAGCTTTTTGGAGGACGTGCAAATCCAACTCGGTAAAGAACTTGCCAAAACCAAAATTGGCGACCCTTCGGTGGAGGGCGTACGCATGGGCGCCCTCGTGAGCCAAACGCAACGGGAGCGGGTGTTGGAAAACCTGAAACTGCTAACCCGTTCTTCGTCCATTGTTTTTGGCGATTTAGAGCAATTTGAAGTCATCGGTGCCGACAAAAAATCGGGTGCCTTTTTGCCGCCACTGCTTTTGCTGAATGAGCATCCATTTAAAGGACAGGAATGCCATAACGTAGAAGCATTTGGTCCGGTGGCTACCCTGATGCCCTATAAAAACCTTGAAAAAGCCATTGAATTGGCCAACCTCGGCAAAGGCTCCCTGGTTTCTACCATCTGTACTTTTGATCCCGCAGCAGCGGGGGAATTTGTCCGGGAAGCAGGTGCCTACCACGGTCGTATTCTTATTTTAAACCGTGAATCGGCCAAAGAAAGCACCGGACATGGCTCACCGATGCCCATGCTTACGCACGGCGGCCCAGGTCGCGCGGGCGGGGGCGAGGAAATGGGCGGATTGCGCGGCGTGATGCACTATCTTCAACGCATTGCCGTTCAGGGACACCCTACTATGCTCACTGCGGTGACAAAAACGTACCAGCGCGGCGGCGCTCGCCCGGAAAGCGTGGTGCATCCATTCCGAAAATATTTTGAAGAACTCCAGGTAGGCGAAACACTCACCACGGCCAAACACACCGTTTCGGAAACCGACATCACCAATTTCGCGAACGTATCGGGCGACAACTTTTACGCCCACATGGACGCAACCTCCTTGGAGGGCACTCCTTTCACAGGCCGGGTAGCACACGGGTATTTTATCCTGTCCAAAGCCGCAGGTATGTTTGTGGACGCAAAAAAAGGGCCGGTTATTCTCAATTATGGGCTCGACGAGTGCCGTTTTACAAAACCAGTTTACCCAGGCATGACCATTGGCGTGCGGCTGACTGTGAAGGAGAAAATTGAAACAGAACAAAAGGTAGATGATGCACTTCCGCCACGCGGCATCGTGCGCTGGCAGGTGGATGTGTATGACGAAACAGATGAGACGGTGGCGCTGGCGACCATTTTGACGATGGTCAAGAAGCGCTGACTACCCTGAATTGTCTTGCTGTAAGCATCCGTACACGTCAAAAAGGACAAAGGCAAAACAGGAAGTTGCTGAATTAGTACATTCAGCGCACATCACGTGGACGGATGCTACAGCAGGACAACTCAGGATAAGGGAAGCGAAAGACGTTGAGGGTGCCTGGACAGCTGAGCATACATGCCTCCCATTGCCTGTGTACGTTTAGTCGGCTATGTGGGCGATGTGCGCTATGCGGTTAAAATACATTGATAATAAATATTTTATAAAGTTGTTAATTTATAAATTTGTATAATTCCAACTTTAACGTTGTTCGAAAACCCACTTTAACTTGGCCTTCACGGTGTTATTCCCCACAAGTGCCCATATTTGAATCGAACATTCAAATAGCGGCACATGAAACACTTCCATATTTTCCTGCTCTTAACCATATTCCTCCCAGGATGCATCGGCAATACTTCCAAACCCTTACTCAAAAAAAGCCCCTACGACGCGGATTTCAATGCCAACGTAAAACGACTTTCGGGCAAAAAGCAGCAAGAAAAGCACATTGTACATTTGGAGGCTGCCTATCAATCTGCCCAAAAAGCGGATTTGCTCGCAGCGGATTCAATGCTTAACCTGGACAAACCTGAGCGATGGTTGTATGTCAACGCCTATCATCGCAGGTTACAAGATCGGCAACAAAAGGTGCTGTCGCTTTTGCCATTAGAAAGCAAAAATGGCTACAAACCAGATTTCCTGACCATCAACAATATAGCTGAACGGGAAACGGCCAGTCGACAAGCAGCTGCTGCATACCTGCATCAAAAAGCAGCGGGTTTATTGGAAGAACGCACACATGTTGCTGCCCGGGAGGCTTACAGCACTTTGGTAGATTTAAAAGAACATTACTACCCTGTTTGGGAAAACTCGGCAGCACTCTTGGACAGCGCAGCAATCAATGGGGTGGAGCATATTTTAATAGAAGGCGTTTGCAAAATAGATTCTTGGGCAAGTTCTACTTGGCAAAAGTTTTATACCAACGCTTCAGACCGTCCATATTTTGACATTGTCATTAGCAGTCACGCTTTAGATGTAGACGTCAGCCCAGATTATTCATCTACTTCCTATTATACCGAAACCAAAGATATTGAAATAGGGTATACCGAGAAAAAGGACACGAACGGCGTTGTTATTGAGCGTTCACCTATTTATGAAACCGTATCGGCCACCGTCACGGAGACAATCGTAGAAAAAACGGCATCTGGAATCGTGCTGATAGATGTTCTTGATGGCATGAGTGGAGCGTTGATATATGCTACCTCGCTGTCTGCCAATACGATATTTAGCGACCGGTCAATTCGGGTTTCCGGCGATAGCAGGGCGTTGAGCTCCAGTGTGATGGAAACACCTGGCATCATTTTTACCCCTAGTTATTGGGCTATGGAAGATAAAATTGTGGATGCCCTCAATTTTGATTTTCGCAGCTTTATCAGCAGCAAACTGTGGACAGACAAATAGCGCATTACTGCTTGGATGGTTCCGCTGCTGCCTGGCCTTTTTTGTCGATATACGTCCATTGATCGCTCAACCAAGTGATATGCTCGCCTTCAGTTTTTTTGGTGCAGTTAGTGCTTACTTTGGCCAAGCTGTTTTTAAAAGGAAAGGCGCAATCAAATTGCGGCTGAATTACAATTGCCAAAGTTTTATCATCAGCGTAGCCAATTTTACCCTGCACAATTATCCTGAATAAGCCTTCTTCCGGGTAATCCGGGCCATTATCATATTGGAAAATTTCGTAGGCTATCTTCTCCTGTCGGTCAATGACAGCAAAGGTTCCATTGAGCAACTGAACCATGGCAAAGGTCTTAAAGGTATCGCTGAAGCATTGGGCGTATTTTCCGGCTGGAATGACAACTTGGCCCGAAGTGTTGCTATATCCCTGGGCTTCAGAATTACCGCCTGATGTAAGTATCAGGTAATCGCTTTCCGTTGTGCTTGCAGGGGTTTGGAGGGGATCAGTGCAATAAAGGAGGCTTAGGGTGGCCGCAAGCAGGATGGTGAACTTTAGCATATATTTCATTTTAGTCGGAACTCGTTGATGCGTTTTTATAAAAAATATCACCACAGAGGACGCAGCGTTACACAGATGTCTTCACAGAGGAAAAGACTAGTGCCGAGTCCTCCAGTTGGCGTATGAATATGCGAAGGTAGATTTTTCACTCATTAAGGCGCAAGGAGGGCGAAATGCGGGACATTTTAACCGACGAGCAACGAAGATGAGTGGAAAATATGGCCGCCAGATTCATACGCCGACTGGTGGACTCGGCACTAGCGGCTTCGCCGCAGTTTTTTTTTAATAAAACCTCTGTGAATACCTCTATGAAACGCTGCGTAACTCTGTGGTGAAAAATATTATTTCAAAAACTCCGCAATCGCACTATCATTGCGCAAAAATGGCTTCATGGTATCATAGGGTATAAATATTGTCTGCCGACCATATTGTGGGTGAAACAAAGTGCTCATCTCAAAACCTTCTCTTCTGATCAAAATAAATGGGAAACCTTCTTTATTCAACCATTCCCGGTATTTTGGGTCGGTAGCAAAGGATGCAAGTTTGGGCATCTCTTTCGCGGCATAGTCGCTGAACCAGCTTTTATAGTTGAATGTTTTTTGAAACAAATCTTCCATTACGAGCTGCTTTCCGGTCTTGAGGTCAAAATTGTACGCCAGGCCTTGTGCCTTTTCATTCCAAGTATCCGTAAAGGTAATGTATCCCGTAAACAAGTTATCGGTCCAGCAGGCGATTTCAGGCCAGGCGCTGGCTCTTTGCGCATTTCGGTTAGCAGCAGACAAGGGCATTTTCTTCGCTGAAAAGGTTGATTTGCAACGCTCTACCCAGGCATTTACTTGATCGTCGAGCCAAGTATTGCAGGAGGCACACGGCGTACGCGGATACAACACATCGTAGGCAGAAGCATAGTCGGCATATTCATAGCATCCGAGCAGGAAATGGTCTTTTAAAACAAACTTGAACAGTCGCCGCTCGCCGCTGCCCGTCCAGTTGCAATCGGTGTTTTGTCCGGGCTTCAAGTTGCCCGAAAGCATGGCCACCAGCCGGTCTTCTTTGCCCAATGCTTCCATTTCATAGCTACCGTCAGGCTTTAATTCGCCTTTCAATTTGTAGGTGCGTCCATTGTCGGCTTCCACCCAAAGGAAACCTTCGAGCGCCCCATTTTGGGCACGTACTATCACCATGTCGGCACGGGCGTTGTTATATCGGGTGATGTATCGACTGCTCCACTTGTTGTCACTGCAATTGAGGGTCACAGAAGATCCTGGCGACATTTCGTCTGCTTCCAATCGGCTGCCAATGGTGTTGGTCGCATTCGTCCAATCTGCTTCGAAGTGCCTGCCTTGGATGGAGCCTGTGAGCATGCCTGTTTTTGTCCTGGCCATATCAAACTCTTCCAATTGAAAACTGGTGGAATCCAAGGTGCCTTGGAGCCGAAAACGGGTGCGACTTTTGGCATACGTAAGGTAGCCGCGACAGCTTTTTCCATCAAAGCCGAGGTTGAGATCGACCATGGCGCCATCATCTATACGTCCTTTGAACAAGCGCGCCCATTTGATTGCCGCGGGGTTTTCAAAAAGTTTGATGATCGCAGTATCCTTTATGGCAGGATTGGCAGCTTTAGCAGGTGCTGTGGATATTGGTTTTGCTGGACTGGTTTTTTCAGCAGCCGGTGTTGTTTTTTGTGCCAAACCCATTCCGGGTACAAGCATTGCAGCCAACACAATGGCGATGATGTAGTGCAGTTTTGGGGCGATTTTCTGTTGTAACATGGAGAACAAAATTGTAAGCGCCGATCTGCGGCGATATTAGATTGATAAAATAGGCGCACACGTTGTGGGCCTTGTGCCGTGGTGTGAAAACGGGACTACCCCCTCCCCCGCACCATCCGATCCGCGCCCGACAAATCCTGTTGAAGCCGCACATCTTTGAACCCTTTTTCGCGAAGCAGCTGTTCTACTTCTACGGCGTTGAATTCATTGCATTCAAAAAAAAGCATGCCGCCTGGCTTAAGTTTTTTGCCTGCAAAATCCGCAATCACCCGATAAAACAGCAAAGGATCGTCTGATTCCACGAATAGTGCGAGCCAAGGCTCGTGGGCTTGAACGTGCTGTGGCACAAGATGTTTTTCAGTAGTTGGAATATAAGGTGGATTGCTGACAACAATATCAAAACTGGGCAGGTTATCCCATGATTCAACCTCTAAAATATCGCCTTGAAACAATTGTGTGCCACGGAAGTCATCGCCTAAGAGCAATTCCGCGTTTTTCTGGGCGACCGCAAGCGCTGCTTCACTTTTTTCCATACCATAGAGCTGCAATCGCGGCCATTTTTTCTTCAGGGTAAGCCCGATGCAACCACTGCCCAAGCCGATGTCCAGGAGGGTTGGGCGATCCGCGACATGGCTTTTCAAGTATTTCAAAATCTCGGAAACAAGTTCTTCTGTTTCCTGGCGTGGGATAAGGACCGCAGGTGTTACCATAAATTTCAAGCCAAAAAAATCAGCAACACCCATGACATACTGCACGGGCTCGCCCGATAATAGTCGGGCGCCAATTGCCTCAAAATTAATGGACTCCTCTGTGCTCAGCTCGCGATCAAAGCTGCGGCGATAATATCGGAAAGTATCTTCCATAACGATCCGGGAGATACTTGAAGCTTCTCCTTCGCCGTATCGATCCATCAAGCTTTGAATAAGCTGGGTTTCTGCTTTGGAGCATGTCATAGTTCGGATATTCGAGTCAGGAGGGATCCTGTATTAAATCACGATGGAAAAAACAGTGCCTTGCGGTCGGTTGTCGGCTACGGTGACGCTGCCGTGATGCGCTTTCAAGACCTGGCCGACAATGAAAAGTCCAAGCCCCGTTCCGGTACTGTTTCGGGTGTCTTCATTGCCCAGGCGGTAAAACTTTTCAAAAATGCGTTTTTTCTCGTTGTCTGGAATACCCTGGCCTTGATCTGCGATGTTCAAATGGTATTTACCATCAATTAAAGCTGCCGAAAATTCAATTTTAGAACCTGTGGGCGAGTATTTCACGGCGTTTTCCAGCAGGTTTTTTATAACAGAAACCATGCCTGCCCGGTCGGCCAATAAAGGCGGTAAGCTATCATCATGTTTGATCTGGATAACAGCTTCCGGGAAACGCACGCGCAGCGCATCCGAGCATTCTTGTGCAACAGCTGCTAAATCCAACGGCTCTGGCACAGGTTGCCATTTGTCTTCGAGCCGCGCGGCGAGCAGCAGATCTTCTACCAAAGCTTGTAGTCTGTCGGCATCCTTCAGTCCATTGGATAGCATTTGTGTGCGCTGCGTATCATTGAGGGCGCGTTTCGTCAAGGTTTCAATGACCAGACGCAGGGACGCAATTGGCGACTTGAGCTCGTGGGTAATACTGAGCAAAAAATTACGACGCTGGCGGGCCAGGGTTACTTCCCGGTTGGCGCTTCGGTTGATTACCCAAAGGCCAAATATGAGGCATATCGTAAAAAACAATCCTTCTGCCACAACCATACGCCGACCGCTGCGCCAGATTTTTTCAATCTTGGCATACTCGGCAGTGCCTTTCAATTGGGAGAGGTTCAAGCCATTATTTTTGCCAGAGAACTTTTGCTCCAAGGCTTGCTTTTCAATGATAAAAAGCCGTTCGTTTTGCTGCCAAAGGTGAAAAGACCACCAGCCAAAAGCCAGAATCATGTACCCTATGACAAAATGGGACAAACGGGTTATGGAGATTTTTTTTGAAAACATGCCCTACATCCTTTTGAAAATCGCGCGCAAATTCCACCAAAAAAGCAGTCCGGCAAATGCCAGCCATAGGTACATCCAGACCTGGGAAGGGAATATACCCACTACCTTTTCATACATTACCAGATCACTCTGAGGGCCTACATTGAAATCCTGAATGATGTACAGCACTGCGGCCACGCCTAAAAAAATCAGCACATCCTGGTCCCAATTTGTTTTTCTGGCGATAAAAAACAACGAAACAGCAAAAGCAAACAAAATAACGGTGCTTTCGAAGGATTCAAACCAAACAATGCCCGCCAAAGCCATAATAGCACCCAAAGTCAACAGGGTTGCCTGGGTCAGGGCTTTGTGCCTTACGCCAATGCGAAAAAGCAGGTTGCCAAAAATGGCGCTGCCCATGTAGCCGCCCATCAAGATCACTCCCGGACTGCCGCCACGCGACACCGTGTAGCCGCTGCCATCAGGGTTTATCTGCATACCTTCTACACCGCCGCCCGTGAGAATGGCACCCATGGCATGGCCAAATTCATGCAGAAAAGTCACCAGCAAGGTGACAGGGTACAGCACAAAGCTTCCGAAAGAACCTCCCAGAAACTTCAGGATGCCGTACACGACCACCATTGCCAGCACTCTATAATGGAGTTGGTTGGTCATTTTATTTTTTCGTGACCTTGAACAGTTCCACCTCAAAAATCAGCATTGCACCAGCAGGGATTCCTGCGCCAGGGCTATTTTCGCCATAAGCAAGGTCAGAAGGGATGAAAAACTTAAATTTATCGCCTTCTTTCATCAACTGGAGACCTTCTGTCCAGCCCCTGATTACCTGATTGAGGCCAAAGCTGATGGTTTCGCCGCGTTGTACTGAGCTGTCAAACACCTTTCCGTTGAGTAGGGTTCCGTGGTAATGTACCTCTACCTGATCTGTTGGGCCGGGAGAAACAGTGCCTTCGCCTTTTTTCATCACTTCGTATTCCAGGCCGCTGGCTGTGGTCACCAC